>NZ_JAWLRW010000040.1:0-729 GCF_033142235.1 Rhodococcus sp. IEGM 1408
GTGCGAGCCACTTGGTGGTGCCGTCGGGCATCGTGGCGGCGACCTTGTTGCTGATCGCGACGTGGGTGTGCAGGTTCGGATCCCCCGCGCGTGAATCACGGTGGGTGAACTGTGCGGCGATCAAACCGTTGCCGTCGACCTGCGCCACTCCCCCGGTCCCGACGCGGGTGAAGCAAGCGTGCTTCTCCAGGTACGTCACCGCGGCGGCGATCGCGGACTCGTGTGCAGCTTCGATCTGTTCCGCGACCTCGCGCGGGGCGACGGCCCACAATGCCGACACCGATTTCACCGGTGTGAACGTCAAGTCGAAACCGGCCACAGCGCTGGTTTTCTGCCGGCCGACCTTGGCCACCCACCCGGACAGTTCCCGTTCGTCGGCCGGAGCGCGTCCGTACTCCTTTGCGAACATTTTCGATCCGACATCGGTGCGGATCCGCGCGCGGTCGGCGTCGTCGATCGCCGCGTTCCACTTCTGCCCGCGTGCGAGATTGTGCGCCACGAACGCCTCCGCGCACGCCACCCGATACGCGGTCGCGCCGGAGTCGATCTTGAACGCCCGGCCCAGTTTCGCCGACCGGGCGGCGTCGGCCTGGGACGCGCCTTGGGCGAGTGCCAGCTCGAACATCAGGTCCGCGTTCGGGTGCAGTCCTTCACCGAACAGGGCCTTCATCTGCGCTTCGGACACCTGCTGGCCTGCCGCGACCGACCCCAGACCAGCGAGGCCGGCCC
>NZ_JAWLRW010000041.1:0-723 GCF_033142235.1 Rhodococcus sp. IEGM 1408
GCGCTGGAGCATCCGGTCGGCGATCGGATCGTCGCAGACCTTGCCGGTGTTGCGGTGCGAGACGCGGGTGGCGAGTTCCTGGAAGGTCACATAGGCGACCGAGTGCAGCAGACCGACCTGCGACCCCGCGGGCGAGACGTAGCCGTTGGTCATGTGGATCATGCGGGCTTCTTCGAGGGCGACGGGATCGACGCCGCGGGTGACGACGAGGTAGTCGCGCATGACGATGCCGTGGCGGTTCTCCTCGGCGGTCCTGGGAGAAGTTCTCGGCGATCTCACGGTGGTAGGACGGCAGGTTGTCCTCGGTGAGCAGGTTGGTGATCATCGCGGCCTGTGCGACGTCGGAGAGTTTGGACTGCTCCGGGTCGTAGTCCTGGCCGCCGAGTGCGGCGAAGTTGCGACCTTCGTCCCACGGGACGTAGTCGTGAGGGTGCCACTCCCGCGCCATCGAGATGTGACGGTTCACATTGTCCTCGGCAGTGGGCACCAGCTCTTGCAGAAGTTCGAGTTGTGTCAGATCCCTGGCCATCGAGATGCCTCCTCGCGTTGACGTCAGCTCGCAAGCCTAGGGCGATCGATGCGCGACACGCGGAGGCTTGCCCGGATTCTGTTAGAGGTAGCAATCGATGTCTGCACGCAATGGTGCAACGTCACAGCTCAGCGAGCAGCCAGACCGGAACCCGAGGACGCGAGCGTCGCCGGACGGAACACCCAGCCACGGAG
>NZ_JAWLRW010000042.1:0-640 GCF_033142235.1 Rhodococcus sp. IEGM 1408
GGTGAGCACGTCGTTGACCGTGGCACTGTCCCGGCACCCGGGCAGTCGGCCGATCAGCACGTAGCGGGTGTGCCGTTCGACCAGGGTGACGAGCCCGGAGTTGTTCGGGCCCACGACCAGATCGCCCTCCCAGTGGCCGGGCACGGCACGGTCTTCGACCTCGGCCGGCCGGTCGGAAAGGCGAGCCCCGTGCAGCCACGGGCGGGAGCTGCGGGGCGGCAGCTGGGAGGCGGGAACGCGGGTCTTGCGCCCCGATCGCAGGGCCTTCTCGACCTTCAGCTCTTGCCGCAGTGCACCCTTGCCCTGAACGTAAAGGGCCTGGTAGATCGTCTCGTGTGACACGTGTAGCTCCGGCTGATCGGGGAACACCAACCGCAACTCCCCGGCGACCTGCTGAGGCGAGAATTTCCGGTTCAACCGGGCGATGACCTCGCTGCGGAGCTGCGTGGCCTCCAGCTTGCCCGGCCGGCAGCGCGTGCGCTTGCCAAGGGCCAGGTGGTGGGCCAGCCTGGCGTCGTAGCGCTTCTTGCCCCAGTGCTCCAACGAGTGGGCAGCAAGCTCCCGGCAGACCGTCGAGGCGGCCACCCCCAGACCCCGGGCGATCGCCCTGATCCCCGCCGGGATCGGCAGGTCACACATG
>NZ_JAWLRW010000043.1:0-613 GCF_033142235.1 Rhodococcus sp. IEGM 1408
GCTGGGAAAAGCTATCGGGCTCTTGCACACACTGAACGTGCCCGAGCCCGACGACACCCGACCGACACCCGATCCCACCGATTCCTGAGCGCCGAGAACACCCTCGTCGACGAACTGGCCCCACTGACCGGATCGGTGCGTCGAGCATTGACGTTGGTCGGGTTGTCCCGCTCGACGTGGCACTACCGCCGCAACCCCAGGGTCAAGACCGAACACCCTGTGCACCAACGAGATCGGAAGTATCCGAGCAGGATCGACACCACCGATCGCACCCGGGTCGAAGCGTTGATCGACACTGGATGGCAAGCCGGCAACTCGGTCGATCACTCCTTCGCCACCGCCTGGGACAACGGGTCGATGATCGCATCACGTCGCTCGTGGTGGCGTATCGCAGCAGCGGTCCTCGACCAACGCAACCGCCCGAAGACACCGACCAAGAAGAGCACCCGAACCCCGCGCCCGATGCCCGTGCACACCGCTACCGCACCCGGTCAGGTGTGGAGTTGGGACATCACCGATCTGCACTCACCGTGGCGCGGTGCCTCGTTCAAGGCGTACTCGATCATCGACATCCACTCCCGCCTGATCGCAGGGTGGCGTGTGGAGGAACGAG
>NZ_JAWLRW010000044.1:0-576 GCF_033142235.1 Rhodococcus sp. IEGM 1408
GCGTGAGGTAGCCCAGTGATGAGTGCCGGTGTCGATGGTTGTGGTCGTCTTTGAAGTCCTCGATCACCACCCTCGCTTCGAGCAGGCTCGTCCAGTGATTGCGGTTGAGGCACTCCTTCCGTAGTCGGTTGTTGAACGATTCGATGTGTCCGTTGTTCCACGGCGTCCCCGGCGGGATGTACGAGATACCGACACGGTCACGACAAAACTGTTGCAGCACATGGGAAATGAACTCCGGACCGTTGTCCATCCGCAGCACCATCGGCGGCCCGCCCCACAACGCGAACGTCTTGTCGAGCTCGTCGGTCAGTCGTTGCGCGGTGATCGAACGTTCCACAATGTTCAACAGGGACTGCCGGGTGTGTTCGTCGATCATCGACGCGATTTTGATCGCCTTCCCGTCGACCGTGGAGTCGAACTGGAAGTCCATAGCCCACACCACTTTCGGTGCATCGGCTTCGATCTGCGGACATGAGCTTATGCCGGCGCGTTTGCGCGGATGGTAGATCCGAACCTGCAGACCCTCCTCCTTCCAGAGCCGGTGCACCTTCTTCTTGTTCACCGCCAAGCCCTCGT
>NZ_JAWLRW010000045.1:0-567 GCF_033142235.1 Rhodococcus sp. IEGM 1408
CACGGCCAGTTCGCGGGCTCGCGCGGCCCCGATCACAGCTCTGGCGAGCGGGTGCTCACTGTCGCTCTCGGCCGCCGCAGCGAGGGCGAGCACCTCGTCTTGGGTGTGTCCCTCGATCGGTTCGATCCCGGTGACGGTGGGTTCGCCCTTGGTCAGGGTGCCGGTCTTGTCGAACAGCACGGAGTTCACCGTTCGCATCGATTCCAGCGCGAGGCGGTCCTTGATCAGCACGCCGCCGCGGGCGGCGCGTTCGGTGGCGATCGAGACCACCAGCGGGATCGCCAAACCCAGGGCGTGCGGGCAGGCGATCACCAGCACGGTGATCGTGCGAACCACCGCCGCATCCGGCAACCCCAGGACACTCCAAATGACCGCGGTGATCGCCGCCGAACCGAGGGCGAACCAGAACAACCACCCGGCCGCGGTGTCGGCGATGCGCTGGGCACGCGAGGAGGATGCCTGCGCGTCGGCCACCAGCTTCTGAATTCCGGCCAGGGCTGTGTCGTCACCGATTGCGGAGACCTCGACGCGCAAGCCGGAGTCGGTGGCCACCGTGCCGGCGACCAC
>NZ_JAWLRW010000046.1:0-545 GCF_033142235.1 Rhodococcus sp. IEGM 1408
TGCAGCATCCCTCGCCCGCTACGCCCGCCGTGCGCGACGCGGTGCTCGCTGCACCCGGTTTCGGAAAACATTTCACCGATCACATGGTGTACATCGACTACACCCGTGACGGCGGATGGCACGATGCCACGATCGCGCCGTACGGTCCGATCGAGCTCGACCCCGCCGCGATGGTCCTGCACTACGGCCAGGCAATCTTCGAGGGACTCAAGATCTACCGTCAGCCGAACGGCGACCTCTCGACCTTCCGGGTGCACTCCAACGCCGAGCGCTTCCGCTCCTCGGCTCGCCGTCTGGCGATGCCGGAGTTGCCCGACGAGCTGTTCATCGGATCGATGGAGAAGCTGCTCGAACTCGACCACGACTGGGTCCCCGCGGCAGGCGGCGAGGACGCGCTCTACGTCCGGCCGTACATGTTCTCCACCGAAGCCGGACTCGGTGTCCGCCCGGCCGATTCGTACCGCTACATGTTGATCGCCTCTCCCGCAGGTGCGTACTTCCCCAGAGGCGTCAAGCCGGTGAGCGTCTGGCTGTCGACCGAATAC
>NZ_JAWLRW010000047.1:0-543 GCF_033142235.1 Rhodococcus sp. IEGM 1408
CTCCGGTCGCATCACGGCCAGCTTCGCGGGCGTCGCCAAGTATTACGGTGTCTCCGTTGCCATCTGCCCACCCCGCCGCGGCAACCGCAAAGGTGCGGTAGAGAAGTCCAATCACACTGCAGCCCAACGGTGGTGGCGCACAGTCGCCGACGATCTGACCGTCGAGCAAGCCCAATCAAGCCTCGACCGGTTCTGCAGTCTGCGCAGGGACACCCGGCTGCGGCCCACGAAAGACGGGAAGGCGTCGGTGGCGACGATCGCCACCACCGAGGGGTTGCATCCGATGCCCGCGGCTGCATATCCGGCGATCCTGACCACCGACCGGGCCGTCTCGCGCCAAGCGCTGGTCTCCTATCGCGGCAACCGCTACTCGGTCCCACCCGAACTTGCCTGTGCCGCTGTGACAGTGACGCACGTTCTGGGCTCCGATGTCATCGACATCGTCACCACATCCGGCATCACCATCGCCCGACATCGTCTCGCTGCCGATGGCACCGGGGCGATGGTCCGCGATCACGGACATGTCTACGCCCTCGAACAAGC
>NZ_JAWLRW010000048.1:0-541 GCF_033142235.1 Rhodococcus sp. IEGM 1408
TACGTCCGAACGTGGGCCGGCTTCACCTACGTGGCGTTCATCGTCGACGTGTTCGCCCAGCGCATCGTTGCCTGGAATGCCGCCACGACAAGGCACGCCGACCTGGTCACGATCCCGTTGCGGATGGCGCTATGGCAACGAGACCGCGAGGGGCGCCCGGTAGCACCGAAGACGCTGATCAGCCACTCGGATGCGGGCAGTCAATATACATCTGTAGCGTTCACTGAGCGCCTCGCTCTGCAGGGGATAGCACCCTCGATAGGCAGCGTCGGTGACGCCTACGACAACGCGCTCATGGAGACGATCAACGGTCTGTACAAAGCCGAGTGCATCCGGTCGTCGATCTTCCACGATGGGCCGTATAAGACGATCTCGGACGTTGAGTACGCCACCGCCGCGTGGGTCGAGTGGTACAACAATGAACGGCTTCACTCGTCCCTGGGTTACGTCCCGCCCATCGAGTTCGAGCAGAGCTACTACGCCGCTCTCAGCCGAGAGCTTCAACCCACATAGGAGCGGCGGGAAACCTGGGGCAGTTCAG
>NZ_JAWLRW010000049.1:0-535 GCF_033142235.1 Rhodococcus sp. IEGM 1408
GAGCGGGGATCCGATGAGGCCAGGATGACGCCGGCGGAGCCAATCGCCACGTCGGTCCCGGCGCCGATGGCGATGCCGACGTCGGCTTGGGCCAGCGCCGGGGCGTCATTGACCCCATCGCCGACCATGGCGACCTTGCGGCCCTCGTGCTGGAGCTGGGCGACCTTGGCGGCCTTGTCTTCGGGCCGGACCCCGGCGAAGACCCGGTCGATGCCCAGTTCGGCGGCGACGGTGTCGGCGACGGCCTGAGCATCGCCGGTGATCATGACGACCTGCGCACCGGCAGCATGGAGCGCGTCGACGGCGTCACGGGACTCGGGCCGGATCTCATCGGCCAACCGCAGCGCACCGATCACCCGACCATTGGCGAGGATGTGCAGGATGATCGCGCCCTCGGTGCGCCAGTGATCGGCGACAGGGAGTTCGTCGCGGCCATGCTGGTCGAGGAGATAGGGGCCACCGACCTCGACCACGGTGCCGTCCACCGTGGCCTTCACGCCCACAGCTGGCGAGGAGGAGAAGTCGGTCGCCTTCG
>NZ_JAWLRW010000004.1:0-179003 GCF_033142235.1 Rhodococcus sp. IEGM 1408
CGGGATCGATCTTCTTCGGCATGCAGCCATCCTCCTCGACTCGAAAAGGATGCGGCGGGAAACCTGGGGCGGTTCAAGCTACTGGCGAGGGACTAATCCCTTGCACCAAGTGAGACACCACGAAGTCGCCTGACAAGTTCAACAAGGACCGGAGCGGCAAGTCCGGCTACCAGAGAAATTGCCGAATCAAGGGGTCCAAGTCAGGGATGCACTTCGTGAGTCATCTAGCGGACAGGTCCCCCAAAGTACGGATCTGATTGACCGCGTGGAGGTGGGCCGCGTTTTACGGCCCACCTCCACAGGGTCGGTGCCGTTACCACACGCCATCCAGTTGCAGCAAAAAATCGTTGCGACTTTATACCAATAACACCCGGGGCGTTTGGGCCAGTAATAGACTCCTACCTCTAGCCGCTAATTCCTGAATGGCGAGGACCCAGAGCAGATTGGGAGCCAGTGTGAGCCAGACAGTCACCATTATCGCCCGTGTTCACGAGACGTTCGAATCCGCCGGATCCGAGGCTCAGATTGGCGGACTGACCGAAGTCGATGTACTCCGACTCGGAAAGTCCAGAATGGACCAAGCCCGGAGGCTGATAAGCGCCACGGTCTCCGTCGAGGCAGCGATGCAAGCGGCGAGGCTTCTCGGTGAGTGCTACCGCATGACGAGCGCCCTGGGTATGGACGAACAAGTAAACGAGACTAAGAGTCTTCTCGCCCATGCTATAGGCAGGATGATTGCCCCTAACAGGGACGAATGCAGGCGGCATGCGAGTCGTCTGTTCGAAGAACTAGCCAAAGACGCGCGCAACCGGCGAGACCGAAAGACCGAAGCAATTGAGTACACCAACGCAGCGCTTTGCTTAATGGAGTTGCACAACTTCGACCAGGCGGAAATTGCAAAAGCGGACAAGCTTTGCCGCAAGACCATTTCTATGCGGGAAAAAAACTCCGTGGACTGGGCATACTCTCAGATGAACCTCGCACTTGCTCAGCGCATGGCGCTTCCACTAAAGCGTGAGCCGGATAGGCGAGCAAATTATGGGCATATCCTCAAGGGGCTTGACCGTGGTTTTGCAGTCTTCAGGAAGAACCCAGGTGAACCTGTCAACTTCAGGTCCGCCTATCACATCAACGTCATTGATACCCTTGAGTCCTGGCTAGATTACGAAGCCATTAACGCTATGCGTCGCATGGATGCGGAGGCTTTTGCTCGGCAATCGGGCCCGACGAACCCTAGCGGTCTAGAGGCGGGCGAGTACTGCAACGTTCTCCGAGTAAATCCACCACTTCTGGGCTTTGATCAGACGCCGAGTTGGGTTCCGACCGAAGTGGACGCACTTCGAGAGGGTGCGGCTGCGGTCGAAAGACTAGAGGATAGGCTGGCCCGTGCCGAGAAGTTCGTGGAAGCTAGCCCCCGATCTAACAGCAAACTCAAACTAAAGATCTTCGCTTTGAGGGGCAAGTTGTCCCTACTGCATGGCGACCCTTTGCCGCCATGGGATGCCCTAGATTCGCTATGGCACCGAGGCGATTACGAGCTGTATTTCATATACGCCGCTCGGTTTATCGGGGGAAATTCGGAGGCGAAGGCAGACGAGCAAGATAGATACCGCGAACTGCTGAAGCGAGTCTCTGAGTGCATCGTAACCTTCCGGAGTTCCTGGACTCCTGGGCAGCTTTCTGGGCTCCTCGAGCGGAACCCGATGACGTTCCGCCTGACAGCCTGTGAAATGGCCCACTTGGGCGAATGGGAAATCGCGTTTCATATCCTCGAGAACTCGCGCGGCTTGAATTCGTCCCGCTCGTGGTCCGAGGATCCCATGGCCCACAGCGGCCAAGTGGATGACGTTTCGTGGGTGCATGTGACACACAGTCCAACCGCGTCATATGTCGTTATTCGCAACGGAGATTCGTATGGCGGAATGGAGTTTAGGGATCTATCGGGGAAGACGATTTTGCCATACTTCCACAAGCTTGGAGGTATGGATCTGACGGATCCAGGGCGCGGAAAGCGTCCTCAGATCGTCCGACTAGTTGATGAAGTCGCGTCACTGTTTCGGCCGCTGGGGGATTTTATAAGCGAGCAGAGCAGGAGCAGAGTGGTTCTGATGCCTGGCGGCTTCTACCAGGCGTTCCCGATTTGGGCATGTGGGAAGCTGGGCGACGACCTTACCGAACAGCGCAAGCAGGTGACTTCTGCTCCATCCCGCACAATCGCGATGCGGAATTCTGAGGTGAATCGCGCCGGCAATCCTCGGAGGACAGTATTTGTCGCAAGTGCGAGCGACGTGCCGGGGCTAGATCCCCTGGCGTGGTCGAAGCACGAGGCGCAGCTTATACAGGACGCGCTCGGCTCGAAGCTCCACGTTGCGGGGGGCGACGCTACCCAGAGCGTCGTTTCGGACCACTTGCGAACGAGCGGAATATTCCATTTCACAGGCCACTCGTCTGCCGGAATGGACCCGAAAGACTCCGCACTTGTCACGTATAACGGTCCGGTTTCCGTGGCAAACATCCTTGACCTTAATTGTTCGTGCGGCTTGGCATTCTTTGGCTCCTGCGAGTCGGGCCTTGCGAAAAATTTCGTTCAACAAGACGAGATGCTGAGTATTCAGACTGCGACGTACTACGCCGGTGCCGAGACTGCAATAGGTACTACCTGGCCGGTATGGGACCCGCCCGCGTTCTACTTCGCGAGTCGCTTTTATGGCCATCTATCAACGGCCTCGGACCCCACTTCATCCGAAGTATTTATCGCGGCCTACGCCGCAGCCATGGGCGATACCAGGCGCGCGACCAACAGGGATCTGCGACAGTTAGGACATGAGTTCGGACTTGACCAAGTCCCTCCAGACAACTCGGTTCCGGCCTTCTCGTTTGTCGACTGGGCAGCTTTTGGCCTCGTGGGCGTCGATAGTTCGAGCTTCGGAACGGGTGCTCGATAGGCGGCGCCCGTCGCTTGCTGTCACCGCGTAGTTACCGGGCCTCGTGGGAATATCGCAAGCCGATGGATATGGCCCGCGTCATTGAAATGGTCGTACTGCGCTACGCCGACCGGACCCGTGAGGTCATCCACGCAATGAAGGCCCGCCGAACCTATCGCGACTTGATCGACTAGATGCTGGCGGTTTAGTAGTGCCCGGCTGCCACCAGGCCTGTGGCCAGAGATCCGGCCGCGGCGGGTCGGTGTCGTCGTCGTCATCATCGAACCCGAGCCCCGTCCCTACTCGCGGCTTCTCGCCCACGCCGGCTACCTGCCCTCCCCTTAGGCGCCCTGGCACCGGCTCACCCTGGCGGTGACGTACCCGGCCCCTAGAGTAAGCCCGACCCCGCCAAGACCATCCAGGAGAACGTTGTGGAATTTCCCGCCCTCGTCACCGCCCGCCACGGCGGAGACGACTGATGGCGGCCCGGTCCTCGCGCAAGGCCACTACCAAGCGCAGGACGACCTCTACGCGGGCGACGTCGGCGACAAAGACGACGTCTACCAAGAAGCGCCCCAGCGCGGCGCCGGCGGTCCCGTCGATCCCTCCCGGCCAGCAGGTGTGGCTGCTGGAGCTCCCGTGGGGTGGACTGGACGGCGGGCAACCGGCTGGGGTCACCTACTACAAGTCCCTCACCGCGCACGCCTACGTCGGCACGTCCCTGCCGAGCCCACTGCAGCCCTATGCCAGCAAGCCCTACTCCTATCTGCGGTGGCTCGAGGACGAGCTAAACGGCAGCACGGGCCCGGGCGCGACTGCCGCGCCTATGACGCTGCGCCCGGAGCAACGCGCGGACGTGGAGGCGATCGCCTCGGCCGCCCGGCGCGAGATCCGGCAGGTCCACCTGGCCAACGATGTGGGCACCGGCAAGACGCTGGTGGCGGTGGCTGCGGCAAAGTCCATCGCGGAGATGCGCGGGGCACGCACGATCCTGGTGACGGTTGACAGGCCGGCCCGGATCACCATCCCGTCGTGGCGTCGCACCATCGCCGGTCTGGGCGACGACGACCTGCGCTGGATCGTCATGTCCTCCGACAGCCTGGGCAAACTCATGGCGCGAAACGGGCGCCCGCGGCTGAAGGTCGACGTCGCGGTGATCGACGAGGCTCACCAATTCCGGTTCAACAGCAAGCGCACCAGCTACATGCGGCGACTGACCCGCATGGACGCGCCGCACGACAAGGCCCCGTTCGTGCTGACGATCACCGCCACCCCGGGCCATCACCCGGGCGAATGGGGCTACCTGTCGTCGCTGTATGCGCAGGTACACGGCGATCCACCTGCCCGGTGGGCGGATTTCGGGCGGGCCCTGGCCGAGAGGGGCGTGCCGCTGGAGACCTCCTACGGCAAGTGGACGTGGACCGCAGAGGCCAAGGAGTC
Source organism: Rhodococcus sp. IEGM 1408 (assembly GCF_033142235.1). Lineage (NCBI taxonomy): Bacteria > Bacillati > Actinomycetota > Actinomycetes > Mycobacteriales > Nocardiaceae > Rhodococcus > Rhodococcus sp. IEGM 1408. The sequence goes on from NZ_JAWLRW010000004.1 coordinate 4,365, forward strand.
GCTGCAGACGCAGCAGTCCGCCATCGGCGACGTGCGCGACATCCTGCTGCGGCACGATCCGCCGCTGATGCTCAACCGGTCGGCGCCGTGGGGACCGCCGCCCTTCGACGTGGACCTGGTGGAGCTGACCCCGGACCAATGGCGGGCCTACGAATTGCAGTGGGGCGACTTCCAGCGAGAGATGCAGCTGGCGAGGACGGGCAAGAACGTCGCCCGAGGCCTTGCCGCGCTGGTGAGGCTGCGCCAGAAGGCGTCGATGATCCGGGTCGAGCACACGGTGGCGGCGGCCAAGGCCGAACTCGAGCGGGGTTACCAGGTGCTGATCGCTACCGAGATGGTGTCCACGGCCGCGCACCCGGTGGCCGAGATGCTCGAGGCGGACGGGATCCCGGTGGCGCGGATCTACGGCTCGAATCCGCAGGCCGAGTCCGAGCGGATGCGGTTCCAGCGGGGCCAGGCGCCGGTGGTGGTCTTCAATACGCCCACCGCGATCAACCTGCAGGCGCGCGAGCAGTTCGCCGACGGCTCGTTTGCCACCGCCACCCCGCGGAGGGGCTTCTTCCACCAGGCTCGCTACTCGGGACTCCTGGCCGAACAGACGATGGGCCGCGCGCACCGGAACAACCAGGTCTGCTCCTGGTCGCTCCTGGCGGCGGCCGGCACGATCGAGGAGCAGGCCGGGACGGTGATGCTGTCCCGCCTGATCGCCTCCGCCACCAGCACCGATGCGGACGCATCGACCTTTGCCGAGGTGGCCCGGGTGTTCGGGATCGACTGGATCCCCGCGGTTCGACTGGCCGACGAACTCAGCTAGGACACCTCTCCACGATTCGGGGATGAACTGCATCGGCCCCGCTGCGTGGTCGCAGCGCCGTTGGCAGTTGCTCCACGTCGCTGATCGGCGCGGGTCGAGGCCGCGCCGGGAGCCTGGTCGGGCGGATGCCCGATTCCCCTTTAACTGACGGGCCCTGCTTCGGGTAACTGTTCTGACTTCGGCAAGGTGGCGGCGGTCCACTGACTACCGTCGAACCACCGGACGAGCGTGGGGTCGGCCTGATCCAAGTACCACCCGGCAGGCTGCTGGCCGGCCGTCTGCGACTGCGCGTGGCCGACCGGCCGGGCGGATTGTCCGCGGGTAAGCCGCCCCCATACGTTCTCTTCCGGATCCCGTCCACGGATGAAAAGCACGGCGGTGCCGAGGAGGCCCATGCCGATCAGCCCATTGACCCATGCCGGACCGGAGTTCCTGCTCCTCGCGAAGATGCACTCGAGTTCGTTCTCTGGAGCACTACTCGCTGTCCTGCTCTGATATCCCAAGATTTCCGCATGAAACGACGTATCCGCACTCTGCTTGGGAGCCGGTTGTGCGAGCGACCCGCAATAGAGGGTGTTCTCACTATCACTCTCGGCTTCAACTGACGAGAGCGCATAGAAGGCCGAGATCACAAGCAGCAACGCGCCGAGCAGGAGACCGATCAGATTCAGGGTCGAAGCCTTGTACAACGGGCCCTGGATGTGTCTCCCGGGCCGATTCCAATCTTCGCTCAGTAAGTCCACTACGAACAGCCTTTCTTCAGGCGGTGCAAAGAGATATATCGAGGTGCGTTCTTACCATTCCACCAAGTACGCGTGTGCTTCGCAGTGGGCCGCGCGTTTACGCGCATGTTACGCTGAATGAGATAGCGCACGTCTGGCGGGAGGGCGAGCGAGGCTAATGGGGACCGCTGACGAATGGATCACAGCAGCGGAGCTCATAACTAATTCACACGTTTATAGTGTTTTCGTTATCCTCCTGCGGCGCTTCCTTGAGTCGAAACAGGTTGTAGGCGCCGTATCCGAGTCCTGCGGACCCAGCTAGGATGGCTATCACGGATAGCGTCTCGGCAAACCCGAATTTGGTGGCTTCGATACACCGTTCTGTGTGATCGATTCGTGATTGGCCGAGGCTCCGGTTTAGTTCTTGCGCGTATGGGTTGCCAGTAACGTCGAAATCTACGAATTCCTCAATTCGAATGCGCTCGAACTCCTTCGGATTGAAAAAGGTCCCACATTCGAGCGTCGCATCATCGCTGTACTGCTCACGTGGTAAGTCTGCAGTTTTTGGCAGGAAGAGGCCCACCAATAGTCCGACGATCCCGACAAGTAGGACTACTGCGCTGATCATCATGATCATCGGAGTTCTTTTCATAAGGCATTGGCCCTCTCGCCAAAATTGGCAGTGGTGGTGGATTATTGAACGGTATGTCGTTCGCAGCGCGGATCCGTCTGGAGTCACACTGGAGGTCTGGCTCGTCGCCGGCAGGTGTGACGAAGCTGAGAGCCTCTCAGATGGTAGCAGCGCTAAGTGGGAAACTTTCACTATGATCCGCTGCCGGTTAACTGTCCGACGGGGTGTCGAGCTCTGGCGGCGCGAGATCGCGCAACCGGCGAACCGATGGAACTGACTCGGCTGGGATTGCGGCGGCGTTGTCGTCGTTGTAATTTGTCCTGTCTTGAGACTCTGGGGCCGGCTCAGCGGCTCGCTCGGTCCCACTGCCGCACTGCCTATCAAGCTCAACCTCGGCCTGGACCTGACCACGTTCTCCTGTGCGCCGCTGCGTTCTCGGCCATCCCAGGAACGGAAACCGAAGTCTCCGCGGACCCCCCAAGCGGCCAGTCGTCACACTCCCCCGAACCACGCCCGACTGAGCTCGGCGTACCGGCCGTCCGTCCGCAGCAGCTCGTCGTGCGTGCCGGATTCAACGATCCGGCCGCGGTCCATCACCAGGATCCGGTCGGCGGCCGCGGCCTGACTCAGCCGGTGGGCCACCACCAGACCGGCCCGGCCCTTGAGCACGGCAGCGGCCGCCGCGTCGAGCCGCCGGGCCCCGGCGGACCCGGCCTCGGCGGTGGCCTCGTCGAGGATCACCACGTCGGGGTCGGCCAGCTCCACGCGGGCCAGGGCGATCATCTGGCTCTGCATGGGGTCGAGTGGGTGCCCGCCCTCGCCGATCACGGTGTCGATGCCCTCGGGCAGGTCGTCGACCCAGTCCGCCCCCACCGTCCGCAAGGCCGCGCGCACCTCGTCCAGGCTGGCCTCGGGGCGGGGCGCCCGGACGTTCTCGGCCACGGTGGTGGCAAAGGAGTGGACCTCCTGGGAGACCATGGTGATGCTCTGCCGCAGGGCGAGCGGGTCGACGTCGGTCAGCGGCACGCCGCCCTTGCGGGCGCTCCCGCGGGTGGGGACCAGCGAGCCAGCGGCGACCAGCGCCAGGGTGCTCTTGCCGGCGCCGGTGGACCCGACCACGGCCACCACCTCGCCGGGGGCGAGGGTCAGGTCGACGTCGATCAAAGCGGGGGCGCCCTCGCCGTACGCGTGCGAGACGCCGACCAGCTCGAGGGGGCCGGGCTGCGGAGTCGCGGTGCGGTCGGGCACCGGCATGGTAATCACGCCGACCATCCGGACCAGGGAGGCGCCGGCGGACTGCACCTGGTCGACCATGCCCACTAAAGCGCCGATCGGGTTGAACAGTCGGTGGAACAGCAGCGCGGCGGTGGTCACGGCGCCGGCGGTGATCGTGCCCGCGTCGACGAGGAGGAACCCGACGACCAGCAGCAGCCCGAGGACCGTGACCTCGGCGCGGTTGTTCCGGCTGAAGGCGCGGGTGACGAAGTAGAAGACGTGGATCGACAGGTCCCGCGCCCGGGCGGAGGCGGCGGTGATCCGGTCCATCTCGGAGGCCTGGGCATCGTAGGCGTGCAGGGTCCGGGATCCGGTGATGCCGCCGAGGAGTCGGCTGGCGCGGGTGCCGAACGCGGCCCGCTCAGCGGCGTAGACGGGACCAGATCGGGGCAGGTACCAGCGCAGCGTGGTCCAGTACATCGGTAGAGCGACCAGGCCCACCAATCCCAGTCGCCAGTCGACCGTGGCCAGGCCGACCCCGGAGACGATCACCGTGAACAGCGACTGCACCACCAGCGGGACCACCGCGGTGGCGGCTTGGCTGATCTCGCGGGCGTCCTCGGCGACGCGGGAGACCAGGTCGCCGGTCTCGGTGGTCTCCATCTGCGCGGCGCCCAGCCGCAGGGAGCGGTCCAGCACCAGCTCGCGGAGACGCGCGACGGTCGGTTCGGTCAGCCGGGCGAGCCAGGCCGCGCCCGCCCAGGTGCAGCCGGCGCCCACGATCCCGGCCACCGCGATCGCCCCCGCGCCCACCCACACCGAGGTGTAGTCCTGGCTCCCGGGCAGGACGTCGACCAACCAGCCGATCACCCACGGCGCCACCAGTCCCGCGACCGAGGCGACGAAGCCGGTCAGGCAGACCAGGGCCAGGTAGCCGCGGCGCTCGCGGAGCAGCGGCATCAGCACGGCGAGGGACTCGCGGCCGGTGGCCATGGGAAGCGCGCCGGGGTTGTCCGGCGCCGCGGCCGCGGTCTCGGTCGTGGTGGTGTCGGCCATGTTCGTGTCGGTGCTGCTCATCGGTCGACCGCCGTCCGGTAGGTGGCTGACAACTCGCGCAGCTCGAGGTGGGAGCCGGATTGAATCTGGCCGCTCCGGGGCAGGTGGACCACGCGGTCGGCGGTCGCGAGGAACGGGGGCGAGGAGGTGACGATCAGCGTCGTCTGCCCCGGCCGGCTGGCGCGCAGCCGGCGCACGGCCTGGGCGATCTCCCACTCGGTGACGGCGTCCACGGAGCTGGTGGGCTCGTGGAGCACCAGCACGTCCGGGTCGGCGTGCAGGGCGCGGGCGAGCGCGATCCGCTGGCGCTGGCCGCCGGAGAGGTTGCGTCCCCCCTCCCGCACCACGTGGTCCAGCCCGTCGGGCAGGTGCTCGACGATCTCCGCGACGGCCGACGCCCGCAGGACCTCGTCGGAAATCAGGTCGTCGTCGTCGTGGCTCGCACCGTCGCCGTCGTAACGGGCGCCGTCGCTCCTACCGTCCCGATCGGCACCACTCTGATCGGCACCATCGTGGCGCATGGCGATGTTGGAGCGGATGGTGCCCACGAACAGGTCCACCCGGTGGGGGACGACGACGAGGTGGTCGGCGATGGCCGGGAGCAGGGTGCTCCGTTTGTGCCCACCGACCAGCACGGCGTCGGCTTCGTCGCTGTGGCCTGCCATCGCCAGGGTGAGCGCGTCGGCGGCGGCGGGCTGGTCGGCCACCAGCGCGACCACCTCCCCCGCCGACACCTCGAGGTCCAGTTCCCGGCCGTCGGGGAGTTGCAGCGCGCGAATCTGCAGGTGCGAGCCGGCGGGGACCTCGGTGCCGGAGTCGTCGACGGGCGCCGAGGCCTGCAGGTCCACCAGGCGCTGCGCGGCGCCGTGGGAGCGGGCAAAGATGCTGACCATCGCGGTGATGAGGCGCACGGGTTCCTCAAAGAAGACGGCCACGCCGACCACCGAGATCAGGGTGCCGATCTCCATCTCCCCGGCCAGGACCCGGTAGCCGGCGGCCAGCAGGACCAGCGCCAGCACCGCGGCCATGCCGAGCGACCCGATGCCCTGGACCCGCCCCGAGCGCTCGGCGGTGACGATGCCGGCGTCGGCGGCCAGGCGGGAGGCGTCGCGGTACTGCTCGGCGGCCCAGCGTTCCCCGCCGCCGGCCTTGAGCACGCGCAGGCCGGTCATGATGTCGGTCGCTCGGCTGCTGGCCATCCCGATGGCGGCCTGCTGGGCGGTGCTGTGCCGGGAGATGGCGCGGCTGGGCAGGGCAACCAGGACCAGGCTCAGCGGGACGCCGATCAGGACGATGAGCCCGACCAGCAGGTCGGTCCACAGCAGGTAGACCGAGATCCCGACGATGCCGATGAGCGCGGACCCGCCCAGGGCGACCTGCCGGAAGACCAGGGCCGCGACGTCGGCGTCCGCCGAGCAGACGGACAGCACGTCCCCCGAGCTCGCGGAGTCCATGGCGCGGCGCCGGGTGAGCGGGACCCGGGTGGCCTCGACCCGCAGGTCGTGCGCCTCCTCCTGCAGGGCCCGGTTGCTGAGTCGGGCGCCGAAGCGGTAGCCGAGGCTGAGCACGGTGAACAGCACGATCAGGCCGAGGACGGACCACAGCAGCGCCCACGCGTCGAGAGGGATGATCGCCACGTCGACGATCACGCCGATCGCGATGGGGACCAGCGCCTCGCAGAGCTGCCACAGCGTCATCAGCACCAGACCGGGGACCACCAGGCGGCGTCGTCGGCCGAGCGCCCGGAGCAGGAGCCCGTTGGCCGTGGCTGGGGCGTCCGCGGCGTGCCGGCGCGTCGGTGTTGGTGATGACAGCGTCGGTGCTGACATGTGGGTGGGGCTCCCGCCGTGAGTGTTGCCTGCCTGTGGGCCCCGCCGACTCTATGCCAGCAGCCGATTTGCCCATCGCGGTCACCTCGCGGCGGTGTTAGATTCAACCTGGTCTGCAGGCACCGTCGGGATGCCTCGAGCCGGGGGGCGAAGCGATGAGACCACTGCGCTACTCGATCAACGTGACCCTCGACGGGTGCGTCCACCACGAGGCCGGGGTCATGCCCGACGAGGAGTCGATGCGGTTCTGGACCGCGGAGATGGAGCGCGCCGACGCCCTGCTGTTCGGCCGGGTCACCTACGAACTCATGGAGTCGGCGTGGCGCCGGCCGGAGTCGGGCCGGTGGCCGGACTGGATGGAGCAGTGGGAGATCCCGTTCGCCGAGGCCATCGACCGGACGGACAAGCACGTCGTGTCGAGCACCCTGGACCGGGCCGACTGGAACGCCGAGTTGGTGCGCGGCGACCTGGAGCGGGCGGTCCGCGAGCTCAAGGAACAACCGGGCGAGGGGCTGTGGGTGGGCGGCGTGACGCTGCCTCTCGCGCTGGCGGACCTGGGGCTGATCGACGAGTACGAGTTCGTGGTGCAGCCCGTCCTCGCCGGACACGGGCCCACCCTCATGGCGGGCCTGCGCGAGCGCATCGGACTCGAGCTCGTGGACCGGCACGACTTCCGCTCCGGGTCCGTCGCCCTGCGCTACCGGCCGGCGTCTCGCGGCTAGGTGCGGCTAGGGCTAGGTACGGCTAGGGCTAGGTACGGCTAGGGCGCCGTCGTCCCCACCGAGTACGCCGCCGCCGCATCGCGCACGTCCATGACGTATTCCCGCGAGGCGTTGTAGGCCAACACCGCCCGCTGCCAGTTCTCTGCCTGCGACAGGTCTCCCCCGCTCGCGCACAGCAGCCGGGCGGAGGCCACGGCGGCGTCGTCGATCTGATTGGGATCAGCCCCGCCGTCGCCGTTGGCGTCGCGCCCGTACTTGCGCCACGACTCGGGGATGAACTGCATCGGCCCCACGGCCCGGTCGTGCTCGGTGTCGCCGTCCCACTGGCCGCCGTCGGTGTCGGGGAGGTCGGCGAAGCCCGGCGATCCGTCGAGCTTGATCCCGATGATCGGCGGCAGCGCGTAGCCGTCGTCGCTCAGCGAGGCACCCCGGTACCGACCGTGCCGCGTCTCCACGTGCCCGATCCCGGCCAGGGTCGTCCAGGCGAGGTTGCACTCGGGCTGGGTCTGCCGCATGGTCTCGGCGGCGTTGCCGTACGCCGCGAGCGCGGCCACGGGGATGTTCATCTGCTCGTTGATGCCCGACGCCCACGGCCGCAGCTGGTCGGAGGTCCGTCCGGGGGCGACGATGTCAACGGCCGGGACCGGCGCTCCGGCAGCGGGCGGGATGCCGGGCGGGATCGGGGTCGGTGCCTCGCGGGTGGGGCCGTACGAGCAGGCGGAGGCGACCACGGCCGCGGCGAGGGACAGCACGACGGCGGTGCCGCGGCGAGGGTGAATGGTCATCGAGTGCCATATTGCCCGAACCGTGGCGATCGGCGCCTCGGGGGTTGCCCTGAACTCGGCCGCGCTGGCTCACCCGGGCGGGCTCAACCGCGGCGGGCTCAACCGCGGTGGGCTCAACCGCGGCGGGCATACCCCCCGGCCAGCGCGCTGAACTCGTTCAATATGGCCTCGCGGCTGATCCGCGGTTGGTCGAGCACCCAGCGCACGGCCACGTTCTCCACGGCCATGACGATCACCCACGCCCGCGCGGCGGGGTCCGCGGCGGTGACCCCCGCGGCGGAGAGGTAGACGGCCAGGAGTTCGCGCACCCGCAACTCCAGCGCGCGCTGCGCAGCCCGGTGACGCACGGCGGGCAGCTCCTCCCAGACGATCCGCAGCAGTCCGGCGTCCGCTTCCAACGCGGTCAACAGCGCGTCGGCAATCGCCCGGACCGTCCCCGGGTCCTGCACGTCGACCGGGCCGGCGCCGGCGAGCGAGGCCGCCACCCGGTCGGAGATCTCCGCCGACCAGCGGTCCATGACCACCGTGACCAGCGCTGATTTGTCCGGGAAGTACTGGTACAGCGAGCCCGGGCTGACGCCCGCCTCGTCGGCCACGCGGTTGGTGGTGAACGCCTCGTAACCGTCGCGCACGAGCACGATGCGAGCGGCCTCCACGATCCGCTCGACCATCGCCCGGGATCGCGCCTGCTGGGGAACCTTTCTCATGAACGCGAATTGTATGCGAGTAAATACTCGCGTCATAGTTACCCCCATGACCACGGCCCCTGTGAACCCAGCGCCTGAGCGTGACGCCATCACCACCCCGTATCCCACCCGATACCGCGAGGCCGAGGACCGCTCCCGTCGCATCGGCCGCGCCCTCAAGCACATCGCCCGCGTGGACCAGGTGGACGAGGAACTCATGGACCGCCTCGGCCGCGCCTACTTCGAGCGCGACGAGCCCGGCGCCGAGCTGGCCCGGGCCATGCGGTTGCGCTCCGGCGAACCCGGGGCCGTGAGCCGCCGCCAGCTCGACGAGGCCCTCACCAGCGGGTCGGCGGGTCTGCCCGACGACGCCCCGCAGGTGCTGCGCGACTACCTCGCCCGGCTCGAGGACACCCCGGACTGGGTGGACTGGGACCAGATCGCCCGCGGCCAGAAGGTGTACCTGCGCCTGGGCCAGAACGCAGCGGACATCCTGCTGCAGCTCTCGCTGATCGGCGGCTACCGCTTCGGCGGCCCCACCGACCTGCTGGTGTCCACCGGCGGACTGACCGGCGACACCACCCTGCGGCGGCTGGCCGAGACCAGCCACTGGACCATGTCGCTCTCGATCCCCGACGGGCTCCGGCCGGGCGGCGAGTCGTGGCGGCTCACCGCGCACGTGCGGGCCATGCACGCCGTGGTGAACAACGCCATGGAGCCGCGCTGGGACACCGAGCGCTGGGGGCTGCCGATCAACCAGAGCGACCTGGCCGCCACCCTCGGGCTCTTCGACGCCGTGGTGCTCCTGGGCGTGCGCACCCTCGGGGTGCCGGTGAGCAAGCAGGACTCGGCCGACGTCATGCACGTGTGGCGCTACGTGGGATGGCTGCTGGGGGTCGACGACGACTTCCTGGTCGAGCGCGAACGTGACCGGCATCGGATCAATTATCACGTGCTCCTGGCCCAGGCCGGCCTCAGCGAGGCGGGCCCGCAACTGACCCAGGCGCTGGTCGAGGCGCAGCGCCAGCGCATCCGTGGCGGCCTGTTCCCCGGGGTGCGCGCGCGGGTGGGCCACGAGCGGCTGCTGAGCATGCTCACCGTGCTCCTGGGCCGCGAATCCATGCGCGAGTTCGGCCTGCCCGTCCGGCCGCCGTGGGCGCACGCCTACCTGGTGGCCCTCAACGGGCTGCGTTACCGGACCCCGTGGGGCCGGGCCCGGCTCGAGTCGTGGGGAGAGAAGGTCCGCGCGCGCGAGCGCAAGGAGACCTTCGGCGACGCCGAGCCCGACATCGGCCGACCCGCCGCCGCGTGAGGCGCCGCCACCTCACATCGCCGCATTAGGTGTTTTCGGCTAATTTGTCGCTATTAGGCATTTTCACCTCATGTCGGCGGGATGTGGCACGATCGCCTCATGTACGTGGTGACGATCGACCAGCGGCACAGCCGCCGCGCCGAGGACCGGGTGCCGCGTCTCCTCGAGGCGCTGGCGGGCGTTCCCTGTGTGTCCGCGTTCGACCGCACGGCCGGGGATGAGGTCCAGGGCCTCCTCGACGACCCCGCCGCCGTGCGGTCCGCGCTGCTCATCGCCCTCCGCGAGGGCGAGTGGCACTGCGGCGTGGGGGCCGGAGAGGTCGACGACGACTCCTATTCCACCGGCACCCGGGCCGGCCGCGGGCCCGCCTATCTGGCCGCGCGCCGAGCGGTGGAGGCGGCCAAGGGGCTGCCGGGCTCGGTCGCGGTGCGCGTGCCCGCCGACGCCGGCGGCAGGGCCGAACGCGGAGCCGCCGGTGGTCGGGCCGGGTCCGGGGCCGGTGGCGGTATTGCCGAGGATTCTGCACCCGCGTGGGCCGCGGACTGCGAGGCGGTGTGGGCGCTCGTCGCCCCGCTGGTCCTGCACCGCACCGAGGCCCAGTGGCGGGTCGTCGACGTGGTCGACACCTCTGACACGCAGACCGCCGCCGCAGCTGAGTTGAGCATCGCCCCCGCCTCGGTCACCGGGGCCCTCAAGCTGTCGCGCATCCGCGAGGAACGGGCCGCCTACCCCGCACTGGACAGGCTCCTGTCCGGGGCCCACGCCGCGGCGACGGGGGCGACGCCGTGAGCACCTGGCCGGAGTGGATCCCCATCGCGATAGTGGTGGCGCTGAGCCTGATCGCCTCCGCCGGGCTGGGCTCCCCCATCGCCTCGCTCGTGCTGCGCTCGGCGCGCGTACCGGCGCCCCCGACGGTCGAGGTCACCGGCGACGCGCGCACTCCCGTGGTCCAGCGGCGCGAGCACCCGGAGCCGCAGGTCCGCGAGGTCCTGCGCGGCGGGATGTGGATCGGCATCCTTGAACGCGTGGGGCTCACGGCGGCGATCCTCGCCGGCCGCTTCGAACTCGCCGCGGTCGTGGTGGCCATCAAGGCCCTGGGCCGCTACCCCGAGCTCCGCGAGAACCCGGCGGTGAGCGAGCGGTTCATCATCGGCACGCTCGCCTCGCTGCTCGTCGCGGCGGCGTGCGGGGCCGCAGGCCTGACCGTCCTACACGCGATCAACTGACCACGAGGAGACACGCATGCTGACGATCCGCACCGCGACCGTCGCCGATGCACCGGCCATCGGCAGGGTTCTCGGCGACGCCTTCCGCGACGACCCGACCTGGGCGCAGTTCCTCCCCGACCCGGCCACCAGACCGGAGAAGCTGGCGAGGTACTACCGGCGCCGCGTGCGTCGTCATCCCGAGCGCGTCGACGTGGCGATGGACGACGGCCGCCTGGTCGGTGCGCTGCTGTGGGCGCCGCCCGAGCGCGCGGGCGGGCTGACCGCGGCCCGCCGAACGGCCCGGCGGGCGACGTCGCGGTTCCTGAGCAGACTCCCCGGCGGCCGAGGTGCCAGGCATACCCTCGCCGTCGAGTCCTACCGGCCCACCGGGCCGCACTGGTACCTCCGCGATATCGGCGCCGGACCTTCCGCTCGCGGCAAAGGCGTCGGATCAGCCCTGCTCGAGCACCGTCTGGGACTCATCGACCACTCCGGGGCCGAGCCGGCGTTCCTCGAATCCACCACCTCCGGAAGCCGGCGCCTCTACGAGCGATTCGGCTTCGAAGCGGTGGGGTCGATCGCCACCGAGCCCGACCACTCCTCCACGGCCATGATCCGCCACTCCGGCGCCAGGGCGGGATAGAACCGGCTCCAGACAGGGACACCCGAGTCGCTCAGTACTCTCACCCGTATGACGGCAGACTTCGTGACCCCCGCCACAGACGGCCCCGCCACACGCCCTCCCGCCGCGGACACCCCTACCGCCACCCTCGGCCGGGCGCGGCAGAACGTCATCTACCGCGCTGGCGTCTCCGGCCTCACCCCCGCGGTGCCGACCGGCGCCGAGAAGCTCGAAGCCGCCGCCCGCCGCGCCCTACTGCGCCGGCCCGGCGGGAGGAAGGCCTGGGCCTACATCTACGGCGGAGCCGGGTCGGGGGCGACGATGGCCGCCAACCGCGAGGCCTTTGACCGGCGCCGACTCGTCCCGCGCATGCTCCGCGACACCTCGCAGCGCGACCTGTCCACCACAGTGCTCGGTCAGAAGCTCCCCGCTCCCGTTCTGGTCGCACCGATCGGCGCGGCCGGGCTGGTCCGCCGTGACGCCGACCTGGCGGTCGGCCGGGCCGCCGCACAGCGGGGGTTGCCGTACATCTTCTCCTCGCAGGGCTCCTCGCCGATGGAGGAGACGGCCCGCGCGATGAAGGACGCCCCACGTTGGTTCCAGCTGTACTGGAGCAGCGACGAGCAACTGGTCGACAGCTTCATCTCCCGGGCGGAGGCCGCCGGCGCCGGAGCTCTGGTCGTCACCCTGGACACCACCACGCTCGGCTGGCGGCCGTGGGACCTGGACCTCGGATCACTGCCGTTCACGCGCGGGGTCGGGATCGCGCAATACACCTCGGACCCCCGCTTCACCGAGATGGTGGCCGAGCGGGTGGCGCGCGAGGCCCGAGCGGGCGCCGGGGCCGAGGCCGGGGCCGAGGCCGGGGCCGGAGCGGGTGCCGGGGCCGATGCAGTCAAGGTCACCCCCAAGGCGGCCCTCACGCTGCTGGAGATGGCGCGCAACCACCCGGGCTCACTGCGGCAGAACCTCCGCGCCCCCGAGACCCGCGCCGCCGTGCAGACGTTCCTCGACACGTTCTCCAACCCGGCACTGAGCTGGGACCACATCGCCACCCTGCGGGACCGGACCCGATTGCCGATCGTCCTCAAGGGCGTCCTGCATCCCGACGACGCCCGGCGGGCCCTGGACATGGGAGTCGACGCCGTCATGGTTTCCAACCACGGAGGCCGTCAGGTGGACGGGTCGATCGGCACCCTCGACGCGCTCGTGGCGATCCGCGACGCCGTCGGCCCGGAGCCGACGCTGCTGCTGGACTCCGGCATCCGCACAGGGACCGATGTGGTCAAGGCCATGGCGTGCGGCGCCGATGCGGTGACGATCGGCCGTCCGCACCTCTACGGTCTGGCGATCGCCGGGCAGCAGGGCGTGGGCGAGGTGCTGGACAACCTGCTCGCCGAGATCGACCTCACGCTGTCGCTGTGCGGCGCGAGCTCGTGGAACGAGGTGGGCGCCTCGCTCCTGGCGTGAGGCGCCCACGACCCCGTTCCTCGGTCAGCGGGTGGGTTCGGCATCCTCCGGCAGGAGGTGCTTGAGAATGTCGGCGATCGTGATGACGCCGACGAACCGACCCTGGTCCATCACCGCGGCCAGCTGCTCGCTCTGCTCCCGGGCGGCACCCAGTGCTTCGTACACCGGTGTCCGGATGTCGAGCACCATCACCGGTCGGGTCAGCGGAAGCACCGGGCTGTGGTCCGGCTCCATCAGGGTGTCGCGGACGTGCACCACCGACGGCACCGGCGCTTCGGAGTCCAGGACCAGTATCCGCATGTGGCCGGTCCGTGCGGCGGCCTCGTGGACCTGTGCCACGGTGGCGTCGGCCGGGACCGCCGTCGGCTTCCTGGAGGTGTCGACCAGCGCCCCGACGTCCAGGTCCTCCAGCCCGAGCGCCCCGGCCAAAGGGGAGCTGAAGGACTGGTCGAGGGCGCCGGCCTCGGCGGAGTGTTCCACGAGTTGGCGGATGGTGTCCGCGTCCTGCCCGCCCACGGCAGCGCGTTCGACGGGGGTGACGCCGCTGGCCGAGACCAGACGGTTGGCCACCGCGTTAACCCAGCTCAACAACGGTCGGAACACCCAGATGAATCCCCTGGCGGGAATCCCGATGAGCTTCGCGGCGAACTCCGGGTGGGCGATGGCCCACGACTTGGGGGCCATCTCCCCCACCACCAGATGCAGGAAGGTCACGAACAGCAGGGAGAGACCGAACGCCACACCGCCGGCGAGCTGGTCCGGCGCACCCCACGAGGCAAAGGTCGGCCCGAGCCAGGAGTCCACAGCGGGCTTGGTCACCGCGCCCAAGGCGAACGTGCACGCCGTGATGCCCAACTGGGCCCCGGCGAGCATCATGGTCAGCTCGTGGATCCCGCGCAGTGCCGCACGCGCGGAGGCGCTGGTCTCCGCGTCCTTCTCCAGCCGGTGCTTACGAGCACCGAGGAGCGCGAACTCGATCACCACGAAGAATGCGCTCAGGACGATGAGCGCGGCCGTGATGGCCGTGACGGCCAGGGGGTTGTCCATCACAGCGCACCACCCTTCTCCGAGGACCCGCCGGGTTCGCCCGTATCGAGAGGATCACTCTCCGCTGTCGCTAGCGTCAACCTCAACTCGCTGGGAACCAGCCGTGCCACCTCGAGTACCTCGATCTCCACCGCGACCTGCTCCGGGTGCTCGGTGATCACTTCCCGGGGGTCCATCGGCAGAACCACGGTCACCGTCTGCCCCACCTCGGGCAGCTCTCCGTGGGTCGCGATCACCAGACCCGCCATCGTCTCGTAGTCGCCGTGCGGGAGCTGGCGCCCGAGGGCCCGCTCCGCCTCGTCGACGTGCACGTCTCCGTCCATCCGCCAGCTGCCGTCCTCCTCGACGGCGATCACCGACTCGAACCGGGCGTCGTGCTCGTCGGTGAGTTCGCCGACCAGCTCCTCCGCGAGATCCTCGATCGTCACCACTCCCGCGAAGCCCCCGTACTCGTCGACCACCGCGGCGAGCTGGGTTCCGGACCGGGTCAGGGTCGACAGGGCGTCCGGCAGCGACATCAACGAGGGCACCACCACAGGGGGCCGCATCAGTTCTGACACCGCCGAGGCGTCATCAGCACCCGCGCGCAGCAGGTCCGCCAACTGGACGATCCCCACCGGCTCCTGGTCGGCGTCGACCACCGGATACCGCGTGTGCCCGGTGGCCATCATCGCCCGGATCTCGCCGACGGTGACCTCGGGTGCGACCACGCTGGTCTGAGGCCTGGGGATCATCGCGTGCTCCACCGTGCGATCCGGGAAGTCCAGGATCCGGTCGATGAGGACCGCCAGGTTCTCGGGCAGATCACCACTGCTGCGGGCGTCGGCGACGATCCGATCAAGGTCCTCCGCCGTGGCAGTGGAATCGAGATCGTGGACGGGCGTGACGCCGACGAGACGCAGCAGCAGGTTGGCGGCCTGGTCGAACACCACGATGAGCCAGCCGAACACGGTCAGGTAGATGGTGGTGGAGCGGGCCAGACGGCGTGCCAGGGGTTCGGGGCTGGCGATCGCCAGGTTCTTGGGATACAACTCCCCGAAGATCATCTGTACGACGGTCGCGGCGACCAGTGCGATCACGGTACCCACCGATATGCTCACCGCGGCCGGGACGCCGACTCCGCCCAACAGCGTCCCCAGTGACTCGCCGACCAGTGGTTCGGCCACGTAACCCACGAGCAGTCCGGTGACCGTGATGCCCAGTTGGGCACCCGAGAGCATGAACGACGTCCGCTGCGTGACCTTGAGCGCACGCTGCGCCGCCACATCCCCCGCCTCGGCCCTGGCCTTGAGCCGGTTCCGGTCGACGGACATGTAGGCGAACTCCTGCGCGACGAAGTAGCCGTTCACCGCGATGATGGCCAGGATCGCCAGTATTCCCAGAAGCAGCGTCAGGATCGTCGTGACCATCGGTTCACCCGCCCTCGGTGCAGATCGGCCCACCGGCGATCCCGGTGGTGGGAACCGGGCAAAAAGCAGCTCGGGCCCGGGTCGTCACACGACCCGGGCCTTCTCGAGGGGGTACCCATCAGGGAACTTCGCACACTCCGGTCTGGAATAGGAGAACTCGTCCCCTCCGAGTATGGCTGATCTCGACCGGCAGAGTCGGCGGCTAGATGATCGGCACGCCATCACGCTTGGCCTCGGCGGCCTCCTTGACGAAGCCGCGGACCAGCACGAAGAGCACGCCGGCCACGATCACGGGCCAGATGAGCACATAGATCGTGAGAAGAATCGGTGTCATGTGCGGTTCCCTTCCTAGACGCGGACGACGTCGTCGTCGTCGTTGTTGTTGTCGGTCCTCGCCGCGGCTACGGCGACGGCGTCTGCTTGCGCTTCGGCCATCTCCTCGGCGACCTCGTCGGTGTCGTAGTCGGCGGTGCGGAGCGCGATCTTGTCGAAGTCGAAGTTCATCGAGCTGCGGAACGACAGACCCACGCAGACGAGCGTGCTCACCGCGTACGCGACCAGCGAGGCCGTGAGGGTGTCGTAGTCACGCAGGAAGCCGAAGATGAACGGCGAGCTGACAAGCGCGGCGACCGTGCCGAGCACCAGAGCCACCCGGAGCCCGAAGAAGCCGAAGACCATCAGGCCCAGCACCACACCGACACCCACCACCGCCAGCAGTTCGATCCCATATGCCAGCACGCCGGTGTCCGGGATCCACCCGAAGCGGGTGGGCAGGAACACTGCCAACGCCGCGAGGACGGAGATGGTGAAGGCCTTGTTGTTGACCTTCTTCCAGTAGAAGCTCGCGATCACCGGGAACACCAGGGCGCCCCACAGTGCGCCCACGAACACCAGCAGGTCGAGGATGTTGAACCTGATGTTGGCGAAGAACAGCGCCGCGACCGTCGCCAGGATCATGGTGATCCGGCCGACGGTGAGCATCATGCGCGGGTTGGGCAGCTTGCCGCGGCTGCGCATGCTCTGGCCGTACCCGTCGCTCATCGCGATGGAGGACATCGCCGCGAGATCGGAGTCGGCGGTGGAGGACAGCGAACCGATGATCATGATGAGGAACACGGCGACCAGCCCGGCGGGCAGGTACTCGGCGGCCACCTGCGGCAGCAGGTTGTTGGGGTCGCCACCAGCCGGTGAGATACCGGCGTAGAGGGCGAGCACTCCGACCATCCCGATGCCGATGATCGTCGCGCCGTAACCGATGGTCGCGGTGATGAAGGTCGGCTTGATCAGGTCCTCGCGCACGGCGAAGAGCCGCTGCGCGATGGTCTGGTTACCGATGGCATAGGCCAGGACGGCGGCGATGTACGGCGCACCCTGGTTGAGGAAGGCGTCCGAGGAGAAGAAGGACCCCTGCTCCGGGGTGAGGTTGCCGGCGCCGGTGGTGAACAGTTCGACGCCACCGAGGAAGAAGAACATCGACGGCACGATGATGATCACAGCGCTGAGCATGGCCACGACCTGCGCGAAGTCGGTGAGGACCGACGCGCGGAAGCCCGACCACAGCGTGTAGAGCAACACGCCCGCGGCGATCACGATGACGCCCTGGATGAAGCTGAACGGGCTGAGCATGGAGATCAGTGCGCCGCCGGCGATGAAGTTCGACGTCAACGAGATGACGGAACCCAGGATGTTGGATCCGGCCAGCATGACCTGGGAGGACCGACCGTGGCGGGCGAACATGACCTCGGCCAGGGTGTGCGCCTGCGGCGCGACCTTGCGGATGCGCTTGCCGAAGGGGTAGATGAACAGGATCATCAGGGCGCCCCAGAGCCCGTAGTGGATCGGCCCCGAGATTCCGTAGAGGTAGCCGGAGTTCACCGAGGCGTACATCGATGACGCCCAGATCCAGGTCGCGGTCATCGATGCCGCGGAGATCCCGAATCCGATCTGGTGACCGGCGGTCATGAAACTGTCCGCGTTCTCGTCCTTGCGAGCGATCCGCATGGACATGTACATGGTGCCGCCATAGAACACCAACAGGAGTAATACGACAGCCGTTGCGCTCAGTGCAGTGTTACTTCCGAGCAATTCCATCTGTCCCTTTCACTCTTATTTTGTTGTGCCAACTTTCTGAGCATAGGGAGTGAGACGGCTTATCGAAGAATCGGTGCGGAGCGACATTTGTCGGATCGGCTAAACGTCAGGGGCCTCAATCCGAGTTTCAGGCCAGAATCCAGGGCCGCCTCTAGAGGTAAACCCCAAACGGCCCGAAAGTAGCCGAGGCCGCTCCTAGCAGCGGATACTCCGCAAGAACGTGCGGGCAGCCGCAAGGAAGTGCGCCCGCGGACGCGGAGAGCCGAGAGCTATCAGGCGGGCCGGGCAGGCCAGGCGGCACGCCAGTGCGCAGGGGTGGCGTCGGTTGCGGGGACCGGGAGCCGGGACTCGGCCTCGCGCAGCTCCTGGGCGAAGCGCCGGACCGTCTGTCGGTACGCCACCTCTGCCGAGCCGGAGTCGTCGCCGGAACCGTCGCCACCGCGGGCGTCGTGGTCCCCGACCTCGTCGCCGAAACCGACGCTGCCGCTACAGTCGCCGCCGCGGGCGGCACGCTCGCGGAACAGCCCCGCAGGATCCACGCGGACCACCCGCATCTCCTCCGGCACCAGCTCATCGGGGATCCCGGCCGAGCGGGCCCGCTCCAGGACCTTCTGCCCCAACGCCAACGCGGGCAGGTCCCAGGGGATGCCCTCCACCACCCCGCGGGGCGGGCGGCCCACGCGCTCGGCGGCCTTGGCCTCCTGCCACAGGCGGTCCTGCTCAGCTGCATTGAGGCCCACGGCACCGAGACCGGTCGCGCCCGTGTCCTCAGTAAACCAGTACGGCGCGCGCCGGCGCAGCTTGTCCAACAGCGCCCCCGCCACGTCGTGGATGTCGAACGCGCCCTGCGATCGCTCGGCACCGATCGCCGAGTGGAACAGCACCTGGAGCAGCAGGTCACCGAGCTCGGAGACCAGCTCGTCGCGGTCACCGTCCGCCACGGCGTCGACCAGCTCCCACGACTCCTCCAGCAGGTACGGCAGGAGCGAGGCGTGGGTCTGAGCGGACTCCCACTCGCCATCCCGCCGGATGCGGGTCATCACCTCGACGGCCTCGGCCAGCCGGTCACCGGCCGACCGTTCCCTGGCCCCCGTCGAGAAGACTGTTTCGCTCGTATCCGCCGAGTGGATTCGTGCGGAACGCTCTTCTCGACGGGGACCGGGCGCGGGGCCGGGCGCGGGGCCGGGCGCGCGGCCGGGCGCGGGGTCAGGCGCGGGGTCAGGCGCGGGGTCAGGCGCGCCGCCCGGGTCAGCGCTCATCGCGCGGTGCTCACCGGGCCGCCGCCGTCTCCGGCTGGATCACCGGCGAGGACCCCTCGGGATCCCCTGCCATCGCGGTGACGAAGTCGGCGGCGTACTGCAACATCTCGTCGTCGCGCGCCTTCTCCCCGCCCGCACCGGCGCGCGCGCCGGCGGCCTTGGGCAGCGGCAACAACACGGTCTTCTGCGTGGCCCGGTACTGCGCGGCCGGGTACATGCGCTTGAGCCGGATCTGCTGGGAGTCCAGCAGGTCCAGCGGGCCCACGCGCAGGCGGCTGCCGGCCAGCACGATCTCGCGGACCTTGTACTTCTGGCACACCAGCCGCAGTCGCGACACCGACACCACGCGGCGGGCCGCGGTGGGCATCGGGCCGTAGCGGTCGACCAGCTCCTCCACCACGGCGTCGATGTCCTCCGGCGCCCGCGCCTGCGAGAGCTTGCGGTAGGCCTCCAGCCGCAGCCGGTCGCCGTCGACGTACTCCACGGGCAGGTAGGCGTCGACGGGCAGCTCTATGCGGATCTCGCCCACTTCTTCCTCGACCTCGACGGTCTTGCCGTCGGCGATCGACCGGTACGCCTCCACGGCCTCGCCCACCAGACGGATGTAGAGGTCAAAGCCGACGCCGGCGATGTGCCCCGACTGCTCGGCGCCCAGCACGTTGCCCGCCCCGCGCAGCTCGAGGTCCTTCATCGCCACCGCCATGCCGGCGCCCAGGTCGTTGTTCTGGGCGATGGTCGCGAGCCGGTCGTAGGCGGTCTCGGTGAGCGGCTTCTCCGGGTCGTAGAGGAAGTAGGCGTAGCCGCGCTCGCGGGAGCGGCCCACGCGCCCGCGGAGCTGGTGCATCTGCGACAGACCCAGCTGGTCGGAGCGATCCACGATCAGGGTGTTGGCGTTGGAGATGTCCAGGCCGGTCTCGACGATCGTCGTACACACCAGCACGTCGTAGTCCCGGTTCCAGAAGCCGCCCACGGTCTGCTCGAGCTGCTCCTCCCCCATCTGTCCGTGCGCCACCACCACGCGCGCCTCGGGCACCAGGTCGCGGATCTTGGCGGCGGCCGAGTCGATGGTCCGCACCCGGTTGTGCACGTAGAACACCTGGCCCTCGCGCAGCAGCTCGCGGCGGATGGCCGCGGCGACGTGCTTGTCCGAGTGCGCGCCCACGTACGTCAGCACGGGCAGCCGCTCCTCGGGCGGGGTGAGGATCTGGCTCATCTCGCGGATCCCGGCCAGCGACATCTCCAGCGTTCGCGGGATGGGCGTGGCGGACATGGTCAGCACGTCCACGTGCGTGCGCAGGGAGGTGATGTGCTCCTTGTGCTCCACGCCGAAGCGCTGCTCCTCGTCCACGATCACCAGACCCAGCTGCTTCCACCGCACGGCCGTCGCGAGCAACCGGTGGGTGCCGATCACCACGTCCACCGTGCCGTCCGCCAGCCCGGCGAGCACCTTCTTGGCCTCGGCGTCGGAGGTGAACCGGCTGAGCCCCTTGATGGTCACCGGGAAGCCGGTCATGCGCTCGGAGAAGGTGGACAGGTGCTGCTGCGCGAGCAGCGTGGTGGGCACCAGCACCGCCACCTGGGTGCCGTCCTGCACGGCCTTGAACGCCGCCCGCAGCGCCACCTCGGTCTTGCCGTAGCCCACGTCGCCCACCACCACGCGGTCCATGGGGGCGGTCTTCTCCATGTCCCGCTTGACCTCGTCGATCGCGGTGAGCTGGTCCACGGTCTCGGTGAACGGGAACGCGTCCTCCATCTCGCGCTGCCACGGGGTGTCGGGGCCGAAGGCGCGGCCCGGCGCGGACTGGCGCTTGGCGTAGAGCTGCACCAGCTCGGTGGCGATCTCGCGGACGGCCTTGCGGGCCTTGCGCTTGGTGTTCTGCCAGTCGGCGCCGCCCATCTTGCTCAGCGTCGGCGCCTCGCCGCCCACGTAGCGGCTGAGCTGGCCGAGTGACTCCATCGGCACGTACAGCCGGTCGCCGGCCGCACCGCGCTTGCCGGGCGCGTACTCGATCACCACGTACTCGCGCCGGGACGAGCCGTCGCCGCCGCGCACCTGCCGCTCGACCATCTCCACGAAGCGGCCGATGCCGTGCTGGTCGTGCACCACCGGGTCGCCGGCCTTGAGCGCCAGCGGGTCCACCTGGTTGCGGCGCTTGGAGTGCCGCGCCTTGGGGCGCGTGGTGGCGCCGAGCCGGTTGCCGGTGAGGTCGGTCTCGGAGACGACGACGAGGTGGTCGGATGCCCCATCGGCGGCAGTGTCCGCGGCGGCGCCAGCGCCGGCGGAGAGCGTGAACCCGCCGTGCAGGACCCCCTCGTACACCGACACCAGGCCGGCTGCCGGCTCGGACCCCGCCGGCGCGGCCGTGGCCGGGACCTCCGCCCCCGACAGGCGTTCCAGTACGCGCGCGACGGTGCCGTGGCCCGGGACCACCACCGCCGCCCGGCCGCCGCTCGAGACCAGCGCGCGCAGCCGCACGAACATGGCCTCCATCTCCGAGTCCTTGCCGCGCGGGGCGGGCGGGTCGCCGGCGAGGGCGTCCACCACGACGCCGTCCTCGGGGTCGGTGAGGAATCCCGGCGGGACCAGCTGCCACCACGACCGCCCGGCGGCGGTGGCCTCCGCGCGGACGGCGGAGAAGGTGCGGTAGCCGGAGCCCGACAGGTCCAGCGTCTCGCTGTCCACCGGGGCGTCGCCGCCCATCGTGGCCGCAGTCCACGAGGCCTCGAGGAACTCCCGACCGGCCTGGGCCAGGTCGGCGGCGCGGCGGCGGACCTTGTCCGGGTCGCACACCACCACGCGGGTGCCCTCGGGCATGAGCATCGGCAGAGTGGCCATCTCCTCCGGCACGAGCACCGAGGTCAGGGCCTCCATGCCGTCGCGGGGGATGCCCTCGGCCAGCGAGTCCAACAGCTCGGCCAGCGTCGGGTTGCCCCGGTGCACGGCGGCCAGCTCTCCGGCGCGGGCGCGGACCTCGTCCGTGAGCAGCAGCTCGCGGCACGGGTAGACCACCGTGGCCTCGACCTCACCCTCAGGCAGCGAGCGCTGGTCGGCCACCGCGAACTCGCGGATCTCGGCGATGGTGTCGCCGTCGAACTCGATGCGCAGCGGGTGGTCGGACGTGGTCGGGAAGATGTCGACGATGCCGCCGCGCACCGCCACGTCCCCGCGCCGGGCCACCATGTCCTCGCGGTTGTAGGCGAACTCGGTCAGCGTCGCCAGCAGGACCGCCGGGTCCAGCTCGGCGCCCCGGCTCAAGCGGATCGGCTCCCGGCGGGCGGCCCCGGGAGAGATGGGCTGCACCACCGACCGCGCCGCCGCGACGATGATCCGCGGGGCCTGTCCGGCCATCACCGAGCTGAGGACCTCCAGCCGGCGACCGATCGTGTCGGCCGCGGGCGAGAGCTGCTCGTGCGGCAACGTCTCCCAGCTGGGGAACTGCGCCACCTCGTCGTCGAACAGTCCTGCCAGCTCGTCGGCCAGTTCCTCACACTCGCGCTCGGTGGCCGTGACCACCAGCAGCGGCGCGCGCCCGGCCAACGCCGACACCAGGAAGGGCCGCAGCGACTCGGACGACCGGACCACCGCGGCCTCCCGGTCGAGGCTCTCGCGCAGGTCGGCCAGGGCCGGGTTGGCGACGACCGCACCCGCCAGCCCGACGAGGGAGGCGGTCGTGGGGCTGGTGGCAGTGGTGGTCACGCGGGTTCGTCCTCCGGGTCGGGACAGGTCGAGCAGGGGGTGCGACGCCTCGGGTCGCTGGCGATCCACCAGTCTAGTGGCGCGGACGCGGCGGTAGCCTGTGCGCATGCGCCAGACCACAGACGCCGAGGACGCTCGGCCCGCCTCCTCGTCGGGCTCCGCCCCCGCAGTCGACCCCGCGATTGACCCCGCGTACTCCCCCGCCGACATCGGCTCGAGGGTCTTCACCGACCGCTGGATGGGCGTGCTGCTCCTGGTGGGCTCGGCGCTCGGGTTGCTCGCGTCGTTCCAGCTCAGCCTGGACAAGATCCACCTGTTGGAGAACCCGGACTTCATGCCGGCCTGCAACTTCTCCATCCTCATGAGCTGCAAGAGCGTCATCAACTCCGAGCAGGGCGCGGCCTTCGGGTTCCCCAACCCGTTCATCGGCCTGGTGGGCTACGCCGTCCTCATCGCGGTCGGCGTCGCCGCCGCCTCGGGCGTGCGCTTCCCGCGCTGGTACTGGGTGGGCGCGCTGCTGGGGCTGACATTCGCCGCCGGGATGGTCCACTGGTTGGCGTACCAGTCCATCTTCTCCATCCAGGTGCTCTGCCCGTGGTGCATGGTCGTGTGGGCCGTCACCATCCCCATGTTCTGGTACACGCTGCTCCACGTGCTGGCCAAGCTCACGCACGCCGGCTGGGTGCGTGCGCTGCAGCGGTGGCACCTCGTGCCGGTGGTGGTGTGGTTCCTGGCGGTGGCGGGCGTGATCCTCTGGGCGTTCTGGGACTTCTACTGGGCGGACTTCTTCGGCAACCTCTGACCGACGAGCCCGACGGTCGTCCTCCACCACCAGACCTCCCTCGCTACCCTGCCCCCCCCCCCCCGAGTTTTGTCGTAGCCACTGCGTCGAATCCGCGATCTCGTCGCGCTGAGTACGACAATTTTCCGCGGCGCTGCTGGTTGCCGCAGTCACCGCGCTGGGAGCAGCGGACTGTCGCGGAGCCGAGAGCCGAGAGCCGCGCGCCGCGAGCGGCGACGTGGTCAGCCGCCCGCGGCCTCCGCCTGCTCGACCAGGTGGACCACCGCCTCCGCGTGCAGCCTGAACAGCGCCCTGACGTCAGCGTCCCCGGTCAACGACGCCAGGAAAATCCCGTCGCCGCCGGCCAATGCGTACGTCGCCAACAGTTGGGCCGCCTCCACCGTCAGGCGCGGCCGCACCTGACGCAGCTCCTCCGCGATCCGCTCGATCGCCTCGGCCCGCAGCCGGAGGTAGATCCCACGGGCTGCCGGTTCCACAGGCCGCTGTTCGAGCGCGAGCATGAGCACCAGTCGCAGGAAGTCCGGTGACTCGCGGAAGGTCTGCGCCACGCCCAGGCAGAAGCCGGACACCCGCTCGGCCAGCGACTCCCCTGCCCCATGGGTCACCCGGCCCAGCCACAGCTCGATGCTCTCCTCGACGACCGCCGCGAGCAGCGCGTCCTTGTCGGCGAAGTGCCAGTAGATCGAGCTGGCCGGCAGCCCGCTGGCTTTGCTGACCTGCGCGATCGACGTCCCTTCGTACCCTCGCTCCCCGGCGACGGCGGCTGCGGCCTCGATGATCTTCCGCCTGGACTCGCGGCCCTTCGCGCGGGTCCGGCGCGGGGTGGCCTTCTCGGCGGGGGGCTTCGTACCGTCTGACCTGCTCGGTTCTGCCACGAGACCGCCTCCCTGCTGTGTCCAGCGCCTCATTGCGTGAGTCCGCCATCGAGGATTACCGTAATGATCACTACAGTACAGCGCGGCAGCGAGTGCCGCCGGAGGAGGCCGGAAGAGAAGGTGGAAGCAATGATCGAAACCCTCACCCGTAATTGGTGGATGCAACTGGTCCGCGGCGGCCTGGCGATCGCGTTGGGTGCCACAGCGCTCGCCGCATCCAGCACCAGCATGGTGTTCGCCGTGTTCCTGGTGGCCGCGTTCGCGATCGGCGACGGCGCCATGAACGTCGTCACCGGACTTGAACTGCCGGCCGACCACCGCGGCCGGAGCGGCCTGCTCGCCACCGGCGCGGGGTTCATCATCCTAGGCCTGGTGGTGCTGTTCTGGCCGGGCCTCTCCGCGACGGCCCTGACCCTGCTGTTCGCCGCCTGGTTGGTGGCCAACGGGGCGCTGGTGGCCTACGGCGCGCGCACGCTGCGTGCGCAGATCTCCGATTCGTGGGTCATGGTGACGGTGGGCGCGGTACTCGTCGCGCTCGGGTTCGGGCTGGCACTGTTCGGCTCGGCCGCGACGGAGGGCTTCGTGACCTTCGCCGGCTGGTTCGGCCTCGCCGTGGGCGCGGTCATGGCCGCCGTCGCATTCCGCCTGCGCGCCGACGTCGACCGGCTGCCCGCACCGGTAGTCATGGCCTGAGCGACGCGGCCGAGAAAAACCGCTGAGGGCCCGGACGTGAACTCACGTCCGGGCCCTCAGTCCTCCTTTGTCCGGGCTCTACGGCTGAGCCGGGCCCGGCCGCAGATCCCGGCCGGCGGGGTCGCCCTCCGGGCTGCTCGGCGCGTTGTACTCCGCCAGCACCCCGGTCTCGAGCGTCGGAGCGGGTTCCAGGTGCGAGAGCCCGTTGAAGCACAGGTTGACGATGTGGGCCGCCACCTCCTCCTTGCAGGGGGCGCGCACGTCGAGCCACCACTGGGCGGTACCGGAGACCATGCCCACCAGTGCCTGCGCGTATACGGCTGTCGTGACGGGGTCAAATCCCCGGGCCACGAACTCCTCCTCGAGGATGTAGGTCACGCTGGCCGTGGCATCGTTGAGCAGCGTCGAGTACGAGCTGCCACCGACCGTCGACGACTCGCGGACCAGGATCCGGAAGCCGTCCGTGCGCTCCTCCACGTAGCGCAGCAGCGCCATCACCGCGCGCTCGATCCGCCGACGCGACCCCTCACCTCTGAGCGACTCGGTGATCTCGGCGCCCAGGTAGGCCAGCTCCCGATCACACACCACGGCGTAGAGGCCCTCCTTGCCGCCGAAGTGTTCATAGACCACAGGCTTGGAAACGTTCGCGGCAGCCGCGATCTCCTCCACCGTCGCGGCGTCGTAGCCGTACTCGGCGAAGATCTGGCGGCCCACCTCGACCAGTTGCTGCCGCCGCTTGGCGGCCGTCATCCTGGTCCTCGGCGCCGGTACTGCCTCGCCCGTCATAATCCGCCCTCCCTGTTGTGTTACGAGGATAGACGGCGCGAGCACAGCGAGCAGACGGCCGCTGACCAGGTGACTGCCGCTCTCCAGCGGGGCCCAGTGGTGCGGGCAGGTCTGCACTGCCCCGCCCCGCGGGCGTATGCCAGACTATTAGCGACCCGGACAGGGTCGGTCCCCCGTGGTGTAATCGGCAACACTCCTGATTTTGGTTCAGGTATTTCAGGTTCGAGTCCTGGCGGGGGAGCTCGAGTCAGTTGCCACGCAGATCGCCGGGCGTGAACTCCCGGTCCGGACGCGGTCCGACGGGCTGGTTGGCTCCGGTCATGTGAACCGCTCCTCCTCCATACGGGCGTAGATCTCCAGCAACTCGAGTCCGTGGGTCCCGGCGTCGCCCTCGGCCTCCAGACCCGTGCGCATCCCCTCCAACAGCTCCCGCCCGTGCGGGAACGGCGGCAGGAGCGGGACGTCCGGGTCGGTGACCGCCTCGATCACCGTCGGCCGGTCCGCCGTGAACGCCGCGACCAGCGCCGCGTCGAGCTGCTCGGAGTCCTCCACCCGCACGCCGCGCAGGCCCAGCAGTTCGGCGTAGCCGGCCATGTCGAACTGCGGCACCTCCTGCGACCGCGCGAACCGCGGCTGCTGTTCGGACTCCCGCTGCTCCCAGCTGACCTCCGCAAGGTCGCCGTTGGCCAGCACCACCACGACCATCGTGGGGTCCTCCCACGTCCGCCACGCCTCGGACACGGTGATCAGCTCGTTGATCCCCAGCATCTGCATGGCCCCGTCGCCGGCCAACACCACCACCGGCTTCGCGGGCGCGCTGGACTTGGCGGCGATCGCGTACGGGATCCCACAGCCCATGGACGCCAGCGTGGACGACAGGTGCGCGGGAACGGTCGTCGGCAGATCCATCTGCCGCACGTAGTGGTACACCGAACTACCCACGTCCACGGCGAGCCGGGCGTCGTGCGGCATCTGCAGGCAGAGCCGCCGGGCGACCAGCTCCGGGTTGAGGCCCCGCGCCGGCACGTTGGCGCGCTCGGCGGAGATCTCGCGCCACTGGCCCACCCACCTCTCCACGTCGGCTCGCCAGGCGGTCCGGTCCCGCCGGGCCACCCGCTCGGTCAGCGCGCTCAGCGCGAGCGTGGCGTCGCCGACCAGGCCCACCTCCACCGGGTAGCGGTTGGCGAGCTTGGCCGGGTCGAGGTCGATCTGCACGGCCCGCGCCTGCCCGGGCACCGGGTAGAACTCCGTCCAGGGGTCGTTGGACCCGACTATCAGGAGGGTGTCGCAGTTCTGCAGGATGCGCGCGCTCGCCGTGGTCCCCAGGTGCCCCATCGTGCCGCCCACCAGCGGCCGCGACTCATCGACGTACGGCTTGCCCAGCAGGCTCATCGTCACCCCGGCGTCCAGGCGCTCGGCCAGCTCCATCAGCTCCTGCTGCGCACCGGCCATGCCCCGTCCGGCCAGGATCGCGATGCGCTCCCCCTCGTCCAGCAGCCGGGCCGCGCGGGCCACGTCGTCGTCGCGAGGTGTCACCACCCCGTGGGTCCACTCGGGCGCGGTGACCACCACGCCGTGTTCCTGGCCCTCCTCACCGCCCAACTCCGGCGCGGGCGCGTTCTGCACGTCGTGAGGAAGGACGACGACGACGGGGGTCCGGTGCGTCAGGGCCGCGCGGAACGCCCGGTCGATCACCATGGGCATCTGCTCGGCGGCCACCACCGTCTGCATGAAGGCGCCGGCGACGTCAGCGAACACGCTGCTCAGGTCGATCTCCTGCTGGTAGTCCGAGCCGAGCACGCTGGTGTGCTGCTGGGCCACCAGCGCCACCACGGGCACGCTGTCGAGCTTGGCGTCGTACAGCCCGTTGAGCAGGTGCGCCGCGCCCGGGCCCTGCGTGGAGTTCACCACCCCCACGCCGCCCGAGTACTTGGCGTCGGCCACCGCCATGAACGCCGCCGACTCCTCGTGGCGCGCCCGCATGAACCGCGGGCCCACCTCGGAGCGGCGCAGCGCGCCGAGCAGCGGGTTGTTGCCGTCCCCGGCGTAGCCGTAGATCCGTTCGACGTCCCAGGCCACCAGCCGTTCGACGACGAGGTCGGCCACCGTCTTGTCCTGTGCCATCTGCTCCGCCTTCCGATGCCCGCACCTGCGAGTGGGCCCCACCGTAGGGGTCGCACCCGTCGGCCTCCACCGGTCGGTCGCGGGCCTCACCGGTTGTCCGCTCGCGGACCGGCACCTAGCGTGCGCGCCATGGACACCTCACTCAAGGCCATCGCACTGGTGTGTTCGCTCAAGGCCTCCCCGGCCGAGTCGAGCAGCGAGCTCATCGCCCGGCAGATCCTCGACCAGATGAACCCGCACGGGATCTCCGGCGAGACCCTGCGGGTGGCCGACTACGACGTGCGGCCGGGGGTCGACGACGACATGGGCGACGGCGACCAGTGGCCTGCCATCCTCGAGAAGATCCGGGCCGCCGACATCCTGGTGCTGTCCACGCCCACGTGGCTGGGCAACCCGTCCAGCATCGCCCAGCGGGTGCTCGAGCGCCTGGACGCGCAGCTGTCGGCGACCGACGACGAGGGCCGGCCGGCGATGTTCGGCAAGGTCGCCGTGGTAGCGGTGGTGGGCAACGAGGACGGCGCCCACAAGATCGTGGCCGACATGTTCCAGGGCCTGAACGACATCGGGTTCACCATCCCCGCGCAGGGCTGCACCTACTGGAACAACGAGGCCATGAACCCGGTGGACTACAAGGACCTCGACGAGACGCCGTCGGCGGTGGCCTCGACCATAACCACGCTCTCGTCCAACGCCGCGCACCTCGCGCGGTTCCTCAAGGCCGAGCAGTACCCGGCGGTCTGACTCACTACCTCACCTCGCATGAGGACGTGAACTCCCCGAATGTCGCACCCGGGTGCTGTGATGCACTCGTCGCGGTGGGTCTATCACGCCGCGGACACCGAACCCAGGAGAAGCGGAGAGACGATGACCGGTGCGCATGCCCCAGGCGGTCCGGAGCGACTGCACCTCTCAGTGATCACCCCTGGGTACAGCGCGCTACCGCTTCTGGCGGGAGACGATCGCGCGGAGCTCGACGATCTTGACTGGCACCTCCCTGACGGTTGCATCCCCGGTGAGACGATCCTCCACGTGGCCGGAGGTGACCGCCCCGCCATTGTCGGATGGGACGTGTTGATCGAGGTGCCGCAGAACGAGGATGGGCTCGACTTCGATTCCGTGGATCTATTCCCCTCGGGGATTTCCGTGCTGGCGGTCGAACGGCGACTCGGATACCCACTCCCCGATCTTCCGGGCACGATCGAGCCACCCCGTGCCGAGGAGGTGTTGGAAGCCGTCGAGGCGGAGGCAGGGTCACCGACCCCGTGGAGAGAACTTGAGCCCAGAGCCTGCCGCACGCAGCGGGATCCGGAAGGCCGGCTCCGCGAAAGCGGGTGCCCGATCTGCGACGCAGAAGAAATCCCTCTGGAGACCCATATCCTTGACGGCCATATCCCCGAGGAGTTCGCCCAGTCCGTCGAGGTGTGCAACGCCTGCCACGACCTTCTCCACGCGCCGCTGCCGGCCGCACTGGACGACCTCGTCGGACGGAATCGCCCGCCGTGCCCGTCCTGCTCCGCCATGCGCACCCACCGGGTCATCTGGGGTATGCCGGCCCTGCCGATGCTGCCGGGGTACGAAGCCGCGGGGTGCGTCCTTCCGGTGGTGTCCGAGGAGTTCGCCTGCCCCGACTGCAGGCTGCGGTGGACCGAGGAGGACTCCTACTTTCCACAGGTGCCCGATGCGAGCCCGGACGAACGTGTCAGGGCCCGGCTCGCGGAATCCGAGCGGGTCGGAGGCGGCGCCCACCCCGCCCTGCTGACAGCCGGGCGACTGGTAATGGGCCGCCTCTTGTCGTCACCGAAGGATGCGCCGACCCCAGCGTGGGATGGACCGGCGTCCACCTGTGACCTCATCGGGGACGACGGACGGATCTACACCATCGATCTCGAGTCCGTCCGAGCCCTTGATTACGGGACGGACCACCCCGGCTCCTCCGACCGGGAGAGCACACCTGCAGGAAGCCGGAAGACCGCGATGATCGTCGACAGCGCAGGGTCGGAACTCTACGAGGCACTCGACGCCGACCTGGGGCAGGTCACACTGGCGAGTCCGTTCTTGTCCTACGCGGTCGCGAAGGAGCTGGCGGCGCGGGCCACCGACTCGGGGCACTATTGGTACCTGCTCACCCGCCTCGACGCACTCGCAGCAGCAGGCGGCTACCTCTCGGTCGACGGGCTGCGCCTTCTGCTCGAGGCCGGTGTCGAGATTCGCGACTGTCCCCGGCTACACGCCAAGGCGTACGTGGTCGGACGTCGGTTCGCGATGGTCGGGTCTGCCAATCTAACTAATTCCGGGCTCGGCGACGCCGGGAGTCCGAACCTCGAACTATCGGTCAGGTTGCCCGGGTCCGAGGTCCGAAAGGTGCAGAAGACCCTGGACGAGTGGTGGTACGAGGGAACTGCCGTCGGGACTGACGAGCTGACCGACCTGCAACAGCGTGCAGACGCCCTTCCCCGTCCCCCTCGGGTTATTCGCGAGACCGAGGGGGGCACCAACGAGCAGCTCGCGTCCATCGTCGAACAGCTCATCGGCGACGCGCGAGCCACCGATGTGGGCCTCTGGGTCAAGGCCGTGGACGGAACCCCGGATCCCGACGACTGGAACCCTGACGGCTGGTTCTCGTCCCATTCCGGGAACCGCCCGGGATTCAAGCCCGGCGATCTCGTCCTGCTCTACTCCAAGGAGAAGGGCGGCTGCGTGGGCGCCCTCGAGATTCTCGACGACCCCAGGCACGACCCGGAGTTCGTCACGGACCAGATCGGAGCCGAGTCCGGGCAACGGTGGCCATGGGTCAACACAGCACGACCGCGATTGATGCCCCTCGGAGATGCGGTGGTCACCGGGTACGAGATGGGCGTCAATAGACAGGGGCTACAGGGAGGCCGGATCCGAATCGGCCTGTCGGAGTTCGCGGGGGTGGTGCGCGCGCTGGCAGCCGGCTGCGAAAGGCTGTCCCCGAGCGGTCAGGTCTCATTCCTCGGTTAAGAGTTCGTGCCCTTGCTCCCCCGCTCGACAGACTCGCCGAGGACCCTGCTGCGGACGGTGTAGCGCAGGAACGCCGGGAAGGCGATCGCGGCGATCACCACGCCGATCACCACCAGCACCCCGCCGCCGGCCGCGGCGACCGCCGTGCCCACCGACGCCGCGGCCACACCGTGCGCCACGTCGCCGATGCGCGGGCCGCCGGCGACCACCACGATGAACACGCCCTGGAGTCGGCCGCGCATCTCGTCGGTGGCCGAGTCCAGCAGGATCGCCTGGCGGAACGCCGCGGAGATCATGTCCACGGCGCCGCCGAACGCCAGCGCGATCACGGCCAGCCACAGCCACCAGGCGGAGCCGTCGGGCGAGGCCGCGCCCACGAACAGCCCGAACGCCACCATCGCCACGCCCCAAAGCGCCACGCACACCAGCACGGCCAGGCCCTGCCTGCGCACCCGCGGAATCCAGCCCGAGAACACCCCGCCCAGCACAGCGCCCACGCTCATGGCGGCGAACAGCAGACCCAGGGCGGTGCCGCCGGACGCCGGGTCGCCGAAGGTCTCGGTGGCGATTTGCGGGAAGAGCGCCCGCGGCATGCCGAAGACCATGGCGATGATGTCCACCAGGAACGAGGCCAGCAGGATGCGGCGGGTGGCCAGGTAGACGAACCCGTCGAACACCGACCGCAGCCCCGCGGACCTGCGCTCCCCGGAGACGGGCTGCGGCGGCAGCCGGAACACCGCGTACAGGGTGGCCAGCAGCGCGATCGAGTCGACCAGATACAGCGTCTCCAACCCCACCACGGGGATGAGGATGCCGGCGGTCAGCGGTCCGACGATCGCGCCGAACTGCATCACGGTCATCATCAATGCGCTGGCCGAGGCCAGCTGGTCGGACGGGATGAGTCGGGGGATGATCGCCGACCGGGTGGGTTGGTTGACGGCGAAGAACGCCTGTTGCACGACCAGGAGGATCATCACCAGCCACACGTTGCGGTTGCCGGCCGCGGCCTGCGCCCAGAACAACACCGCGGTGACGATGAGCCCGGTGGTGGTGACCATCAGCAGCTTGCGGCGGTCGAGCGCGTCGGCCAGGGCGCCGCCCCACAGTCCGAACACGATCAACGGCACGAGCGCGAAGACCCCTGTCAGCCCCACGTACGCGGAACTCCGGGTGATCTCGAACACCTGCTGCGGGACCGCGACGATCGACAGCTGGGCGCCGATCACGGTGACGATGTTGGCGATCCACAGCCTGCGGAAGTCCGGCTGCGCCAGTGGCCGGGTATCCGCGAGCTGCCGCCTCAGGAGTGACACCCGGGGCAGGCTACTCCGCAGCCCGCAGCCCGCAGCCCGCGGCCCGCAGCCCGCAGCCAGCAGTCCTCAGCCCGCACACGCCCCCGCGGCCGCGGCCCGGCCCTGCCCGTCGGACCGACCGCCTATCCTTCGAAGAGCCACGCGATCGACGCACGATTGCGCACTCGCTGCACCACCCCATCACCGACCAGGCCGGCGCCCACCGCGCCCGAGGAGACCTGATGACCACAACTCAGACCGACCACGAGCAGGCCGCTCGCACGCAGACCGCTGTCATCGTCCTGGCCGCCGGCTCCGGCACCCGGATGAAGAGCGCCACCCCCAAGATGCTGCACCGCGTGTGCGGGCGGACGATGCTCGGTCACGCACTGCACGCCGCGGCCGGGATCCAGCCGGACTCGATCGTGGTGGTGGTGGGTCATCAGCGCGAGCAGGTCAGGTCAGCTGTCGAGGACCTCGCCGTCGACCTGGGTGTCCCGGTGACCACCGCCGTCCAGGAAGAGCAGAACGGCACGGGCGGCGCGGTGGCCTCGGGCATGGCAGCGCTCCCCGCCGATTTCTCGGGCACGATCCTGGTCACCACCTCGGACATCCCGCTGCTGGACGCCCACACCCTCCGCGAGGTGGTCACGCGCCACGACATACGGCCGCGCGCGGCCGTCACCGTCCTGACGTCCACGGCACCCGACCCCACGGGGTACGGCCGGATCGTGCGGAACGACGACGGCGAGGTGCTCAGCATCGTCGAGCACAAGGACGCCTCGCACGACGAGCTGGCGATCGACGAGGTCAACTCCGGCATCTACGGCTTCGATGCGCAGGTCCTGCGGGACAAGCTGGGGAAGTTGAGCACGGACAACTCGCAGGGTGAGCTGTACCTGACCGGCATCATCCAACTGGCCCGGCAGGACAACGGGCTCATCCGTGGGCACCGGATCGAGGATCCTGACCTGGTCGCCGGGGTCAACGACCGTGTACAGCTGGCCGCGCTCGCCGGCGAGATGAACCGCCGCCTGTGCGAGACGGCCATGCGGGAGGGTGCCACCATCGTCGACCCGGGCAGCACCTGGGTCGACGTGGACGTGAAGATCGGCCGCGACGTCACGATCCTCCCGGGCACGCATCTGACCGGCTCGACGGTGATCGGCGACACGGCGACCATCGGACCGGACACGACCCTGCAGGACACCACCGTGGGCGAGGGCGCGACCGTGGTGCGAACCCACGCGGTGGGCGCCTCCATCGGGGCCCGGGCCCAGGTCGGGCCGTTCGCGTACCTGCGGCCCCAGGCGGACCTGGGCGAAGGCAGCAAGATCGGCACGTTCGTGGAGGTCAAGAAGTCGCGCGTAGGGGCCCACTCCAAGGTGCCGCACCTGACCTATGTCGGCGACGCGCAGATCGGCGATCACACCAACATCGGGGCGTCCAGTGTGTTCGTCAATTACGACGGGGTGAACAAGAACCGTACAGTGATCGGCGATCACTGCCGCACCGGTTCGGACACAATGTTCATCGCGCCGGTAACCGTCGGAGACGGGGCCTATTCGGGCGCGGGTACCGTGATCAAGGACGACGTCCCGCCCGGTGCCCTCGCGGTCTCCGGCGGACGACAGAGGAACATCGACGACTGGGTGATCCAGAACCGACCGGATACCGGCTCGGCCGAGGCCGCCCTTCGTGCCCGGAACGACTCCTAGAAGGACGGACTCACGCAGTGAGCGAGTGGATCGACAACCA
This sequence comes from Rhodococcus sp. IEGM 1408, assembly GCF_033142235.1. NCBI lineage: Bacteria > Bacillati > Actinomycetota > Actinomycetes > Mycobacteriales > Nocardiaceae > Rhodococcus > Rhodococcus sp. IEGM 1408. The sequence goes on from NZ_JAWLRW010000004.1 coordinate 38,255, forward strand.
GAAGAATCTGATGTTTTTCGCGGGGCGCGCGCACCCCGAACTCTCCGATCAGGTCGCCGCCGAGCTGGGGATCGAGGTCACTCCCCAGACCGCCCGGGACTTCGCCAACGGCGAGATCTTTGTCCGCTTCGAGAAATCGGTCCGCGGCTGCGACGCGTTCGTGCTGCAGAGCGCCCCGGCGCCGGTGAACAAGTGGATCATGGAGCAGCTCATCATGATCGACGCGCTCAAGCGGGGCAGCGCCAAGCGCATCACCGCGGTCCTGCCGTTCTACCCCTACGCCCGCCAGGACAAGAAGCACCGGGGACGTGAGCCGATCTCGGCCCGCCTCATCGCCGACATGCTCAAGACCGCGGGTGCGGACCGGATCATCACGGTGGACCTGCACACCGACCAGATCCAGGGCTTCTTCGACGGTCCGGTCGACCACATGCACGCGCAGGGCCAGCTGTCGGACTACGTGCGCGAGCACTACGGCACCGACAACATCTGCGTGGTCTCCCCCGACGCCGGCCGCGTCAAGGTGGGCGAGAAGTGGGCCGACGCCCTCGACGGCGCCCCCCTGGCCTTCGTCCACAAGACCCGCGACCCCAACGTCCCCAACCAGGTGAAGTCCAACCGCGTAGTGGGCGACGTCGAGGGCCGCACCTGCGTCCTGATGGACGACATGATCGACACCGGCGGCACCATCGCCGGCGCGGTCAAGGTGCTCAAGGACGCCGGGGCCGGTGACGTGATCATCGCCACCACCCACGGCATCTTCTCCGACCCGGCCGCCGAGCGCCTCGCCAACTGCGGCGCCAAAGAGGTCATCACCACCGACACGCTGCCGATCCCGCCGGAGAAGCGGTTCGACAACCTCACGGTGCTGTCCATCGCCCCGCTGCTGGCGCGGACCATCCGCGAGGTCTTCGAGAACGGCTCGGTGACGAGCCTGTTCAACGGCTCGGCCTAACATGTCCGCCGACGTCGCCGGGGATTCGGGAGCCGCTGGGCACCTGGGGGACGCGGGGGACGCCACGATCTTCCACAACCCCCGCTGTTCCAAGTCCCGGCAGGCGCTGGAGCTCCTGCGTGAGCGCGGTGTCGAGCCGACGATCATCAAGTACCTCGACACCCCTCCCACCGTGGAAGAGCTGCGCACGCTCATCTCGGACGCCGGGCTGACGGTCCGGCAGGCCGTGCGAGTCAAGGAGGCCGAGTTCACCGAACTCGGCCTCCTCGAGGCCTCCGACGACGAACTGCTCGAGGCGATGGTGGCCCACCCCAAGCTCATCGAGCGGCCCTTCGTCGTCACACCCAAGGGCACCCGCCTGGCTCGCCCCACCGCGGCCGTCGAGGACATCCTCTAGCGATTTGTCGCCGCCCGTGACCCGCCGCTAGGCTGGTGCGGTCATCTCGGCGAGGGAGGGCCCGTGTGCGGGCTACTCCGTTATCGACGCGATCTTGATCGGTGTGGTCCCTGGCGGGCCGCCCGGGCGATCGTCTCGGTCGCCGGGGAGGTCATCACCCGCAGAGCGCAACATGCTCCCCACCGAGAGAAGGTCCACCATGGCCAGAGAAGTCAACAACCTCACCACCCAGATCCGCTCCGAGTTCGGCAAGGGCTCCGCCCGCCGCGCCCGTCGCGAGGGCCTGGTCCCCGCTGTGCTCTACGGCCACCACACCGAGCCGCGCCACCTTCTCCTGAACTCCCTCGAGTTCTCCGCGGTGCTCCGTGCGCACGGCACCAACTCCCTCCTCACGCTCGACATCGAGGGCGAGGAGCAGCTGGCCCTGCCCAAGCAGATCGACGTGCACCCGCTGACCCGCATCATCGAGCACACCGACCTGCTCGTGGTGCGCAAGGGCGAGAAGGTCGTCGTCGAGATCTCCCTCACCCTGACCGGTGACTCCGCGCCGGGCACCCTGGTCACCCAGGACGCCAGCTACATCGAGGTCGAGGCCGACGCCACCAACCTGCCCGAGGACTTCGAGGTCTCGGTCGAGGACGCCGCCGCCGGCGTCCGGATCACCGCCGCCGACATCGAGCTCCCCGCCGGCACCACCCTGGTCTCCGACCCGGAGATGCTCATCGTCAACATCATCGAGGCGCCGTCCGAGTCGGACCTCGAGGCCGGCGAGGACGAGGGCGTCGCGGGTGCGATCGCGGAGACCCAGGCCGCCGACAAGGCCGAGTCCGCCGAGTAGTCCTCCCTGCTGCTGCTCGATCGGCAGCGGGAACACTGCGGGCCCGGTACGACCACTCGGTCGTGCCGGGCCCGCGGCCATTTCCCTGCAGCGTCAGCCGAGGATCAGCCCGACGGCCAGGACGACCATCATCGCGGCGATCCCCGCGTCCAGCACCCGCCACGCCCCGGGCTTGGCAAACACCCCCCGCAGCGCCTTGCCGCCGAAGCCGATCGCCGAGAACCACACGGTGCCGGCGAGGAAGGCTCCCGCCGCGAACGCCCATCGCAGATCCCCTGCCTGCTGGTTGGCGAGCGTGCCCAGGAAGACCACGCTGTCCAGATAGGCGTGTGGGTTGAGCCAGGTGAACGCCGCGCACGCGGCCACCGCGCCCAGCGTCGAGGGCATCCGCGCGCTCCCGTCCACCTGCAGGCCGCCGCCCGGGCGAACCGCGCGGACCGCGGCGAAGGTCCCGTAGGCCAGGAGGAACACCACGCCGAGCCACTTCATCGCGGTGAGCACCTCGGGCGCCGTTTCCACGAGCGCGCCCACGCCCGCGACGCCGAGCAGGATCAACGCCGCTTCGGAGAGGACGCAGAACGCGACGATGGGCACCATCGCCACGTCCCCGCGGATCGAGCGTTGCAGTACGTAGGCGTTCTGGGCGCCGACGGCGACGATGAGCCCGAGGCCCATGCCGGCGCCCATGAGAAGCGTAGAAGTGGTGGTCACGGATCCACGCTAGGTTCCGCCCGTCGAGTAGTGCCACTACAGTTCGTGGACTACCATCAGTTCTACTTATGCTCCCACTGCACCTGGACCAGCTCCGGACCCTCGCCGCCGTCGTGGACCTCGGCTCGTTCGACGCCGCCGCCACCCACCTGCACCTCACCCAGTCGGCGGTGTCCCAGCGCATCAGGGCGCTGGAGGACTCCGCCGGCCGGATCCTGGTCCGCCGCGACCGACCGGTGACGGCCACCGAGTCCGGCGAGACGGTGCTGCGGACCGCCCGCCAGATGCTCCACCTGGAGGAGTCACTGTCCCGGGAATTCGACGGCGCGGGCGCCCCGGCCGAGCACGTGGTCCTGTCCGTGGCCTGCAACTCCGACTCGCTGGCCACCTGGTTCCTCGACGCCATGACCGAGGTCCACTCCTCCGGCCGGGTCGTCTTTGACCTCCGTCGCGAGGACGAGTCGCTGTCCTCCGATCTGCTGCGGCGCGGCGAGGTGATGGCGGCGGTCACCAGTGAGTCCCGGCCCGTCCAGGGCTGCCGGTCGCAGCCGCTGGGGTCGATGCGGTACCTGGCCTGTGCCAGCCCCGGCTTCGTGGCCCGGCACCTGCGGGACGGCTCGCCCACCGCCGCGCTGGGGCGAGCGCCCATCGTCGACTTCGACCGCAGCGACGACCACCAGAGCCAGCACTACCGGCGGGTCGCACGCCGCGAACCCACCGGCCCCCGGCACTTCATCCCCAGCTCTCACGACCACGTCCGTGCGATCGCCGCCGGCCTGGGCTGGGGGCTGATCCCAGAGCAGTTGGCCACTCCGTGGCTGGTGTCGGGCGAGCTCGCCGAGGTCTCCCCCGACCGGCCGCTCGACGTCCCGCTGTACTGGCAGCACTGGAAGCTCCAGTCCCCCGACCTCGACGCCCTCACCGCCGCCGTGCTCGACACCGCCCGGGCGGAGCTGCGCGTGTGATGCCGACTCAGTCGGAGGCCGCGTTCGCCGGAGGCAGCGTTCGGCAGGGGCAGCGTTCGGCAGAGGCAGCGTTCGCGGGGGGGGCGCGCTCAGGCCCGAGCGACCAATGGGGCCGGCGCCCGGGTCGGTCTGGGATCATGGGCACGTGAGTACCGCTGAGACCTCCGGCCCCAAGCTCGTCGTGGGCCTCGCCAACCCAGGGCCCGACTACGAGGGCACCCGCCACAACATCGGCTGGGACGTGATCCGCGAGCTCGCCTCCCGCGCCCTGCCCATGCCGGCGAGCTTCTCGGTGCACAAGCGGAGCAACTGCGAGATCGCCCAGACCCGGCTCGCCGACCAGGCTGTGGTCCTCGCGCGACCGCGCGGGTACATGAACCTCTCGGGCGGCCCGGTCGCGGCCGTCGCCAAGTACTTCTCGGTCGCGCCCACCGACGTGATCGTGGTGCACGACGAGATCGACATCGACTTCGGATTGGTCCGACTCAAGCGAGGTGGCGGCGAGGGCGGCCACAACGGCCTGCGGTCGGTGAGCAGCTCGCTGGGTACCCGCGACTACCTCCGTGTCCGCGCCGGGGTGGGCCGCCCTCCGGGACGGATGGCGGTCGCGGACTACGTGCTCAAACGCTTCTCCAAGCTCGAGCAGCCCGACGTTCCGTTCCTGATCCAGGACGCCGCCGACGCCGTGGAACTGCTCCTCAAGCACGGGTTGGAAACGGCGCAGAACCAGGTCCACCCCGCGTGAACCGGCCCCGGCGGTTCGAGCACGAGGCAGTCCTGGGCGTCGGGGCCGACCTCTTCGACCGCGCGGGCCGCGCACTGATCAACTGGGACATGCACCGCCGGGCCGGCCTCGTCGTCGTCGCCGATGGCCCCGCCGCGCCTCGCCGCATCGTCACGCTCCGGCCGCGCACCGGACCAGGGGCGTGGTTCCGGATCGCGGCACCGTGCGAGGTCACGACGGTGATCGACGGCCCCTGTGCCCGCGGCTTCACCTACCGCGCGCTGCCCGGCCATCCCGAGCGCGGCTGGGAGACGTTCGTGGTCGAGCACGACCGCGACACCGACAGCGTTCGCCTGCGGATCGAGGGCGAGTCCGCGCACGCCACGTTGATCGCCAGGCTCGGCGCGCCGATCGCCCGCGCCGAGCAGAACCGGCTCACCCGCCGCTACCTGGCGGCCCTGCGTGAGAATCACTGACCGGACAGAGCCTGGAGAGCGCGGTCGGCTCGTTTGACGACCGGGGCGATCACATTCCGTACAGAGAACGCAGCCGGTCGAGGAGCGCCACGAGAGCGCCGTTCTCCAGCGCCGCCGCGACGTCGCCGCCGCTGACCTCGGCGTCAGCCCACGGCGGCAGCGGGCGCGGCGGCGCCGACCACGACCGGAACTGTGACGACCGTGCCCGTGTCGGTGGTGATCGTCAGCGCGGTCTCCCCTGCCGGGGTTTGCGCCGGGATCGTGACCGAGATGTCCACGCGCCCGTCGAGCGGCGTCGCGTGGGCGGCCGGCCCGAAGGTCACGTCATCGATCCCGGGCACCGCGGCAAAGGTCCCGAGCGGTGCCCCGCCGAGGGCCACCGTCACCGCCACCGTGGTGGGGGCGCCGAGCGAGGTCAGGTCGAGATCCGTGAGGGTGAAGGAGTACCCCTGACCCGCCTGGACCGTGCCCGGCAGGTTCTTGGCGGCCACGGCCCTGCGGCCGAAGTCCGGGGCGATGCCGTCGGCGCGGTGCTCGGCCAGATATTCCAGCCACGCCTCCGAGTCCACGAGTCCGGTGTCCCGCACGTCGGTGCCCTCGGTGAACGCGGTGAAGTTGTCGCCACCCTCGGCGAGGAAGCTGGCCACCGCCACCCGGTAGCTCGCTGCCGGGTCCAGCGGGGCGCCGTCGATGGTGACGGAGGTGATGTGGTCGCCGGCCGGGCGGGTGGGATCGTACGTCCAGGTGAGGTTGTCCGAGGTCCCCAGCGCGCGGAACAACCGGCCCGAGTCCGCGGGCTGCCACTGCTGCTCGAGGACTCGTCGGACCTGCTCGCCCGTCAGCGACAGGGTGACCAGCGTGTTGGCGAACGGCAGGACCTCGTTGGCCTCGGCCCGGGTGACGTTGCCGTCCCGGCCGGCCGGGTTGTTGCGGAGTTCCGCGCGCAGGCCTCCCGGGTTCATGAAGCCGAGGTCGGCGCCGCCGCGGTCGATCACGGCGTCCTTGAAGAACTGGCCCACGAGGTTGCCGAGCGCGGATTCCGACTGCCGGTCGTCGCGGACGCCGGCGGAGTAGGCGGTGGTGATGTCGCCCGTGACCGTGCCGATGGGCTGGCTGCCCACGATCTCGGCCTCGGCGAGCGTGGCGTCGACGATCCGCTTGACCTCGGCCACCACCGGGTTCGACAGGTCGGCGCCGGTGGCCGACGTGGGCACCGGCACGTTCTCCTGGGTGAAGCCGACGACCTCGCGCGTCTCCGGATCCACGTCGAGCGTCACCCGTCCGATATGGCTTCCGTAGAACCCGGCCTGCAGCACGGGGCGGGCCGCCACGACCGGGTCGTCAGTGCCGGAACCGGAGCTGGCGGAGCCGGAACTCGCGGAGCCGGAGCTGCCGAGTGAACCGAGCGACCCGACTCCCCAGGCGCCGGAGCCCGCAGGACCTGACTGGACCCCCGCCCTCCGCTCACCCTCCCACGCCGACAGTTGGTGGGTGTGGCCGGTGAAGATCGCATCCACGCTGCCGGCGGTGCGGGTGACGATGTCGTCGAACACCGCGGACCGGGCCCGCGCGACCTCGATCGAGCCCGCGGCCGGGGCGCCCTCGTGGTACTCGGCCACGAGGATGTCGGCTTCGCCGTTGGACTCGTCGTCGTCGGTCAGCTGGGCGGCGACCCGGTTGACCGCGTCCACCGGATCGCTGAACTCCGCGCCCACCAGGGCGCCCGGGCTGACGAGCGTCGGCGTGTCCTGGGTGACCGCCCCGATCACGCCGACGGTCATCCCGCCGACCTCGTGGAGCGAGTACCCCTTCATGGCCGCGCCGTCCACGGTGACGTTGGCGGCCAGGTAGTCCCAGTCCGCGGCCGGTTCGATGCGGTCCCGGAGGTCTCCGGCGCCGCGGTCGAACTCGTGGTTGCCCACGGCCGAGGCGGCGAGCCCCAGTGCGTTCAGGATGTCGATGGTCGGCCGGTCGTCTTTGAACGACGAGGCGAACAGCGTCGCGCCCACGTTGTCACCGGCCGACAGCAGCAGGCTCGACTCCGCCCCGGCCTCGGCGCGCAGTGACTCGATGGTGTCCGCGAAGGCCACCGTGGACGGCGAGGAGGCCGCGATGCGGCCGTGGTAGTCGGTGATGTTCAGCAGGGTGACCTTGTCGGGCGCCGTGTGGGCAGTGGTCTGCCCAGCGACGACGGGTGCCGAGACCAGCGCCACGGTTGTGAGGGTGCAGGTGGCGAGCGCCCCGGTCGCGAGGACGCAGGCCATGACCGCGGAGAGGGGCCGGGAGTGGGGCGTGAACACGTGGATCGTCCGTTCGTCGAGAGACCTGGCCCACGCTGACAGCAGACCGGCAGGGGGAACCGCCGTGCCCACGCGACGGGAGAGGACCCGTCAGGCCATGACGCTTGAGTTAATCACCTCCCCGCCCCGGGCACCGAGCATCCGCGCCCGGTGTGACCTCGACTTATCCGAGCGCCCACCAACGTCGCGGGTCGCACCGCCGGATTGGGTGGTCCAACCTGCGCGGACGTACCCTGGGAGGACGACGGCGAGGTGCCGCCGGAGCTTTCAGGAGGACGCGTGACGGAGACCGCCGAGGACACCGGGACGACCGGACGGCCCGCTGGTCCCGACGGGTCCGGGGCCACGCCGGACGTGCGCTCCGAGGTCGCCCGCCGCCGCACCTTCGCCGTGATCGCCCACCCGGACGCCGGCAAGTCCACGCTCACCGAGGCGCTCGCGCTGCACGCCCGCGTGATCACCGAGGCCGGCGCCGTCCACGGCAAGTCGGGCCGCCGCTCCACGGTGTCCGACTGGATGGAGATGGAGAAGGCCCGCGGCATCTCCGTCAGCTCCACCGCGCTGCAGTTCACGTACAAGCCGGCCGGGCTGAGCGAGGACGACGAGCCGTACGTCATCAACCTCGTCGACACCCCCGGTCACGCCGACTTCTCCGAGGACACCTACCGCGTCCTCACCGCCGTCGACGCCGCGGTGATGCTCATCGACGCCGCCAAGGGCCTCGAGCCGCAGACCCTCAAGCTGTTCCAGGTGTGCAAGCACAACGGGCTGCCCATCATCACGGTGATCAACAAGTGGGACCGGCCCGGGCAGGCGCCGCTGGAGCTGCTGGACGAGATCGCCGATCAGATCGGCCTGGTCCCCACCCCGCTGTTCATGCCGGTCGGCATCGCCGGCGACTACCGGGGCCTGCTGCGACGCGGATCCGACGGCGCCCCCGAGGAGTACATCCACTTCACCCGCACCGCCGGCGGCTCGACAATCGCGCCCGAGGAGCACTACGACCCGGCCACCGCCGCCGAGCGTGAGGGCCAGGAGTGGGAGACCGCCGTCGAGGAGTCCGAGCTGCTCTCGGCGATGGGTCAGGACCACGACCAGGAGATGTACCTGGCCGGCGAGACCAGCCCGGTGATCTTCGCCTCGGCGATGCTCAACTTCGGCGTCCACCAGATCCTCGACGCGCTGGTCGAGCTGGCCCCGCCGCCGCGCGCGTGGGAGACCGTCTCCGGCGCCCCGCGGGAGACCTCGGATCCGTTCTCCGCCGTGGTTTTCAAGGTGCAGGCCGGCATGGACTCCGCGCACCGCGACCGCCTGGCGTTCATGCGAGTGGTCTCCGGCGAGTTCGAGCGCGGAATGGTCGTGCAGCACGCACAGACCCGCAGGCCGTTCACCACCAAGTACGCGCTCACGGTGTTCGGCCGCGACCGCACCACCGTCGATACCGCGTACCCGGGCGACGTGGTGGGCCTGGTCAACGCCACCGCCCTGGCCCCCGGCGACACCCTCTACACCGGTAAAAAGGTGCAGTTCCCGCCGATCCCCCAGTTCGCCCCGGAGCACTTCGCCGTCCTGCGCACCAAATCGCTGGGCACCTACAAGCAGTTCCGCAAGGCCGTGGACCAGCTGGCCGCCGAGGGTGTGGTGCAGATCCTGCGCAACGACGCCCGCGGCGATGCCAACCCCGTCATGGCCGCGGTCGGACCCATGCAGTTCGAGGTGGTCACGGCCCGGATGAAGACCGAGTTCAACGTCGAGGTGATCGTCGACAGCCTGCCGTACTCGATCGCCCGCCGCACCGACGCCGCCTCCGCGGACGAGTTGGGCCGCCAGCGCGGGGTCGAGGTATTCCAGCGCACCGACGGCGAGCTGCTCGCGCTGTTCGGCGACAAGTGGCGCCTGCAGTACATCAGCAAGGAGATGGAGCACCTCACCATCGAGCCGCTGGTCGCCGACACCAACTGACGGCTGACGGCTGCTGGCGAGGCAACTGACGGCTGACGGCTGCTGGCGAGGCAACTACCGCGTTTCTTGTCGTAACCAGCGCGGGGATATCCCGAAATAACCGAGATGGTTACGACAAGACCGCGACCCGGCCGGCGGTCGGGGGCTCGCCACCACGGACAGTTGGCGTGGGCACGCGGACCGCGGGCATGCTGGGTGCCATGTCATCTGATTCCCCGGTCTCCCTGCGCGTCTTCGTCGAACCCCAGCAGGGGGCGACCTACGCCGACCAGCTCGCCGTGGCCCGGGCGGCGGAGGACCTCGGGTACGAGGCCTTCTTCCGCTCCGACCACTACCTCAAGATGGGCGACGTCAGCGGGCTGCCCGGGCCCACGGACGCCTGGCTCACCCTGGCCGGCCTGGCTCGGGAGACCTCCTCCATCCGGCTCGGCACCCTGCTCACCTCCGTCACGTTCCGGCATCTCGGCCCGCTGGCCATCTCGCTCGCCCAGGTCGACCAGATGTCCGGCGGTCGCCTCGACATCGGCCTGGGCGCGGGCTGGTACGACGACGAGCACACCGCCTACGGCATCCCCTTCCCCCCGCTCGGCGAGCGCTTCGACCTTCTCGAGGACACCCTCGGCGCGCTGGAGACGCTGTGGTCCACGCCCGAGGGTGAGACCGTCACCGTGCGTGGCAGACGAGTCGATCTGGTCGACTCCCCCGGTCTGCCCAAGCCGCTGCAGCAGCGGCCGCCGGTGATCGTCGGCGGGCACGGCAAACGCCGCACCCCCGCGCTGGCCGCCAGGTTCGCCGACGAGTTCAACGTGCCGTTCGCCGGCGTCGACGCCGTCGCCACGCAGTACCGCCGCGTCGACGAGGCGTGCGCGGAGCGCGGCCGGGCCCCGGAGGAGATCATCCGCTCGGCCGCGCTCGTGCTCTGCTGCGGCCGCGACGAGGCCCAGATCGCCCGCCGCGCGGAGGCCATCGGCCGCGACGTCGCTGAACTCCGGGCCAACGGTGCGGCCGGCACCCCGTCCGAGGTCGTCGACACGATCGGCCGCTACGCCGCCGTCGGCACCCGCCGGGTCTACCTGCAGGTCCTCGACATGTCCGACCTCGACCACCTCGAGCTCGTCGCCTCGGAGGTCGCGCGGCAGCTCTGAGGCGGGGCGGCGATTCTGAGGTGAAACCGCCTCACCAGCGGTAACCGCTGGTTTATGGTCGGCGCATGACTGCGCGCGGTGGGATGACGACGAGGTATGCACTCCCGGGTCGATGGGCTCGGGCCGCGTTGGCACTCCTCGTCGTCGTCGCCCTGTCCGTTCCCCTGACCGCCGCGCCATCCCGGGCGGCCACCTCGGTCGGCGACGGTGCCATCAGCACTGCGCCGATCAGCGGCATGGTGGACGCCCATGCGCACATCGCGGCGTCGCAGGCGTTCGGCGGGGCGCTGCGCTGCGGAGAACCCTTCGCCCCGGGCGGCATGGCGGAGGCGCTGGCGGACTGCCCCACGCACTCCGGTGCCGGGCACTTCTCGCTGCTGGAGTCGATCCTCGGCGGAACGGATCTGCCCGGTGGCGCTCAGGGCTTCCCGACCTTCGCGCAGTGGCCCTCGCACGACTCGCAACTCCACGAGCAGGCGTACTACACCGGTATCGAGCGGGCGTGGCGTGGCGGTCTGCGGGTGCTGAACAATCACCTGGTGGCCAACCGGGTGCTGTGTGAGGCGCTTACCGGGCTCGGGGTGTCGGCGCGCTCGTCGTGCGATGAGATGCAACAACTGCGCCGCCAGGTGGACTACCTGAACCGGATGGAGGCGCACATCGACGCCGAGTACGGCGGTCCCGGTCAGGGCTGGTTCCGGATCGCCCGCTCCCCGGAGGACGTGCGGGCGATCGCCGCGCAGGGCAAGCTCGCGGTGACGCTGGGCGTGGAGGCGTCGGAGCCGTTCGGCTGCCGGTTGGTCGACGACACGCCCCTGTGCTCGGCCGGGGACATCGATCGCGGCCTCGACGAGTTCGCCTCCTGGGGCGTGTCCACGGTGTTCCCCGTGCACAAGTTCGACAACGCCCTCGGCGGCGCCCGCATGGACGAGGACCTGGCGGGCCTGGCCGTGAACATCGGCAACAAGATCGGGAGCCAGCGCTTCTGGGAGACCGAACCGTGCGCGGGCCCCGACGCCGACCACGCGCAGCCGCTGGCCGCCACCGTCGTCGCGGACGGTCTGGCGGCGGCCTCCTCCGGCGCCCCGGCGGGTGCGGCGCTGCCGGTCTACCCCGAGGCGCCGCTGTGCAACGTCCGCGGACTCACCCCGCTGGGCGAGCACGCGGTCCGGGGCCTCATGGCCCGCGGCATGGTGATCAACATCGACCACATGGGCGTCAAGACCGCCCACCGCACGCTCGACATGGCCGCCGAGGCCGGGTACACCGGCCTGGTGGTGGACCACGCCTGGGCCACGCAGGGCAACACCCGCCGGGTGCACGAGCAGGGCGGATTCGTGGCGGCGTTCGCCTGGCCCGCCGACGCCACGGAGAACTTCGAGACCGGCTTCCTCGAGCAGTGGCGCGCCAACACGTCCGGTCTGTCACGACCCGTCGACGGCTACGGCTTCGGCTCCGACGTCAACGGGCTCGCCCCGCTCGCGGAGCCGCGGCCCAGCGCCGCCGCTGATCCGCTGGTCTACCCGTTCACCGCCCCGAGCGGGGAGGTGATGGACCGCTGGAAGTTCGGCGAGCGCGTCTACGACCTCAACACCGACGGCGTGGCGCAGTACGGGCTCTACGCGGACTGGGCGGCCGACGTGATCCACCGGGCTGGCCCCGACCGCGCCGAGCTCGAACGCCAGCTCATGGGCGGCGCCGAGGCGTGGGCGGCCAACTGGGAACGCGCCCGGTCCTCCGCCAGGTGAGCGCGCGGTCCTCCGCCGGGCAGGAGGCGGCACGGGCTAATGTCAGGCGATGACCACGGATCCGGCCCCGACCCCACGCCGCCACCGCCCCCGGATCGTGGGCGCGGCGGCGACCGGCGTCATCGTGGCGGTCCTCGGCACAGCCTGCGGCACCCCGATCCCCAAGGCCGCGCCCGGCGAGAGCCCCTCCGCCTACTCGGGGCTCGAGGTGGACGAGGACCGGATCGAGTACGCGATCGGCAAGGTCACGGACATCGTCGAGGAGGAGCTGGAGGAGTCGGGCATCCCGGGTGCGGCCGTGGCGGTGGTGCACGGCGGGGAGGTGGTCGTAGCGGAGGGCTTCGGCGTCCGCGACACCGGGACCGGCGCGAACGTGGACGAGCGCACCGTCTTCCCGCTGGCGTCGATCTCCAAGTCGGTCAGCGCCACGGTGGTGGCCGCGGAGAGTGCTAACGGCGAGGTCGGCTGGTCGACACCCGTCCGCGATCAGCTCCCGTGGTTCGAGCTCTCCGATCCCCGGATCTCCCCGCTCGTCACCGTCGGCGACCTCTTCGCCCACCGGTCCGGCCTCCCCGAGCACGCCGGCGACGACCTCGAGGACCTCGGGTACGCCCGTCCCGCGATCCTCCACGGCCTGCGCCGCCTGCCCCTGACCCCGTTCCGAACCTCCTACGCGTACACCAACTTCGGGCTGACCGCCGGCGCCGAGGCCGTTGCCGCAGCCGCGGGGACGCCGTGGGACGAGCTCGGCCGCGAACGCCTCTTCGAGCCGCTGGGCATGTCGGGCACCTCGTTCTCGCACGAGGAGCTCCTCGAGCGGGACAACCGGGCGGTCGGCCACGTCCGCGCCACCGACTCCGATCCCGGAGGCTCCGTCGGCAACTGGATCCCGGCCGTCCCCGGTCGCGACCCCGACGCCCAGGCCCCGGCGGGTGGCCTGAGCTCGTCGGTCACCGACATGGCGCGGTGGATGGCCATGGTGCTCCGCGACGGCAAGGCGGCCGACGGCTCGCAGGTGGTGCCGTCCGAGGCGCTGCGCGAGGCCCTCACCCCACAGATCGTCTCCGCCCCGCCTCAGTCCCCGGCGGACCGCCCCGGTGCCTATGGCTACGGATTCAACGTCTCGACCAGTTCCTCGGGCCGTGTCCAGTGGAGCCATTCGGGCGCGTTCGCCCTGGGTGCGGGCACCGCGATGCTCATGATGCCCTCGCTCGACCTGGGGATCATCACCCTGACCAATGCCGCGCCGGTCGGGGTGGCCGAGACGATCAACGCCCGCGTCGCCGACCTCGCCCAGTACGGGGACCGGACGCTGGACTGGGGCGAGCTCTACGGCCAGGCGTTCGCACAGCTGCTCGACCCGGTAGGAGACCTGACCGGCGCGCCACAACCCACTGACCCGGAGCCGCCGCGGCCCCTGGACCAGCTCGTCGGGACCTACCGCAACGACTACTTCGGCACCCTCGAGGTGCGCCGGGCCGGCGACGCGCTGTCCCTCGCCTGGGGTCGGGGGCTCGCTCCCTGGCCGCTCGAGCACTGGGATGGTGACACCTTCGCGGCGGGCCCGGAGAGCGAGAACTGGACCCCGGGCTCGCGCGGCAGCGTGACCTTCAACGGCGACCGGGTCACGCTCGACCTGCTCGAGGGCAACGGCCTCGGGACCTTCACCCGCGTCGCCGAGCCTTCAGAACCCGCCGGGCCTTCATAGCCCGCCGAGCCTTCAGAATCCGCCGGGTCCGCCGAGCCCGGTCGCTAGGCTCCGGCCCGACCAGCTAGGCTCCGGCCCGACCAGCTAGGCTCCGGCCCCGGTCAGCTTCTCCGCGCGGCGCCGGTCGCGTTTGGCATCGGAGTCGGCGGTGGTCAGGAAGGTCGAGAACCAACTCATCCGCGGGTCGGCGTCCACCAGGAAGGTCTTGACCGCGAGCGTGAGCGGCACTGCCAGGATCGCGCCCAGCGGGCCGGCCACCGCGGACCAGAACACCAGTGACAGGAACGTGACGGTGGGCGTCAGCCCCACGGCGTCGCCGGTGAACTTGGGCTGGATGAAGCTCTGCATGACCAGGTTGATCACGCTGTAGATCACCACCACCCAGAGGGCGTCGACCGGGCCGCCGGTCAGCAGCGCGAACAGCGCGGGCGGCACGAGCCCCAGGACGAAGCCGATGTTGGGGATGTAGTTGGTGACAAAGGCCAGCACACCCCACACCAGGGCCAACGGCACCCCGAGGATCATCAGCGCGGCCACGTCGATGACCGCCACGATGAGGCCGAACACGGTGGAGACGATCCAGTACGACTTCACGCCGTCGGTGAACGAGCTGAGCGCGTCCGCCAGGCGGGGCCGCTGGCGGGCGATCACGGCCCGGCGACGGGTGATGCCGGGGACGTCAAAGACGAGGAAGGTCAGCGCGATCACCAGGACGGTGAGTTGCCCGCCCGCCGAGGACAGCTGCCCGGCCACGTTCTGGACGGTCCCGACGATCGTGGTCGGGTCCACGCCCTGCAGGCTCGAGGTGACCTGCTCCTCGCTCACCCCGAAGGTGCCGAGGAACGCGATGGTCTGCTCGTACAGCTCGACGAACTTGTCCTGGTACTGCGGGATCTCCTCGGCGGCGATCCACAGCGCCCACACCAGCATCCCGACCAGGGCGGCCAGCACGAGGTAGAGCACCACCAGGACGATCATCATCCCGCCCCACCTCGGCAGTCCCGCGCGCTCGAGCAGCTTCTGGAGCGGCTGCGCGGCGATCACCAGGTTGAGGGCGAGGAAAGCGGGCATGACCATGCTCGCGTGCTCGGAGATCCCCCAGAGCACCACGAACGCGGCGGCCAGCGCCACCACCGTGACCGCGGAGATCCCCCAGCCCTTGGGCTCCTCGTGTGGGGCGGGCATGTCTGGCTGGCGTGCGCCATCGCCGATGGTGGTCATGACTCCTCCTCGACCCGCGCCCCGTGCGCTGGACGCCGATCAGACTAGACCCTGTTAGCTCGCGGCCAGTGCCGATCGGATGGCGCCGGTGTCCACGGCGTCGAGGTCGGAGGGGTCCCAGGTGGGGTTGCGGTCCTTGTCGATCACCACGGCGCGCACACCCTCGACAAAGTCGGGCCGGGCGGTGATCCACCCGCCGAGCGCCAATTCGTTCGCCAGGCACTCGCGCAGGCCCTCGGCCCGGGCCCCGGCGCGCAGCAACTCGATGGTCGCGACGACCGACGTCGGGCAGTGGGAGCGGAACATCTCGAGCGTCGCGGTGGCCCACTCGTCCTGCTCGCCGGACTCCAGCGCGGCGATCATCTCCTGAGCGGTCTCGCGGGAGAAGACGCTCTCGATCCGCTCGATGTGGCGCTCGACGGCGGACTCCCCCGCTGCCGAGCGGTCGAGGGTGAACCGCTCGAGGGCGGCTTCCAGGCCGTCTTCGCCGATGGCGGTGACAAAGGGGTCGCGGTCCTCGTCGTCGACAAGGTGGGTGGCGAGACCGGTGTAGAGGGCGTCGGCGGAGTTCATCCGGACCCCGGTGGTGCCCAGGTAGATCCCCACCGCCAGGCCGCGGGCGCCGCCGCCGCACAGTCGCGGCAGGAAGTGGCTGGCGCCGACGTCGGGGATGAACCCGATCGCCGTCTCCGGCATGGCCATCATGACCTTCTTGGTCACCACGCGGTGCGAGCCGTTGATGGAGATGCCCAGCCCGCCGCCCATCGCGACACCGTGGATCACGGCGACCGTCGGCACGCGGTGGAAGTGGTACGCGAGGTCCATCGCGTACTCCTCGGAGAAGAATTCACGGTTGGTGGCGTGGTCCCCGGCGGCGGCGGCGTCGCGCAGCGCGCGGATGTCGCCGCCCGCGCAGAAAGCCTTCTCGGAGGTGCTGGTGGTGACCACCGCTTCGACGCCCGTGTCCTGCGCGGCCGCGTCGAGGGCGGCGTGCAGGGACCGGCACATGTCCAGGTCGAGGGAGTTCAGCGCCTTGGGGCGGTCGAGGACGATGTGCTGCATCCGGCCTTCGCGGCGGGTGGTGATGAATTCGCTCATGACCCCCAGTGTGGCAGGCCCGCCGCGGAGAGTCGTCGGGATACTAGGAATTCCTACCTAGTTCGCCCCCGGGGACCGCCCGCCCGCCGTCACCCGCCGAGCAGCTTGGCTGCCACGTCCGGGACGTACCGGAACTCGTCGCGCGGCGGCCGCTCATAGCTGGTCCCCTCGGGTCGCTCCGGGATCTCGAACGTCGGCGGCTCGAGCTTCTCCCACGGGATGGTGGAGAGCAGGTGCGAGATCACGTTGATCCGCGAGCGCTTCTTGTCCTCCGACTCGACCGTGTACCAGGGCGCCTCGGGGATGTCGGTGTGCACGAACATCTCGTCCTTGGCCCGGCTGTAGGCCTCCCACCGGTTGATGGACTCCAGGTCGATCGGCGAGAGCTTCCAGCGACGCATGGGGTCGCGGTGGCGGTCCCGGAAGCGACGCTCCTGCTCCTCGTCGGAGACGGAGAACCAGTACTTGCGCAGCATGATCCCGTCCTCCACCAGCAGTCGCTCGAAGATCGGCGCCTGATGGAGGAAGCGGCGGTACTCGTCAGTGGTGCAGAATCCCATCACCCGTTCCACGCCGGCCCGGTTGTACCAGGAGCGGTCGAGGATCACGATCTCCCCGGCCGCGGGCAGGTGCTCGATGTAGCGCTGGAAGTACCACTGGGTCCTCTGGACCTCGGTCGGCGCGGGCAGCGCGACCACGCGGGCGTGCCGCGGATTGAGGTACTGGGTGATGCGCTTGATCGCCGAGCCCTTGCCTGCGGCGTCGCGGCCCTCGAACACCACCACCAGCCGGTTGCCCGTCTCCTTGACCCAGGCCTGCATCTCCACGAGCTCCGCCTGCAGACGCTCGAGCTCTTTCTCGTACGCCTTTGCGGGAAGCTTCTCCAGGCCGCTGGGGAGCACCTTCTTCCCCGACCCGGTCTCCGCGGCGGTCTTCTTGTGGTCCTTTTTGCTGCCCATAGCAGGCGATCCTACGTCCAGGAGGTACCCGTCGGCCCCTGGAACGTTCACCCGAGGGCCGGAGATCGTTCTTGACAGTCTGGTGGATACTGTCTAGCTTTCACGCGGGTGACGCCTGTCGCCTCTGCTGTCAATCGGAGGCCGCATGCCCCACCTCTCCCGCCGGAGCTTCCTCGGCTCCGTCGCCGCCGCCGGAATCGCGGCCCTCAGCACGGGCGCCGCCGCGTCCGCCCAGGACACCGACTCCGCCGGCCCCGCCGTCGCACGGCCGGGCGGTCGGATCCCGCACGAGGTGGAAGAGCATCGCGTCCTGGTGGTGGGCAGCGGCTTCGGCGGCGGCGTCGCCTCGCTCAGGCTCGCGCAGGCCGGCGTCCCCGTCGTCGTCCTCGAACGTGGCCGCCGCTGGCCCACCGGACCGAACGCCGACACCTTCCCCAGCGCCACCGCCCCGGACGCACGCGCGCTGTGGTTCCGCTCCACACCCGAGGTGTTCGGGCGGCCCGTGGACCTCCCCCGCTACACCGGGCTCCTCGAGGCCTCCGTCGGCGAGAACATGACCTCGGTGTGCGCGACCGGCGTCGGCGGCGGATCACTGATCTACCAGGGCATGGCGCTCCAACCCACCGAGGAGCTGTTCCACAACTGGTTCCCGGGTGCGATCGACTGGCGGGAGATGGACCGGGAGTTCTACCCGCGCGTGTCCCGGATGCTCCGGCTGGCCGAGGCCCCCGACGAGCTGGTCGAGTCCGCCCCGTACGCCGCCTCGCGGGTGTTCGCCCAGCGGGTCCGCGCCGCCGGACTGCCGCTGCGCAAGATCCCCATGCCGATCGACTGGGACTACGCGTTGGCCGAGCTCCGCGGCGAGATGCGGCCGTCGTACACCAACGGCGACAGCTCGCTCGGCGTCAACAACGGCGGCAAGCACTCCGTCGACGTCACCTACCTGGCCGAGGCCGAGGCCACCGGGCTCGTCGACGTGCGCCCCCTGCACGACGTCCGCGCGATGCGCCGGACGCCGGACGGCCGCTGGGAGCTCGACGTGGAGGTCCTCGACACCTCCGGCGCCGTGCTCAAGACGCTCACCCTGCGTGCACCCACCCTGATCCTCGCGGCCGGCTCGGTGGGCACCGCCACCCTGCTCACCCGCGCGGCCGCCACCGGCGCCGTCACCGACCTGCCCGAGTCGATCGGCGCCGGCTGGGGCACCAACGCCGACCGCATCTACATGTGGACCGACCCCACCGCCGGGTTCGGCCCGGTCCAGGGCGGCCCGGTGGTCTACGGCAGCCTCAACTGGTCCGACCCCGCCTCCGCGCACACCATCATCCAGGCGTCCCTGCCGTCGTTCGGTCCGCCAGTCCACACCACCGTGCTCGTGGGCTACGGGGTCAGCGCCGATCGCGGCCGGGTGGTCTACGACGCGGCAGGCGACCGGGGCCTGATCCGGTGGCCCGCAGGCGGCGACGCCGCGATCCTGCACGGCCACATCGACCCGACCGCCCGCGCGATCGTCGGACCGACCGGCCACCTCACCGACACCAACCGCCTGGTCAACTCCACGTGGCACCCACTGGGCGGCGCCGTGATGGACCAGGTCTGCGACATCGACGGCCGCGTCCTGGGCCAACGCGGGCTGTACGTGGTCGACGGCGCCCTCATCCCGGGCACCACCGCCGCCTGCAACCCGTCCTTGACCATCGCCGCGATCGCCGAGCGCGCCCTGGACCGGATCGTCCGCCATGACGTGGGCACCCTCATCTGACGACGCGGCCGACGGAACCGCGTCGGGTGGAGCAGGGTCCGGCAGCGGTCCGACCAGGTCGCCGGGATACTGGTCAGTGTGAGGTCCCGAGACGCCGTCCTGGAAGCCACCCGGAACATCATCGGGGAGGCCGGCTTCCACGGCGTCAACATCGCCGCCGTGGCCAAGCGCGCCGGGGTGAGCCGCCAGACCGTGTACTCCATCTTCGGCACCCGCGAGGAGCTGGTCTCCCAGGCGGTCTCGGACCGTCTGACCACGCTGGTCAGCGCGTTCACGGACCTGCTCGCGTCGGTCGGGTCGCCGCTGGAGCTGCTCGTGGAGACCATGGTCGAGGCCCGGCGCCGAATCCTGGACGATCCCCTGCTGCGGGTGCTCGCGCTCTCCGGCACGGGCAACCCGATCTTCGACCCCGGCGCCGCCGAGCGCGCGCACGGCTACTGCGTGGCCCTGCTCTCCCCGGCCATCGACCGGTTCCCCGAGCTCTCCGGCCGCATCGACTTCCTCGCCGACATCAGCATGCACGTGGGCTGGTCGGTGCTGTGCCTGGACGATCCGGCCTCGCGATCCGACGCCGAACTGCGCGCGTTCCTCACCGCCTGGCTGGCACCGATGCTCCGGTCGCTCGAGACGTGAGCCGACCCGTGCTGGTCCTGTGGGACCTCGACCTCACGCTGCTCGATCCGGCCGGCTTCGGCACGCGGATGATCACCCCCGCGCTCGCCGGGTTCCTGGGCCGCGACCCCGTCATGGGCGCGTCGTTCGCCGGGCGGACCGACCGCGCGATCCTCACCGATCTGCTCGAGCGGAACGGGATGGAGCGGCCCGACGACGAGGTGGTCACCCGCCTGATGGACGCCGTGGCCGAGCGGTGCGAGGCCTTCGGCCGGGACCTCCTCGACGCCGGCGGCGGAGCGCTGCCCGGCGCCCACGACGCGGTTGCCGCGCTCGCCTCGGACGAGCGGCTGCACCAGGGGATCGTCACCGGCAACATGCGCCGGACTGCCCTGCTCAAGCTGGGGTTGTGCGGATTCGACGGCCTGCCCGATCCCGCGCTGGGGGCGTTCGGGGATCACCACGTCGACCGCGCGCACCTGGTCCGCGACGCCGTCGTCACCGCCCGTGCCCGCGGCCTCGACGTGTCCGCCTCACACGCGGTCGTCGTGGGCGACCATGTCCATGACGTCCGCGGGGCGCTCGACGCGGGCGCCCGCTGCGTCGCCGTGGCCACCGGCCGGGTCTCCGCCGGCCGACTCCACGCGGCCGGTGCCCACGCCGTCCTGCCCGACCTCACCGACTCCGACGCCCTCCTGGCGGCCATCCGAACCGCAGCCCACTGATCCCTGCTCTCTGATCCCTGCCGGCCAGATTCGCGCCGGCCTCATCCATGGCGGCCTGATCCCTGCCGGCCTGATCCGCGAAGTTTGTCGTAACTGCTGCGGGATTCGGCGTGATTCTTCGCAGTAGCTACGACACAACGCTCGGGGGGCCGCGGGGCGCGCAGGTTCGGGGCGGGGGGCCGCTTCACGTCGGCCGTGAATGGCGCGTCAATGCCGCCCTGATCTGCCGAATCACCATCAGTGGGCTGCGCAGCATCTGTGCGGTAATCCGGATCGGCAGCCAGCCCAGCTCTGCCAGCTGGGCATTCACCCAGGCATCGAACTCCCAGTCGGACTTCCGCCGGTGGAGCTCACTGTCGTAGAAGATCGCGACTCTCTGCTTCTCATATCCCAGATCGGCAGTGGCGATCTTCACTCCGAACTCGTTCCGGATCACCAGCTGCGGGGTGGCCGCCGGCAGCCCCGCCCGCACGAGCAGCAGCCGAATTCGGGTCTCGGGTGGAGAGTCCGACCGCCGGTCGCACGATCCGAGCAGTGCACGAACTCGGCCCACCCCGTGCACCCCCACCATCTGCTCAGCCACCGCGCCGACCACTGCCACGTCCGTTCGGCCCCGGTTGCAGACTGCGTCGATCTTGGCGATGGCCGCGTCGTCGTCGTCTTCCCATCGCGCCACGTCCACCGCAGTACGCGGTACGGAGGTGACCCGTAATCCACCGACCGTGACCACGTGATCTGGTGGCAGCTCCCGTGCCAATCTCCGGATGCGTACGCCGCGGGCTGACCGCGGTGTCCCGACCGAGTAGATGTCGATCTCCCGGCCCACGGAATCCGGTGCGAACCAGCGTTCGCGATGGAGCAGGGCTGCGCCGAGCCCGCCGACTATCGATCCCGTCGGCGCCCACAGGAGTGCGGCGCGCACCAGAATTCGAGGCTCCACCGGCGAGGCCGCGTCAACGTAGACGTCTGGGAACAGCCGACGGTGAATTGTCCGGAGTTGGTAGGGAGTCACTCGACCAGCTGCTAGGGCCTCGCTGCCGAGAAAGGGCATTGGCGGTTCCGATGACTGCACGCGCCAATCGTGATCCAGATCGGACCGTACCGACACGGCGGAGAGCGCTCCTGTGGATAGTGCGGACGACCATCCACAAGTCGCTCGGGGGCGCACACCGCTCCGGTGTCGTTTCGCACGCTGCAGCCCGAGCGACCCACCCACTACCCTGCTCAGCGTCTTGTCGTAACCACGGCGAAAACCAACCTGGTTTTTCGCAGTAGCTACGACAAGCCTGCAACTGGGAGCGCGGGGCGGAGGGGGCGCGAGCGCACGCGGCGCGGGGCGGAGGGGGCGCCGGGGCTCAGCCGTCGACCTGCTCGCCGAGCTCCATCCAACGGTCCTCGAGCTGGCCCTTCTCCCCCGCGACGTCCTTGAGGTCGCTGTCGAGCGACGCCAGCTTCTCGGAGTCCATGGCCTCCCCGGCGGCGGCGGCCATGAGGGCCTGGAGCTCGACCTCGCGCTTGTCCAGCTTGCCCATCTGGCGCTCGATCTTGGACATCTCCTTGCGCAGCACCCGCTCCTCGCCGGAACTCAGCGCCGAGCCGCCCGACCCGCCCGCGCGGCCGCCCGAGCCGGAGCCGGAGCCGCCACCAGCAGAGCCAGCGGAGGTCGGTCCGGCCGGCAGATCGCGCAAGATCTTGCCCGAGTCGCCCGCGGCGCCGGCGGTCTTGCGGCGCTCGAGGTACTCGTCGATCCCCCGCGGCAGGTTGGTGAGCCCGCCGTCGCCGAACAGCGCCCACACCGAGTCACAGATGCGCTCGACCAGGTAGCGGTCGTGCGAGATCACGACCATCGTGCCGGGCCACCCGTCGAGCAGGTCCTCGAGCTGGCGCAGGGTGTCGATGTCGAGGTCGTTGGTGGGCTCGTCGAGCAGCAGCACGTTGGGCTCGGCCATCAGCACGCGCGTCAGCTGCAGCCGCCGACGCTCACCGCCGGACAGGTCCCCGACGGGCGTGCGCTGGCGGGCCGGGGAGAAGCCCAGTCGCTCGGCCAGCTGGGCGGCGGACAGCTCGAAATCGCCGAACGTCACGCGCATCGCGACGTCCTCGATCGCCTCGAGCACCCGCTGATCCAGCGGAAGGTCGTCCAGCTCCTGGCGCAGCCAGCCGATCTTGACGGTCTTGCCCTCCTTGCGCCGCCCGGCCGCGAGCGGCGCCGCACCGGCCAGCGCGCGAAGCAGCGTGGTCTTTCCGGAGCCGTTCACTCCGACCAGGCCCAGCCGCTCGCCGGGGGCCAGACGCCAGGTCAGGTCGTCCACCAGGACGCGGCCGTCCGGGGCTTCCAGGCGGGCGTCCTCGAGCTCGATCACGACCTTGCCCAGCCGCCGCGCCGCAAAGCTCGACAGACGTAGCGAGTCGCGGGGCGGCGGCACGTCCTTGATCAGCGCCTCGGCCGCCTCGATGCGGTACTTGGGCTTGGCCGTCCGGGCCGGGGCGCCGCGACGCAGCCAGGCCAGCTCCTTCTTCACGAGTTGCTGCCGCCGCGACTCGGTGATCGAGCTCTGCCTGTCCCGCTCCGCCCGGGCGAACACCCAGTCGTTGTACCCGCCCTCGAACTGCTCGACGCGGCCGTCGACCACTTCCCAGGTGTAGGTGGCGACGGTGTCGAGGAACCACCGGTCGTGTGTGACGACGACGAGGGCGCTCGATCGCGAGCGGAGGTGATCCGCCAGCCACTGGACCCCCTCGACGTCGAGGTGGTTGGTCGGCTCGTCCAGCACCAGCAGGTCCAGGTCCTGCACCAGGGCCGCGGCCAGCGAGACCCGCCGGCGCTCGCCGCCGGACAGGTCGGCGACCGGGGTGTCCAGGCCCAGGTCGTGGATGCCGATGCCGTCGAGCACGGCACGGATCCGCGAATCGCCCGCCCATTCGTGGGTGTCCATCCCGAGCCCGCCGATCACGGCCGCGCCGACGGTGTCGGCGGCCAGCACGGTGCGCTGGGTGACCACGGCCACCCGCAGACCGCTCACAATCGACACCCGGCCGGTGTCGGGCTCGGCGACCCCGGTGAGGATCTCGAGCAGCGTGGTCTTTCCGCCGCCGTTGAGGCCGACCACTCCGATGCGGTCGCCGGCGTTGACGCCCAGGGAGACGTCGTCGAGTACCTGCCGGATCCCGAAGGACACCGAGCACTGCTCGAGATTGATGAGATTACTGGGGGCCATTACTGCTCCGTGGTCTGTTGCGGGTGATCAAGAATGTGGGCGCCGCCGACCGGGCCGTGGGTGATGCGGACCTCGCGCGCGACGCCCGCCTGGCTCACCTCGGCGGCCACGGCGATCGCGTGCTCGCGGTCCGAGCAGAAGAACAGGCACGTGGGCCCGGAGCCGGAGACCAGGCCGTGCAGCGCCCCCGCCTCCTGCCCGGCGCGCAGGGTTCTGCGGAGGGCGGGCATGAGCGAGAGCGCGGCGGGCTGGAGGTCGTTGGCCAGCAGCCCGGCCACGCGGGCCGGGTCGTCGCCGGCCAGCGCCTCGACCAGCGGCTCCACGCCGCCGGCGCGGGTAACGCCGCCGGCGCGGGTAACGCCGCCGGCGCGGGTAACGCCGCCGGCGCGGGTAACGCCGCCGGCGCGGGCCGGATCGCGACCGCCGCCCTCGCGCTGCCGGTCATCGCGCAGCCGGTCGAGTTCGGCGAACACCACAGGGGTGGACAGCCCGCCGTCGGCCAGGGCCACCACCACGTGCTGCTCGGCGCCGGCGCGCAGCAGCGTCGCCAGCTTCTCGCCGCGGCCCGTGCCGAGGGCCGTGCCGCCGCGGAGACAGAAGGGGACGTCGCTGCCCAGCGTGGCGGCCCGCTCCTCGAGCGCCGCGCGGCCCAGTCCCAGGCCGAGCAGCCGATCGGTGGCCACCAGCGCGGCCGCGGCGTCCGCGCTGCCGCCGGCCATCCCGCCGGCCACGGGGACGCCCTTGACGATCCGGATGGCCAACCGAGCGTCCGACCCCGCCTCCTCGCGGAGCAGATCGACCGCCCGGGCAGCCAGGTTGGACCGATCGGTGGGCACCTGGGCTGCGCCGGGGCCGGAGACGACCACCTCGTCGTCGTGGCCGGGGTCGTCGGGGTCGTCGTCGACGAGCGACACGGTGACCTGCTCCCACAGGTCCACGGCCCGGTACACGGTGAGCAGGTCGTGGAATCCGTCGGCGCGCAGGTCGCCGACCCCCAGGTGGAGGTTGATCTTGGCGGGGGCGACGGCCGTCACGGCGCGCGCGCCGGTGAGGGTGGAGACGTCACGGGGCACGGCGTCCAGCTTACGGCTCGCGGCGCACCTGCCCGATCCCGAGCCGCCGCGCCGCCTCGGCGATGCGGACGAAGTCGGCGGTGGTGAGCTGCTCCCCGCGCGCCTTCGGGTCCACGTCGGCCTCGACCAGCGCCAGTTCGGCGTCCGCGGGCGACCCCGCCCAGCCGGACAGTGCCGCACGAAGGGTCTTGCGCCGCTGGGCGAAGGCGGCGTCGGCCACCGCGAACACCCGGCGGCGGTGTGCCTCGCCCAGGTCCCACGGCGGGGTCTCGTACGCGTCGATCCGCACCAGCCCCGACTCGACGTTGGGCACGGGCCAGAAGACGTTGCGCCCCACGGTGCCGGTGCGGCGGACGGTGCCGAAGAAGCCGGCCTTGACGCTCGGCACCCCGTAGACGCGGGAACCCGGGGGTGCGGCCAGCCGGTCGGCCACCTCGAGCTGCACCATCACCAGCGCCGTCCGCAGCGTCGGCACCTCCGCGAGGAGATGCAGCAGCACGGGGACGGAGATGTTGTAGGGCAGGTTGGCCACCAGCGCGGTGGGCGCGGGCACGCCCGGGTCGGTGCTGCCGAGATCCGCGCCGTGGGAATCGGTGCTGCGCAGGTCCACCCCCCGGACGGCGAGGGCGTCGGCCGTCACCACGGTCAGGTTCCCGGCCAGCTCCGGCGCCCGCTCGGCGACGGTGCGGGGCAGGCGCCCGGCCAGCGCCGGGTCGATCTCGATCGCCACCACGTGACCGGCGGCGTCGAGCAGCGGCAGGGTCAGCGACCCGAGTCCGGGCCCCACCTCGATCACGGTGTCGCTGCGCCCCACCCCGGAGCCGATGACGATCCGGCGGACCGTGTTGGCGTCGTGGACGAAGTTCTGCCCGAGCGACTTGGTGGGCTTGATGTCCAGTTCTGCGGCGAGCGCGCGCACCTCCTGCGGGCCGAGTAGGTCGGCCTTTCCGCGGAAGGTCGCGTCCGGGGCGGTCAGCGCAGGCCCAGCTTGGAGGTGCAGGCGGGCCAGGCGCCCCAGCCCTGCGAGGCCTGGACCTTCTCGGCAATAGCGATCTGCTGCTCCCGCGTGGCCAGGTGGGCACTGGGCGCGTACTGCGTGCCGCCGTGGCCGGCCCACGTACCGGCGGCGAACTGCAGGCCGCCGGAGTAGCCGTTGCCGTTGTTGATGCTCCAGTTGCCGGTGGACTCGCACTGGGCGATCGAGTCCCAGACGCTGCCGCGGGAGGATTCGGGCACCGACGGCGCGGGCTTGGTGCCCACCTTCACGACCGCCGGGCGGGCCTCGGTGCGGACGATCTCCGCGCTGCGCTCGCGCTCGGTCTCCACTCCGTTGACGCGGGTCACGGAGTAGCTGACCTCGCGCTCGCCGGGGGTTCCGGGCTCGACCACCGTGCGCTCGCCCTCGGGCGCCTCGGGATCCTCGGTGACACTCTCGGGGGCCTGGTACTGCTCGACCGCGGTCTCCATGGCGATCGCCACGCGGGTGATGGTGACCTGGGTACCGGGGGTGGCGGGCGCGTCGGCGGCGGGCTCGACGGTGTCCAGCGGGCCCAGGGCGATGCCCGCGCGTTCGAGGTACTCCCCGACCGTGTCGCCGGGCGAGGCGAGCGGGGTGGCCGGGCCGCCGCCATCGGACAGCAGCAGCGCGCGCGGGGTGACCACCGAGACGCGGGTGCCGTCGAGCGGGACCTCGGCGTCGATGCGGGGGGTGACGTAGCTGCGCGGCGGCACGTCGCCACGCTCGGCGATCAGCTCGGCCACGGTGGTGGCGGTGGTCCAGACCTGCTCGGGCCGCCCGTCCAGCTCGACGGTCACGGGCCGCGCGCGCTGCAGCTTCACGGTGTCGCCGTCGTCCAGACGGTCACCGGGCGCGATCACCACGTCACGCTCGTCCACGCTGTAGCCGGCCTCCTCGAGGGCGGTGCGCACGTCGGAGGTGAAGGTGACCAGCTCGATCGGCGCGCCGTCGACCTCGAGGGTGAACTCGGTGCGCTGATCCAGCGCGCTCACGCCGCCCACGACCAGGGTGGTGAGCATGCCGGCCACGGACAGCCGCAACATGGTCGAGCGGGACCGGTGGATGCGGTGGATCGGGGCGAACACGCCCATCGCGCCCGTGGGTGTGTCGGTCCGTGCGTCGTCAACCACTGGTCAGTTCTCTCCTCGCATCGCCCGCGGGCGCCCATCCGGCCGTCCGCGTTACATCACGATAGCGTAACGAGTAGGCGCTGCCGGGGCAAAGTGACGCCCATGACGTGCGACGACGACGAGGAGCTCAGATCACGAATCGTTACAAATGCCCCACATTGCCCATGAGCCACTCGCGTCACACGGTTCGCATCAGACGGTTCGCATCACACGGTTCGCATCAGACAGTGAGGCCGAAGACCGCGCGGGCGGTCTCGCCGACCTCCGCCACGAACTCCTCCGGCGACTGCCCGCGCACCTCGGCCACGGCCCGGGCCGTGTACCCGATCAGCCCGGGCTCGTTGCGGGCGCCGCGGAACGGCTCGGGGGCCATGTAGGGGGCGTCGGTCTCCACGAGCAGCTGACCGGCCGGGGCCAGGCGGGCGGCCTCGCGCAGGTGCTCGTTGGCCTTGAAGGTCACGTTCCCGGTGAAGGACAGCACGTAGCCGCGGTCCAGCGCGTCCCGTGCGACGGCCAGCGGCGAGGAGAAGCAGTGCAGCATGACGTGCGGGATGCCCGACCCCGGCCCTGCCACCTCCCCGAGCACGCGCATCAGGTCGTCGTCGGCCTCACGGTTGTGGATCATCAAGCACTTGCCAAGCTCGCCGGCGAGGGCGGCGTGCCAGCGCAGCGACTCCTCCTGCTCGGCCGGGTCGGCGCAGCCGTCCATCTCGCCCACCCAGTAGTGGTCGAGGCCGGTCTCCCCCACCGCGACCACCCGCGGGTGTGCGGCGAGCTCGCGCAGTCGCGCCTTGACCGCCGCGCCCCCGACCGGGTCGGTGAGCTCCCGCGATCGCGTGGGGTGGATCGCGACGGCGGCGTACACCCGGCTGTCGGCCTCGGCGGCGGCCACCACGGCCTCGGACTCGGCCAGGTCGTCGCCCACGGTCACCATCGCGGCCACCCCGGCCAGCGCGGCCCGGTCGGCGGCAGCCCGCACCTCAACCGCCGTGTGGTGGCCGCAGGAGTACAGGTGCGTGTGGGCGTCGACCAGCCCGGGCAGCAACTCGGGCAGGACCGGGGTCGGACGGGGCTTGCGCTTGGCCATCGGGGTGCTCAGTCCTTGCTCTCAGTCCTCGCTTCAGCCCTGCGGCTGCTGGACCGGCGCCCACTCCGGGCCGGTCTCCGCGAGCTCGGGGTCGAGCTTGGCGAACAGCGGGCTCGGCTTGGCCAGCGGGGTCCCCGGGGCGATCGCCGTGCGGGCCCAGACGGCCTGCTCGGAGGCGTAGTCGCCCATGATCACCGGGTAGCTGCGCCCGGCCTCGGGTATGCCCGTGCCGGCCACCTCGACGGGCATGTCATCGGTCACCTCGTGGATCTGCGGCGCCGCGGCCCACACCCCCCGACCACCGATCGCATCGTGGATCTGCTGCGCGGCCGATGGCATGTACGGGGTGAGCAGGGTGTTGGCGTCGGAGACCACCTGCAGAGCGGTGTGCAGCACGGTGCCCAGGCGCTCTCGCTGATCCGGGTCCTTGGCCAGCTTCCACGGCTCGGTGGCGGCGATGTAGCGGTTGGCGGCGCCGACGATCCGCATGGACTCGGTGATGCCGGCCTTGAAGCGGGAGCGCTCGAGGTGGGCACCGACGGTGGTGAACGCCGTCTCGGCCTCGCGCAGCAGCTCGGCGTCGATCTCGGCCAGGGTGCCGGGGCGCGGGATCTCGCCGAAGTTCTTGTGCGCCATCGAGACCGTGCGGTTGACCAGGTTGCCCCAGCCGCCCACGAGCTCGGAGTTGGTGCGGCGCACGTACTCGTCCCAGGTGAAGTCGGTGTCCTGGTTCTCCGGACCGGCCACGGAGATGAAGTACCGCAGCGCGTCCGGGCCGAACTCCTTGAGGAAGTCGCGCACGTAGATCACCACGCCGCGCGAGGAGGAGAACTTGGAACCCGACATGGTCAGGAACTCCGAGGACACCACTTCGGTGGGCAGGTTGAGCGCCCCCAACGCCCCCGGTTGTCCGCCGTGGGCGCCCCGGCCGTCGTAGCCGATGAGTTCGGCCGGCCAGATCTGCGAGTGGAAGGTGATGTTGTCCTTGCCCATGAAGTAGTGGGAGACCGCCTCGGGGTCCGTCCACCACCGGCGCCACGCCTCGGGCTCGCCGGAGCGCCACGCCCACTCGATCGAGGCGGAGAGGTAGCCCACCACGGCGTCGAACCACACGTAGAGCTTCTTGTCGCCGCGGTCCTGCCAACCCTCCACCGGGATCGGGATGCCCCAGTCGATGTCGCGGCTCATCGCCCGGGGGCGCAGGTCCTCCAGCAGGTTGAGCGAGAACTTGAGCACGTTGGGCCGCCAGTCCTCGCGCCCCTTGAGCCAGTCCCCCAGCGAATCGGCGAGCGCGGGCAGGTCCAGGAACCAGTGCTCGGTCTCGATGAACTTCGGGGTCTCACCGTTGATCTTGGAGACCGGGTTCTTCAGGTCCGCCGGGTCGAGCTGGTTGCCGCAGTTGTCGCACTGGTCCCCGCGGGCACCGTCGTAGTCGCAGATCGGGCACGTGCCCTCGATGTACCGGTCCGGCAGGGTGCGGCCCGTGGACGGGCTCACCGCGCCGATGGTCGTCTTGGCCACCATGTACCCGTTGCTGTGCAGGCCGCGGAACAGCTCCTGCACCACGGCGTAGTGGTTGCGGGTGGTGGTGCGGGTGAACAGGTCGTAGCTGAGCCCCAGGCCGGCGAGGTCGTCCACGATCACCCGGTTGTACCGGTCCGCGAGCGACTGGACCGACACCCCCTCCTTCTCGGCCTGCACGAGCAGCGGCGTGCCGTGCTCGTCGGTACCCGAGACCATCAGCACATCGTTGCCGGCCATCCGCTGATACCGCGAGAACACGTCCGACGGCACCCCGAACCCCGACACGTGCCCGATGTGCCGGGGGCCGTTCGCGTACGGCCATGCGACCGCGGTCAGGACTGTCTTCGCCATGGGTACAGACTAGGTGGTGGCCGCTCCGTCCTCGGACGGGGTGGTGGCCGCTCCGTCCCGGGACGAGGTCCCGCCGCTCCGCACGTCGGCGTCCACCCTCGTGCGGCGGTCGCGCTCCGACTTCGGCAGCAGGTAGACCTTCTCGGTGATGAACGGGTCCCGCGAGAGCGCCTTGACGATCGACACGCACAGGGCGATGAGGATCAACACGAACGGCGAGGCCGCGATGATCGTGAGGTTCTGCAAGCTGGTCAACGCGCTGTCCGGCTCACCCTCCCGCAGGCCCGGGAGCAGCATCAGCACCGCGACCGACGCGGTGAGGGCTCCCCACAGCACCACCAACCACCGCTTGGGCTCCTCGACCCCGTACTGGGACATGCCCGCCATGATGATCGACGCGGAATCCGCGCCGGTGATGAAGAAGATCCCGACGAGCACCATGGCCACCACGGCGAGTACGCCGGTGAACGGCAGTTCGCGGAAGAGGGTGAAGAGCTGCTCGGTCGAGTCGCCCTCGCCGTAGATGCTGCGCCCCTTGAGCTCCAGGTCCAGAGCCGCGCCGCCGAAGATGGAGAACCACACGATGCTCAGCGCACTGGGCACCACAAGGACACCCACCACGAACTCGCGGATCGTGCGACCGCGGGAGATGCGGGCCAGGAACATCCCGACGAACGGCGACCACGAGATCCACCACGCCCAGTAGAAGACCGTCCACGAGGACAACCAGTCCCCGGCGGTCCCGTCGGCGGAGGCACCGGTACGGGAGGCCATGTCGAAGAAGTTGCCGAAGTAGGACCCGATCGAGGTCGGGATGAGGTCCAGGATGAACACCGCCGAGCCGGAGGCGATCAGCACGAACAGCGCGAGCGCCACGGCGAGGACCATGTTGATGTTGGACAGCCACTGGATGCCGCGGTCGATCCCGCTGATGGCGGAGGCGACAAAGCACAGACCGAGCACCACGATGATCCCGACCACCACGGCGATGCTCTCCCCCGTCACCGCGCCCGTCTGCTCGAGCCCGGATCTGATCTGGAGGGCGCCGAGACCCAGCGAGGCGGCGGTGCCGAAGACCGTGGCGAAGATGGCCAGGACGTCGAGCACCTTGCTCGGCCAGCCCTTCGCCCGCTTCTCACCGATCAGCGGGGTGAACGCACTGGAGATCAGGTGCCTGCCGCCGTACCGGTAGGTCGTCAGTGCCAGCGCGAGCCCGACGACCGCGTAGACGGCCCAGGCGTGCGCGGTCCAGTGGAAGGTCGTGGTGGCGAGCGCCGAGGTGACCCCCGGCCGGGCGTTGGGCGGGGTCTCGCGGAAGTGCGCGAGCGGCTCGCTCACGCCGTAGAACATGAGGCCGATGCCCATGCCGGCGGCGAACATCATCGAGATCCAACTCGATGTGCGGTACCGCGGAGTCTCGTCGTCGCCACCCAGCCGAACGGTCCCGTACTTGCTGAAGGCCAGCCACAGGATGAAGGCGACGAAGGTGGTGGCTGCGAAGATGAACATCCAGTCCACACTCTTCGCGGTCCACCCGAACGCGGCCACGGAGGCCGTCTGGAAGGAATCGGTGAACACCAGCCCCCAGACGAGCACCGCTACGACGAGCGCCAGCGCCGGGATGAACACCCCCATGCTGATGGCCCCCGAGGGGGTGTCGTCGTGGGGATGTGGTGTCGCTGAAGTCCGTTCGGTGTTGAGAGTCACTTAACAGCAGTAGCACGTTGTTCCCGCGACTACGAGTTAATTCATCGGTAGTTCCCGCACCCGGATCCACCTCACGGGCCCCGATCTGCCACCGTTGGGGGGTGCACACCTGGGGGGACCTGTCGGCGGACCCGCTCCTCGTCCTGGCCGCCTGCGCACGCCGAGCCCAGCGAGACGGGCTCGCGCCGCCCGCCGCGCTGCTCGGGGACTGGCTGGGCGCGGCCGCGGTGATAGCCCCGTCCGTCGCCCTCTCACCGGTCCCACCGGACCAGGCCTTCGCCGACAACCCAACTACGGACGGCGGGCGGACCGCCGGGTGGACCATCGGCTTCCGCGGCTTCCCGGACGTACCAGGCGGCGCCCGCAACCGGCTCCTGCCCGAGGCGGTGACGGGAAAGGCCGACGGCCTGCTGATCCTGGGCCACGACGGCCGCTGGACCTCCCAGGGCACGGTCCCCGCCCCGCGCGACCTCGACATCGGGCCGGACGACCACGAGAACCGCGACGATGTCGGCGACAACCACAACACCGCCGATGACGACGACGAGGCCCCCAGCCTCGACTGGTCCGCACCGGATCGCGCCGCCCACCGGGCCGCGGTACTCAACTGTCTCGAGGCGATCCGCGCCGGCGAGATCTACCAGGCCTGCCTGTCCACGCGGCTGGACGGCGTCCTGCACGGGGACCCGCTCGCCCTGTTCACCGCGCTCTGGCGCCGGACGCGCGCCCGCCGCGCCGCGTACCTGGCCGGGCCGTGGGGCGCGGTCGTGTCCCTGTCCCCCGAGGTCTACCTGACCCGGCACGGGCGGGACGTCCGGTCGTCCCCGATCAAGGGCACCCTCCCGCGGGACGCCGACCCGGCGCTGCTGCGCGCCTCGGTGAAGGACGTCGCGGAGAACATCATGATCGTCGACCTGGTCCGCCACGACCTCGGTCGCACCGCCGACATCGGGTCCGTGGCGGTGCCCGAACTCCTCGCCGTCCACGAGGCGCCGGGGGTGTGGCACCTGGTGTCCACGGTGACGGCCCGGACAGGCGTGTCCGGGGAAGAGCTGGTGGCGACCACGTTCCCGCCCGCCTCCGTCACCGGTACGCCCAAGCTCCGGGCGCGCGAACTCATCACCGGCTGGGAGACCCGCGCCCGGGGCCTGCACTGCGGGGCGATCGGCATCGCGGGTCCGGGCGAGCTCGACCTCTCGGTGGCGATCCGCACCCTGGAGATCGCCCCGGGCGGGCGATGCGAGTTCGGGGTGGGTGGGGGCATCACCAGCGATTCCGACCCCGACGACGAGTGGGACGAGTGCGTCCACAAGGCCGCCTTCACCTGGGGCGGCGGGCCGGCCCCCTGGCTCTGAGCGCGGCGGGCCGGCCCCCTGGCTCTGAGTTCGGCGGTCCGGCGCCCTGGCTCTGAGTGCGTCCCGCGTCAGCTGGAGGGGTCCGCCGGGTCGTCGTCGTCGTCGTCGTGTTCCTCACCGGGTTCATCGACCTGGTCGTCCGCTTCTCGTGCGTCCACCACCGCCTGGTACAGGTCCCGCTTGGTCACGGGCGACGCCTCCGCGACCGCCGCGCACGCGTCCTTGAGCCGCTCCCCCGCCTCGACCCGCTCCTCGACGATCTCGACCAGGTCCTCGAGCGTCGCGGTGGAACCGACGGCGTCCACGCCCGCGATCACCACCACGATCTCCCCCCGCACCCCGTCCGCGGTCCGCTCGGCCAGTTCACCGAGCGTGCCCCGCAGGACCTCCTCGTAGGTCTTGGTGAGCTCGCGGCACACCGCCGCGCGCCGGTCGGCGCCCAGTACCTCGGCGGCCTCGGCCAGCGTGTCGGCGAGCCGGTGCGGCGACTCGAAGAAGACGCACGTGCGCTCCTCAGCGGCCAGCCGGGCCAGCCAGGTCCGGCGGCGGCCGGCGCGGCGCGGCGGGAACCCGTCAAAACAGAACCGGTCCACGGGCAGCCCGCTGAGCACCAACGCCGTGGTCACCGCCGATGGGCCGGGAAGGCAGGTCACCGGCAGGCCCGCCTCGATGCAGGCGACCACCAGCGAATACCCGGGGTCCGATACCGCGGGCATCCCGGCGTCGGTCACCACCGCCACCACATCACCGGCCCGGACGCAGTCCAGCAACTGCGGGACGCGTCCGGCCTCGTTGTGCTCGTAGAAGCTCAGGACCCGGCCGGGGATCGTGACCCCCAGCGCGGCGGTCAGGGTCCGCAACCGCCGGGTGTCCTCCGCGGCCACCACATCAGCGGTGGCCAGGAGGTCGCGGAGGCGGCCGGAGGAGTCGCCCGGATTTCCGATGGGGGTGGCCGCCAACACGACCCGTCCGGACGTCATACGCCCCACCTTATCCCCGGTCGCCGAGGAAGCCCCACTATGCTCGCCCTGTGACATCGACCGTCGGCGTGCGATCCCCGGGCCGCCCGCTACCGGATCCCGATACCGGGCCCGTCGACTCCGTACGGGACTGGATCGTCACCGGCGTGATCCTCGTCCTGGCCCTGGTATCCCGTTTCTGGGGCCTGACCTCGGCGACGGACAAGGGCACCCCGATCTTCGACGAGAAGCACTACGCGCCCCAGTCGTTCAACATCGCCCAACTCGGGATCGAGGAGAACCCGGCCTACGGCCTGGTGGTCCACCCCCCGGTGGCCAAGCAGATCGAGTCCCTGGGCGGACTGCTCTTCGGGTACACGCCCCTGGGTTGGCGGTTCACCGCCGCGCTCGGCGGCGTCCTCGTGGTGCTCATGGTCATGCGGATCACCCGGCGGCTGACCCGGTCCACCCAGCTCGGCTTCATCGCCGGGCTGCTGCTGTGCCTGGACGGTGTCTCCTTTGTCACGTCCCGCATCGGGATGCTGGACATCTACCAGGTCCTGTTTGTCACCGCCGCCGCCGGCGCACTGCTGGTGGACCGGGACCGGATGCGCGGACGCATGCACAGGGCGGCGCTCGCCGGCCGTGTCCACCTCTCGGACTTCGGTCCGCGACTGGGCTTCCGCTGGTGGCGGTTCGCCGCCGGCGTCATGCTGGGCATGGCCCTGGGCGTCAAGTGGTCCGGCCTGTACTTCATCGCCTTCTTCGGCCTCATGACCGTGGCCTGGGACTGGGCGCTGCGCCGCCGCTACGGCGTCCGCCGTCCGTTGGCGGGTGCCCTGCTGCGGGACGCGGTCCCCGCCTTCCTCACGCTGGTCGTCTGGCCCGTCCTGCTCCACATGTTCACGTGGCTGCCGTGGTTCGCGAACGAGAACTCGGTGTACCGGCACGTGGTGGGCTCGAAGGTCCAGGACAACTGGCTGCCCGATTCCCTGCAATCGTGGCTCTACTACCAGTCGTCTGTCCTCGATTTCCACTCCTCCCTGACCACCTCGGCGGGCAACCGGCACCCGTGGGAGTCCAAGCCGTGGGCCTGGCCGATGAGCCTGCGGCCCATGCTCTATTACGTCGAGCAGGGCCAGGACGTGGCCGGTTGCGGGGAGGACTCGTGCGTCCGCGCCATCATGCTCCTGGGCACGCCCGCCATCTGGTGGCTCGCGGTCCCCGTGCTGGCCTGGGCGTTTTTCCGCGCGGTGATCTGCCGCGACGGCCGCTACGCGTTCCCGCTCGTCGGATACATGGCCGGGTACCTGCCGTGGTTCTTCCAGTTCGACCGACAGATGTACTTCTTCTACGCCTCGGTCATGGTGCCGTTCTTCGTCATGATGGTCGCGCTGGTGCTGGGTGAGATCGCCGGCAGATCCACCGATTCCCCGCAGCGCCGGACGATCGGCCTGGGGATCGTCTGCCTCTACCTGGCGCTGGTCGTGGCGAACTTCGTCTACATGCTGCCGATCATCTCGGGGATCCCCATCACGCAGGCGCAGTGGAACCAGCAGCTCTGGCTGCCCTCCTGGCGCTGAGCCGTCTTACCCGCTGAGCGCGCGTCTCACCCGCCCAACGCCCTGTCCACACTGAACCGCCCGGCCCCGACCGCCGCGACGAGCAGCGCACCCACCCCCAGCGCCACCACGAGTTCCCAGCCGTTCTGGGTGATGAAGGGTCCGTGCGTGGCGTGGACGAAGTAAAAGGCTCCCGCCATGTCCACGCCCAGCAGGATCCCAGCCAGCGGCGTGAGGATGCCCGCGATGAGTGCGATCCCGGCGACCAACTCGACCCCGGCCACGATCGCGGCCGTGACGTCTGGCTGGGGGATCCCGTAAGTCGCGAACTGCTCCCCCACCCGGTTCAATCCCAGGATGAAGAACTTCTGCCACCCGTGGGCCACGAAGACGGCCCCGAGCCCGACGCGGGCCAGGAGGATCGCGGCGTCGGACAGGGTGTCTCGCCCCTTCACGGGAGGACGCCTTCGCCGGCCTTGGAGATGCGACGGCCGAGGGCCTTCATCGCGACGTTGTACAGCGGTGGGGCGAATTTCTGGGCGGCGAACGCCAGCCGGATGTCCGGCGAGGTGTAGACGATGTACCGGCCCTTGCGCACGCCCTCCAGGGTCTTCGCCGCCGCGACCTCGGGGGTGACGGCGTGCCGGCGGAACTGGTCCACGGTCTTGGCGACCTCGGGGTCGGAGCGGTCCACGCCGGCGATCTCGACCGTCTCCACCAGCGGGGTGTCCACGCCACCGGGGCACACCAGGTGCACGCCGATGTTGTACGGGGCCAGGTCGAAGCGCAGTACCTCGGCGATCCCGCGGATGCCGAACTTGGCCGCGCTGTAGGCGGCGTGCCAGGGCAGCCCGAGGAGGCCGGCGGCGGACGAGACCATGACGACCGCGGCGGGCCGCCTGGCCGCCATCATCGCCGGGATGAACGCCTCGACCATGTGGATGGTGCCCATGAGGTTGACCTCTACCATGGACCGCCATACGCGGTGCTCGAGCAGGTCGGGCCTGCCCCACGCGGAGTTGCCGGCGACGTGGAAGATCGCATCCGGTGCGCCGTGCGCGGCCACCACGCTCTCACCGAACGCCATGACCGCCTCGTGCTCGGTGACGTCGAGAACCTCGGTGAGCAGCACAGCGGCCCCGGAGTCCCGGCACACCTGCGCGGCCGACTCCAGACCGGCGGCGTCCCGGTCCGTCAGCACCAGCCGCGCGCCCTCGCCCGCCAGTTGCACAGCCACCGACCGGCCGATCCCACTGGCCGCGCCGGTGACCACGCAGGTCTTCCCCCGGAAGTCGGTGATCCGACGCCTCGACATGTAATTCCCTTCCGCCCGGGTCGACGTGAGCGGGCCGCTTGACGTCCTACCGTAGCGGGCAGCGGGTGCGCCCCGGATCAGCCGCGCGCGGGCACCGCCGGGACGTGCTCGCGCAGCACGCAGCGGCTGCCCTGGTAGATGGTCGCCATGCACCGGTTGCAGTGCACGCACAGCGACCGGCGCCGCTCGTCGGCCTGCATCTTGAGCGGCAGATCGGGCTCGCGCAGCAGACCGCGGGCCATGGCCACGAACTCGAAGCCGGAGTCCATCGCCTTGTCGATCGAGGGCCG
The DNA here is from genome assembly GCF_033142235.1 of Rhodococcus sp. IEGM 1408. NCBI lineage: Bacteria > Bacillati > Actinomycetota > Actinomycetes > Mycobacteriales > Nocardiaceae > Rhodococcus > Rhodococcus sp. IEGM 1408. The sequence goes on from NZ_JAWLRW010000004.1 coordinate 75,150, forward strand.
GTCGACGATCCCGCCGAGCAGCATCATGGGCAGGCTGACGGCGTCGCGGATCTGCCGGGCGTCGTCGAGCATGTACGCATCGGTGTAGGGGTAGGACTTGAACATCCTCGGCCCCACGACCTTCATCCCCATCTGGATCACCGGCGGTTGCGTGGCGGCGAACTCGGCGAGCGGCGCCTCCCCCTTGAACAGGTAGATGGGGTTGAGCAGCGAGCTACCGACGGTCATGACCAGCGCGTCGGCGGAGCCGTCCTGCTCTAGCCACTTGGCCACCTGGACGGCCTCCTCGATCCAGAAACCGCCGGGCACGCCGTCGTCCATGTTGAGCTTGATCGTCACGGCGATGCGGTCGCCCATCGCGTCGCGGATGGCGCGGCCGATGCGGCGGGCGAGGCGCGCGCGGTTCTCGAGGGACCCACCGTAGGAGTCCTTGCGCCTGTTGAGCTTGGGACTGAGGAACTCACTGACCAGGTAGTTGTGCCCGAAGTGCACCTCGATGGCGTCGAACCCGGCCTCGGCCGCGCCACGGGCGGCCTTGACGTGATCCTCGACGACCCGGTCGATATCCGCCTCGGTGCAGGCCTTGGTGACGGACAGCCCGGCGGGAGCGGCGATCCGCGACGGCCCGAGGGGCCGCAGCCCGGTCGAGGTGGCGTTGGCCACCGCTCCCGCGTGGCCGATCTGGGCCGACACCGCCGCCCCCTCCGCGTGGACCGCGTCGGTGAGCTTGCGCAGCATGCCGCCGTCGTCCATGCCCCAGTGGTAGCAGTGCTTGTCGGTGCGCCCCTCGGGGGAGGTCGCGAGGTAGGCCACGGTGGACATCCCCACGCCGCCGCGCGCGTACTCGGTGTGGAAGTCGATGAGCTCCTGGGTGATCCGTCCCTTGGGCGTGCGGCCCTCGAACGTGGCGGCCTTGACGATGCGGTTCCGCAGCGTCACGTTCCCGATCTTTCCGGGGCTGAACACATCGGGGCTGGGCGTACCGGGCGCAAGGGTCATACGCAAAACTATAACGTGTTCCACACCGCTCGTCACGCACTTTGGCCAGCGCTTATGCACTCAGTGCACGTCGCCAACCGTCCGCGCACACCGCCACCCTGCCGACCACCCCGCCGGCCACCCCGCCGACCTGCGGGGCATAGGCGCGCCTAACCCCTCAGCCCTAACCCCTCAGCCCGCCCCCGCGCCGAGTTCGACCAGCAGCACCCCGCCGGCGATCAGCACGATCCCGGCGCCCATGAGGAGTGTGAGCGGCTCGCGGAAGAGCACCCGGCTCAGGACGGCCGCCAGCGCGACCCCGGCCGCCGTCCAGACGCCGTAGGCCACGCCCAGCGGCATCCCTGCCGCCAGCGTGAGGGAGAGGAAGACGAAGGACACCAGGTACCCGGGGACCACGACGCCGTACCACCGCGCGTTGTCGACGGCCATACGGAGGGAGAGGGTCGCCGCGAGTTCACAGCCGATGGCGACGACGAGGTAGGCCCAGGCCATCAGGAGGCACCTGCAGCAGTCGCGCGAGCGCGTTGGGATCCCAGTTCGACGCACAGCACCCCGGCGATGATCACCGCGATGCCGGCAGCCATCAGCGGGGTCAGGGGCTCCCCGAAGATCGCGGAGGACAGACCGGCGGTGAGCGCGACGCCGGCGGCTCCCCAGATGCCGTACGCCACCCCGAGCGGCACGCCCGCCCGCAGGGTCCGGTCGAGGAAGACAAACGCCCCCAGGTACCCCACGGCCACGACGGCGTAGAGCGCCGGCGCCTCCAACGCGCCCTTCAGGGAGAGCGAACCCATCACCTCGAGGGCGATAGCCGCGGCGAGGAACAGCCACCTGCCGCCCACATCGGTTCCCTTCGGTCGGATTCCCCCGGCAAATGGCAGATGTCCCGGACCAGTGAATCGTCGGTCCGGGACATCTTCTGGTGGAGCTAAGGGGAATCGAACCCCTGACCTTCTCGATGCGAACGAGACGCGCTACCAACTGCGCTATAGCCCCCCGGCGCCCTCGCGGGCGACGGCGCCACCCTCTCGAGCAGCGTGGGATACCTTACCAGCACGCTCCGGCGGCAGACCAAACCGGGCGCCCCGGGCACCTCACGGACCCGCGGTGTGCGTGTGCATCCGCACCCCGTCGTCGTTGAAGATGCTGATCACCTGCGCGGGCCGGGCTCCGGCGGCCGAGAGACTGTGCGGCACCCGGGTGTCGAACTCGGCCGCCTCACCGCGGGTCAGGATCAGCTCCTGCTGCCCCAGGACCAGACGCAGTTTCCCGGAGAGCACGTAGAGCCATTCGTAGCCGTCGTGGACGCGGGGCTCCGGCGCCGCACTCGCCGGCGGGTAGGTGATCTTGTAGGTGCCGATCGACGACCCCTCCGGCGCGAGGGGTGCGATCACCATGCCCTCCCGGTGGATCACCGGCCGCCGGACCCTGGGGTCGACGGTCGCCGGCGCCACCAGGTCGTCGAGGCTGATCCCCAGCTGGCGGGTCAGCGGGATCAGCAGCTCGAGACTGGCCTGGCGCTTCCCCGACTCGAGCCGCGAGAGGGTGCTCGCCGACATGGCCGCCCGCTCGGCCAGCTCGTCCAGCGTCCACCCCTTGCCGTGGCGGTATGCCCGCAAGCGCATACCGACCTGCTTCAGCTCCGCCGTCATCGCCCGCCTCCTTGCCAATAGTGCAAACCGACTTGCAGTTTAAGCATACGGGGCGTGGACTGCTCCCATGGACACGAAACAGGAGACACAAGAACACTGGGACGTCATCGTGGTCGGCGGCGGAGCCGCAGGACTGTCGGCGGCGCTGATGCTGGGCAGGGCGCGCCGCCGCGTGCTCGTGGTGGACGCGGGCGAGCCGCGCAACCGCTTCGCCGCGCACATGCACGGCGTGCTCGGCCACGAGGGCGTGGATCCGATCGAGCTGCTCCGGCGGGGCCGCGAGGAGGTGCGGCAGTACGGCGTGACCGTGCGGACGGGGTCGGTGACGCGGGTCGACGACGGCAGGGTCGACGACGACGAGGCCGGCGGCCTGACGGTCGAGTTCACCGACTCCGCGCGCGCGACCGCACGCGCCCTGGTCGTCGCCTCCGGGCAGACGGACGAACTCCCGCAGATCCCCGGGTTGCGCGAGTTCTGGGGCACGAGCGTGCTCCACTGCCCCTACTGCCACGGCTGGGAGGTGCGCGGCAGCCGGATCGCGGTGCTCGGCACGTCGGCGATGTCCGCGCACCAGGCGCAGCTGGTGCGACAGTGGACCGACGACCTGGTGTTCCTCACCGCCGGCATCGGGGGATCCGGTGCCGAGTCCCCCGCCGGGCTCGACGCGGGTACCCACGCCGGGCTCGATGCCGCCCCCGATTCCGGTCTCGATGCCGAGGTCGTCTCCCGGCTCCGCGCGCGCGACGTCGCGATCGAGCAGACCCCCGTCGCCCGCATCCTGTCCGAGAGCGGCCGTCTGAGCGGCGTCCGCCTCGCGGACGGGCGGGAGATCGCACTCGACGCGATCTTCGCCGCACCCACGGCGCGACCCCACGATCAGTTCCTCGACGGCCTGGACCTCGAGCGGACCACCACCCCGATGGGTACGGCGCTCGCCGTCGACCAGTTCGGCGCGACGACCCATCCGCGCATCTGGGCAGCCGGCAACGTCACCAACCCGGGAGCCACCGTGCCCGTGTCCATGGCCGCAGGCTCGATGGCCGGCGGGATGGTCAACATGGCGCTGGTCAACGAGGACTTCGACCGCGCCCTCGCCGCCCAGTCCGCCGGCTCCCGGACGGCCGACCCGGCACCCGCCCAGGACCCACCCGCAGCACCCGCCGAGTACTGGGAAGGCGAATACGCCGCGGACGGGCCCCGCTGGTCGGGCACCGTCAACGCCACCACGGCCGCGGTGGTCTCCACCCTCCCGGTCGGCGCCGCCCTCGAGCTGGGCTGCGGTGAGGGCGGCGACGCGGTGTGGCTGGCCGAACAGGGCTGGCGGGTGACCGCCGTCGACCTGTCCCCCACCGCGGTCTCCCGGGGCGCCCACGCGGCGTCCGTTCGCGGCGTGGCCGACCGGATCGACTGGATCGCCCATGACCTGACCACGTGGACGACCGGTGAGCGGTTCGACCTCGTCACGGCCAGCTTCTTCCACTCCGCCGTCGACCTGCCCCGCACGGAGATCCTGCGACGTGCCGCGGAGTCCGTCCGGCCCGGCGGTCACCTGCTGCTGGTCTCCCACGTCTTCGAGTCGGAGGCCGACATCCCGCCGTGGGCCTCACAACCCCGCGGCGAAGACCACTCAGGGCACGGTCAGCACGGTCAGGACGGTGAGCACTCGGGACACGGCAGGCCCTCGGCACACGGCAGGCACAAGGCCCACCCAAAGCTGCCCACCCCGACCGAGGAGATCGGAGAGCTCGCACTGGATCCGGGGGTGTGGGAGCTCGAGCTCGCCGAGGTCCGCCCCCGTGAGGCGGTCGGCCCCGACGGGATCCAGACCGCCACGCTCAAGGATGGCGTCATCCTGTACCGACGACGGTCCTGATCACCCGAGGGGGCTGACCGCGGGGCGAGCGGTCAGCCCACGGCCCGGCGGAGCGGCTCGCGGTGAGCGGTGCGACGATCCTGGTTGGCAGCGCGCTGGTCGTGGCGGCCGGGGCGCTGGTCGTTGCGCTGGTTGTTGCGCCCCGGGTCGGTGCTCCGGTCGTGCTCGAAGGTGTCGAGCATGTCAAAGGCGGGATCCTCGTCGTCGACCTCCAACACCACCGCACCGGGCCGCCGCAGGCGGGGCGGCACCACGGAGAGCTCGTCGTCCTCCCGTGATTCCACACCCAGCCGGGCACGACGCATCCGCTCCACGCGACGGCGGCGCAGGCTGTCCTCGAGCCGCACCTGGCGGCGCAGGTAGGTGAGATAGGAGGCGAGCAGGAGTACGGCGCCGCCGGCGAACCACCAGACGGCCGGGACCGTCAGCAGCGCGGCGATCACCGCGACGACCGACAGTCCGACCAGGATGAGAGCAGTCCGCTGACGGGCGTGGGCCCGCTGCTCGGCGGCCTCGCGGTCGGCCATCGGGTCGTACGCCCCGCGCCCGCGCCGACGCTCGGCAAAGTCCAGGTCGGCGTCCGTGAGTTCGACCTCGGGCTCCGCCGGACGGCGGCGGCCGCGGTGCACGTGCACGGCCTCCGCGTCGATGCCCGCCGCGTCCTCGGCGTGCTCGTCCCGCGCGGAGAACCGATCCGCTGTGCGCTCGACCAACTCGCCGTCGACCACCTCCGGCCGGCGGTTCTCCTCCGCCTGTCCGGCTTCCACCGCTCCGGCTTCCCCTGCTCCGGCGTCCACCTGTCCGACGCCGGCCGCCACCACGACCGCGGGGATCTCGGTGGTGATCTCCTCCGGGGTGACACCGTCTGCGGGCAGGTCCCTGCCGGAGGCCGAGCCGTTCCCGGTGGTGCTTGCGAAGGCGGCGTCCCGGCGCTCCTCCATGGCCCGACGGACGGCCTCGCCGCGCTTGCCGGCGGACTCGCGGCGCAGCGTCTGCTCGAGCAGGTGCTCCCAGGTGTCCGTGTCGAGCAGTTCGGCGTCGGTGGCTCCGGCACCGGAGGGCAGACCGAAGAGCGAGTCGTCGGATTCGACCCTGACCGGGTCCACGGCCGCGCGCCCGCGGCTGGGCACCAGGCGACCGGACCCACCGGAGTACAGGGTGCGGGTCTGGGCGAGGGCGTCGCCCGTTCGCCGGATGGGATTGCGCGAACGGATAAGCATCGGCGCGAGGACGAACAGCCAGACCACCACCAGCAGGATGATCAGCAGTGAGCTGGACATCGATCAGGCCTCCTCGAGCGTCTACCCCGACACGGGACGTCGAGGTGAGGTCCCAACCGTAACGGCGGCCGGTCCCCACCTCGTGGCGGCGCGCCGCTGCTCACGATGCTCACCGTCATCCTCAGACGCGCTGCGCGAAACCCGCGTCCACGAGACCCGCGACGGCCCCCCGGCCGTGCTCCTCGCGGGTGCGTGCGACCAGCAGGTGGTCGCGCCACGCGCCGTCCACGTGGAGATAGCGGCGCAGGAGCCCCTCCTCCCGGAAACCGCACCGCTCGAGTACCACCCGGCTGGCCGTGTTCTCCGGCCGCACGGTCGCGTCGACGCGGTGCAGCGCCCCGGGACCCATCGCGTGGTCGAGCCCCAACGCGAGCGCGGCCGTGGCCACCCCGCCGCCCACATAGCGGCGGCCCACCCAGTAGCCGATCCACCCCGAGTGCAGCGCGCCGCGGACGATCCCGCCCACGGTGAGCTGCCCGCAGTAGCGGCCGTCCAGCTCGATGGCCGCCGGGAGCGAGGCGCCGACCCGGGCGTAGCGCTTGAGCTGCGCATGGATCCCCGGCCAGGCGTGCACGGCGTTGTTGTCCCGCCACTCGCCGTCGACGGTCGGTTCCCACGGTTCCAGGTAGTCCCGCTCGGCGAGCCTCAGGGCGGACCAGTCCCGGCCGTCCCGTCGCCGGACCGGGCGCAACGTCACCACACCGGCGCGGACGCGGAGGGGTCCCACCTCCAGCGGCCACCCCGGGCGGGCCACGGCGTCGGCCGTGAGTGCGTTCCACATCCGGGTCAGCCCGTTGACAGACTCAACCGCGCTGGGCGAGGAACATCACGTCCACCTCGCCCCCCGCCCGGACGGCGGTGACGTCGGGGTCCACCACGACAAGGCAGTTCGCCTCCGCGAGAGACGCGAGCAGGTGGGTGGAGGATCCCTGCGCCCCGCCCAGGGCCCGCACGAGGTACTCGCCGGTATCGGTGTCGCGCATGAGCTGTCCGCGCAGGTAACCGCGCCGGCCCTCCACGGAGGAGATGGGGGCGACGGTGCGGGCGCGGACGGTCCGCCGCATGGGTTGGCGCTTGCCCAGCGCGATGCGGATCAGGGGGCGGACCATGATCTCGAAGACCACCAGGGCACTGACCGGATTGGAGGGCAGCAGGAAGGTGGGCACCTCGTCGCGGCCCAGCCGCCCGAAGCCCTGGACCGAACCGGGGTGCATGGCCACCCGGTTGACCTCGATCTGGCCGAGCTCCTCCATCACCTGGCGGATCCGCGTGGTGGCCTCGCCGCCGGCCGCGCCGGAGACCACCACGAGCTCGCTGCGCACCAGCTGCCCTTCGAGCACCTCGCGCAGCCGCGACGGTTCGGTGCTGGCGATGCCCACCCGGTGGACGTCGGCGCCGGCATCGCGGCCGGCCGCGGTGAGTGCGTAGGAGTTGACGTCGTAGACCTGGCCGGTGCCGGGCTGACCGTCCACATCCAGCAACTCGTCGCCCACCGAGATCACGGACATGCGCGGCTTGGGGTGCACGAGGACCTTGGCCCGACCCACCGAGGCGAGCAGGCCCACCTGCGCCGGGCCGATGATGCTGCCCGCGCGGACTGCCACGTCGCCGGGCTGCACGTCGTCGCCCACGCGGCGGACGTACTCGCCGCTGCGGACGGGACGGGTGGGGGTGATGCGCTGGCCCTCGGTGGTGGCCCAGCCGACCGGCAGGACCGCGTCGGCGAGAGTCGGCAGTGGCGCGCCCGTGTCCACGCGGACGCTCTGACCGGGTTGGAGACGAGTGGGCTGGCGGGAGCCCGCGGTGATCTTGCCGACCACGGGGAGGGTCACCGGCGCGGCGGGTGGGTCCGCGGCCTCGCCCAGGGAGGTGCCCACCCGGACGTCGACGCTGCGCACGGCATAGCCGTCGATGGCGGCCTGGTCGAACGAGGGCAACGGGCGCTCGGCCACGACCTCCTCGGCGCACAGCAGGCCCTGGGCCTCCGAGATCGACACGCGCACCGGGCGCGGGGCGACCGCGGACGCGGTCACCAGTGCGAGCTGTTCCTCGACGGAGCGCACCAGGTGTCCCCTTCCCGTACGGATCGCTGCCCGGGCGGTCCCGTCCGGGCGAAGCGGACGGACCGGCCACCGGGTCCCTGTGGAGAGGGTAGCGGCCGGACGCCCTTATCCCGGCGCGGCGCCGCCGTGAGTCCCGGGTGTCACCGCGAGAACCCTCTGCTCCGGGCCCGGTCTCAGGAACCGATCCGGCCCTGGAGCCACTCGCGCAACTCGTCCGCGTAGGCCGGGTTGCCGAGCGCGAAGTCCACGCACGCCTTGATGTACCCGCCGGGGTTACCCAGGTCGTGGCGCGTGCCGTCGTGGACCACCACGTGGACCGGGTGCCCCTCGTTGATGAGCAGGTCGATCGCGTCGGTGAGCTGCAGCTCGCCGCCGGCGCCCGGTTCGATCCGCCGGAGGGCGTCAAAAATGGCGCGGTCGAGCACGTACCTGCCCGCCGCGGCGAGGTTGGACGGCGCGTCCTCGGCCTCGGGCTTCTCGACCATGCCGAGCACCTTCTTGACGGCGGGGTCCTCGGTGTCCTCAACCTCGAAGACGCCGTACGAGGACACGTCCTCCGGCTTCACCTCGAACGCGCACAGCACGCTGCCGCCCCGGGCCGCGCGGACCGCGGACATCTGATCCAGGATCCCGAACGGCAGGACCAGGTCGTCCGGCAGGAGCACGGCCACGGCCTGCTCATCCGGCCCCAGCACCGACTCGACCTGCGCCACGGCGTGCCCCAGACCCAGCGGCTCGTCCTGGCGCACGTCCACCACCTCGATCAGGCCGGGTGCGCGGCGGACCTTGTGCAGCAGGACGTCCTTGCCGCGGTCCTCCAGCGTGTCCTCCAGGGTCTGGTCGTCGGCGAAGTGCGCCATCACGCCGACCTTGCGCTCGGAGGTGACTATCGCGAGCCGCCCCGCACCCGCCAACGTCGCCTCCTCGGCGATGAGCTCGATGCCCGGGGTGTCCACGACGGGGAGCAACTCCTTGGGCACCGTCTTGGTGGCGGGCAGGAACCGGGTCCCGAGGCCGGCGGCCGGGACGATCGCGGTCCGGAACTGCGCTTCTGGCGAGGCGGTGGACGTCATGCGCCCACCTTAGACGGCGGGCTGTCCGATCAGGCGCGGGACCGCGGACGGCACACTGGTGTGATGCAACTCGACAAGCCCTCGGTGCGCCGCGCGGTACGGACGCGTCGCGCCGCGGTCCCGGGATCGGAGCGTGCCGAGCGGGATCGGGCGCTCCGCGAGAGACTCGCCTCCCTGGTGACGGGGGGGATGGTGGTCTGCGCGTTCGTTCCCGACGACGACGAGGCCGGCGGATCAGAACTGCCCGAAGCGCTCGCACTGGCGGGGGCGCAGGTGCTCCTGCCGGTCTCCCCCGCCGTGGGGCCGCTCGGCTGGGCGGCGTACGCCGGGCCGGCGGATCTGCGACCGGGCCGGTTCGGCATCCGCGTCCCGTCTGCGGCCCCGGCGGGTCCGGAGCGGATCGCCGACGCCGACCTCGTCCTGGTCCCCTCCGTGGCCGTGGACCGCTCCGGCAACCGGCTCGGTCGCGGGGGCGGGTATTACGACCGGTCGCTGGCGCTGGCCCGGCCGGGAACCAGACTCCTGGCGGTCCTGGACCCCGAGGACGTGCTCGATCACGTCCCAGCCGAGCCCCACGACCAGCCCGTACACGGGGTGATCACCCCATACGAGTTTCTCGACTTCGGCACCTGGCACTCGTCAGAGTAGAGTGCCAGTCGATATCCGATTTCTTCCGGAGGCCAGATGCCCACGTACTCGTACCGGTGCCGCGACTGCGACGTCGCCTTTGACATCCAGCAGTCCTTCCAGGAGGACACGCTCACGGTCTGCCCGAAGTGCGAGGGTCGGCTGCGCAAGATCTTCAACACGGTCGGCGTCGTGTTCAAGGGCTCGGGTTTCTACCGCACGGACAGCCGCGACGCCGGATCGAAGTCGACCGTCGCGAGCAGCTCGACCAAGACCGACTCCAGCCCGTCCAGCTCCGGGTCGGGCTCATCCGGCTCCGGCTCGGGCTCCTCCAGCTCGGGTTCGTCCAGTTCGGGCTCCGCCGGCTCCGGCTCGGCCTCGAGTTCGTCGTCCACCTCGTCGTCGTAACGGAACACGGCACCCTCTCCCTCCCGTCACAGGGCTCCGCTCCTCAGAGGGGCGCGGTCCCTCCACAGGCTCGGTCACTCCACAGGCGCTCGCCGCGCCCCCGCCCGCGGCCCGGCCCCAGGCCCGGCTCGGCGCTACGGTCACCCCGACACCGCGCGTGCAGGTCGTGTTCCGATCGGCGGTGCGTCGACCGACGGGGGACCCTCATGCGCTTGCACATCGCGTCAGCAACGGCGCCCCGGCGGTGGCGTCGCCGGCGCATCGCCCGGATCGGCCTCGCCGCCCTGCTGGTCGTGGCTGCGCCGTTCGTCGGCCGCACAGACCCCGACGTCGTGTCGTCCGGCCGGGCCCCGGTCGACGCTGACCTCGCCGCCGACTCGGAGCCCGCCGCGGGCGACCTGCGCCGCAGTCCCGACCACCACCGGTTCCGGGTGGTTCCCATCCCCCTCGCGGACCCCGCGGTCGCAGAACTCCTCAAGCCCGGCGACCTGGTGGACCTCGTCGGCACCGCCGACCCGACGTCCCCCGCCGGACCGCCGATCGTCGCCCGCGCAGCACGGGTCCGGGACACCCCGGCGGGGAGAGGCGGGAACCGCACGATCCTGGTCGAGGTCCCCGAGAGCGATGCCGCCCGGTTGGCCGCGACAGCGGCGGGAACTCCCCTGGCCGTCCTCGTGTACGGATGACCAGAGCCGCGTTCCAGCCAGTATGCAATCGTCAGAAGGACTGGTAACGTCGTCTCGGTTCTGACCCAAACCGGCTGGTAGCCCCTGTGGCGGACCGCGCCACAGTACGAGAGGTGCACACGATGCTCAAGGGCTTCAAGGAATTCATCATGCAGGGCAACGTGATCGACCTCGCGGTCGCCGTCGTGATCGGCGCGGCCTTCAAGTCGATCGTCGACGCCTTCACCAGTGCCATCATCAACCCGCTCATCGCGCTCCTCGGCGGCGACAGTGAGATCGGTTTCGCCGTCCAGCTGTTGAAGGGCAATCCCGCGACCACGATGGACTTCGGTCTGCTCCTGACCGCGATCATCAACTTCCTGCTCATCGCCGCCATCATCTACTTCGTCCTGGTGGGGCCGATGAACAAGATGAAGGAGGCCGCCGCCAAGCGCAAGGGCATCGAGGCGCCCGCCTCGGACAACGACCTGCTCGTCGAGATCCGCGACCTCCTGGCCGGGCGTCCGCTCACTCACCCGTCCGACCCGAACAGCCCGTCCAGCAACGCCTGACACACCGGGACGGATCGAGACCCCGCACCCTCCGGGAGGGTGCGGGGTTTCTTGTTGCTCGCGGTCGGGTCAGCCGTGGTGCGGGGGACGCTGTTCGTGCCACCAGTCGTCGTCGATCCGGCCATCGCGATCGCGGGCCTCATCCGAGGTGGTCTCCGGCACGGTCTCGCCGAACACCTCGTCGATCCTCGCGCTGTCCGTCGGGCGATCACCCGGACGGCCGACCGGGCCGCTGGCCCGGGCTCCGGTCGGTCCGCCGGTCACAGCTCTTCGAATGCCGAGAGCTGGGCCACCACATACGACACCAGCGGGCACAGCGTCGCCATCCCGTCACGGATGGCCGCACGGCTCGGGGCGAGGTTGGCGACCACGGTGCTGCCGGACACCCCGACGGATCCGCGGGAGACGATCGAGTCGACCGCCCCCGCGGTGAGACCGGACGACCTGATGGCCTCGGCGATGCCGGGCAGCCGCTGGTCGAGGATCTCGTCGGTCACCTCAGGGGTGATGTCCCGGGGGCCCACCCCGGTGCCGCCGATCGTCACGACGAAGTCGAAGCCACCGACGACCGCCGTCTCGAGGGCCTTGCGGACCTCGGCGGCATCGGAGGAGACGCCCACGACGCCGCCCACAAGGAAACCCTCTTCCTCGAGCAGCTCGGTGACTAACGGACCGATCGAGTCCTCGCGCGGATCCGGTCGGTCGGTGACCACCACGACCATCGCCCGGCCGGCGATGGGGGTGTCCACGGGCTCGCTGGCCGCAGGATCGAAGTCCACGTCGGTCTGGACCCGGCGCCCACCGGGTAGCGACCTCGGATCGAATCTGGTGCTCATCGCGCCTCTCCCAGTACCACGTCGACAGTGGTGGGCTCTCCGCCCACACGAGCAGCATAGGTCACGGAGATCGTGTCCCCCGGAGCCCTCGACCGGATCGCGGCCACCAGTGCGTCGCCACCCTCGATCACCCGCTCCCCGACCTTCGTGATGATCGCGCCCTCCCTGAGGCCCGCCTGATCGGCGGGGCCCCCAACCTCGGTGCTGCGCACCAGGGCTCCGTCGCTCTCGGGCGAGTCGCTCACCGAGACCCCGAGAACTGCACGGGTGGCGAAACCCTGCTTGATCAACTGGTCAGCGATTCTCCGGGCCTGGTCGACCGGGATCGCGAAACCCAGACCGATCGAACCCGTGCTCCCTGAACCCAGCGAGGCGATGGCCGAGTTGATCCCGACCAGCTCGCCGTTCATGTTGACCAGCGCACCGCCGGAGTTGCCGGGGTTGACCGCCGCGTCCGTCTGGATGGCATCGATGACCGTGTTCTGGTCCGACTCCTCACCGCCCGCACGCACCGGCCGCTCGAGCGCCGACACGATGCCGGTCGTCACGGTGCCGGAGAGCCCCAACGGGGAGCCCACAGCAGCCACAGCCTGGCCCTCGTCGAGGGTCGCCGAGGTTCCGAGGGCGATCGGGGTGAGGGACCGGGTGGTATCCGCCTTGATCACGGCGATATCCGTGGCCGGGTCCGTTCCGACGATGGTCGCGGGAGCCGTGGAGCCGTCATCGAAGCGGACCTGGATCTGCCCGCCGTTGACTGCCAGGGCCACGACGTGGTTGTTGGTGATGATCAGACCATCCGGGGTGAGTACGACCCCGGAGCCCTCACCCCGCCCGGCCTGGGCGCGGATGTCGATCGAGACGACACTCGGCAGCACCTTGTCGGCAACCGCCTCGACGGTGCCATCCGGCGCATTCCCCACGGGTTGTGAGGCGCTGATCGGCGAGGACAGGCGCGAGCCGGCATCCCCGCCGGCAACGGTGGCGCCGATCCACCCGCCCAGTCCACCCGAGATGAGCATCGCCGCCACGAGCCCGGCAGCGAGCAGGCCGCGCCCAGACTTCCGCGGTGCGGACGCGCTCGGAACCCCGTCGTCGTGGCCGGGCTGCACCGGGAACGCCGATGTCGGCTGACCCGGCCCACCGAAGCCCTGATCCGGCTGACCCGGCCCGTACTGGCCGGCTCCGAACTGACCGGGCTGTGGAGATCCGGGCTGTGGCGATCCGGGCTGCGAGAGCCCAGGCTGCGGCGATCCGGGCTGCGGGGGGCCATACGGGTTCTGCGCTGTGGGCCGGTGCCCGTACCCGCTCGGCCCGGCGCCTGCTCCGGACGACCATCCGTCACCTGGCCGGGCCGCGCCCGCGCCCCGATCGTTCTCGTTTTCCATATCGCCCATGTTCCCTTCCCTCGCTGTGTGCCCGCTGAATCTCGCTGTGTACCCGCTGAAACGGGCGGGCCGGGCGGGCTCAGTTCGCGGGGATCCCGCTACCCGGGATGGTCACCCTCACCTCGGTGCCGCCGCCCTCGGCGTCGTGGATCTCCACCGTCCCCCCGTGCCGGGTTACCACCTGGCGGACGATCGCCAAGCCCAGTCCCGAGCCCGGCATGGACCGGGCCTCCCGGGAGCGGTGGAACCGCTCGAAGACCAGCTGCCGGTCCGCCTCGGGAATACCCGGCCCCTGATCAGCGACCGTCAGCTCCACGACCTGATCCGAGGCCTGACGCATGCGGACGGTGACCGTGCCGCCGGTGGGACTCCACTTGGCGGCGTTGTCGCAGATGTTGAGCACCGCCCGCTCGATGCCGGCGGAGTCGCCGAACGAGTACCAGGGGATCAACTGGACGTCGAACTGCACATCGTGGCGGCGGCGGCGGACCCGCTCGAGGGCACGATCCACCGCCTCGGAGACCGCTACCGGCTCCAACTCGACCTCCCCGGAGTCCTCTCGAGCCAGTTCGACGAGGTCCCCGACCAACTGGCTGAGTTCCGAGATCTGCCCGATCACGTCCAGCTCGAGCGCGGCCCTGTCCGAATCCGGGATGGACGGCGCCCCGGGCCTGCTGGCCGCGATGAGCAACTCGATATTGGTCCGCATGCTGGTCAGGGGCGTCTTGAGCTCATGTCCGGCGTCTGCGACGAGCCGCGATTGTCTCTCCCTGCTCTCTCCCAGCGCGACGAGCATCTGGTTGAAACTGGCGGTGAGCCGGGCGATCTCGTCGTCACCCGCCACGGGGATCGGACGCAGGTCGTCCGTCCGCGCGATGCGCTCGACCGCCCGCGTCAGCCTGGCGACCGGCGCCAGACCGGTGCGCCCGACCGCCGTCCCGGCGACCGCGGCCAACGCGATCCCGGCCGCACCCACCAGGGTCAGGACGATCGCCAGACGATTGAGTGCGGCCCTCGTGGGGCTCAGGTCCTGGGCGAGGATGAGCGTCGACCCGTCACGGACCCCGACCGCGTAGATCTGCTTGCCACCGGCCGTGCGCAGACTCGACTCCGCCTCACCGCGCACCACCGAGATCTCGGGGCCGCCGATCTGGAAGGGTTCGCCGGTGGCCGTCCGGACACCCGACGGCGCGACGATCTGCGCGTCCAGGTTCGGGTTGAACGCCCGCAGGGTGATGAGCGTGCTGCGGGACTGGAGCGCGAACTCCGAGGCGAGCTGACTGTTGACCAACTGGTCCGCCTGCTGCTGGAGCCGGTTGTTGACGTCGCTGTACATCGAACCGGAGACGACGAAGTACGCTGCGACGGCCATCAGGGCCACCGCGACGCCCACCGAGCTCGCCGCCAGCAGGGTGACCCGCTGGTGCAGGGAGATCGGTGCCGAGCCCCGCGCCACCGAGCGGACAGGCACTACGGCGTCTCGCGCAGCACGTACCCCACCCCACGCACGGTGTGGATCAGCCTCGTCTCACCCTCCCCTTCCGTCTTACGGCGCAGATAGCCGATGTAGACCTCCAGCGCGTTGCCGGAGGTCGGGAAGTCGTAGCCCCACACCTCTTCCAGGATGTGACTGCGGGTGAGGACCCGCCGGGGATGGTGCATCAGCAACTCGAGGAGCGAGAACTCGGTGCGGGTCAACTGGATCCGGCGATCGGCCCGGGTCACCTCACGGGTCGCCAGATCCATCCGCAGGTCCTCGAACTCCAACACCTCGTCGACGTCCTCCGCCTCCGGACCGCTACGACGAAGCAGCGCCCGGAGTCGAGCGAGCAACTCCTCCAGCGCGAAGGGCTTGGGCAGGTAGTCGTCGGCCCCCGCGTCGAGCCCCGCCACCCGCTCGGACACCGCGTCCCGGGCGGTCAGCATGAGTACGGGGAGGTCGTCCCCTCGGCTGCGGAGGATCCGGCACACCTCCAGCCCGTCCCGGCGGGGCATCATCACATCGAGGATCACCGCGTCCGGGCGGGACGCGTCGAGCCGCTCCACGGCCTCTATGCCGTCGCCGGCGAGGTCCACGGTGTAGCCGTTGAACATCAGGGAGCGGCGCAGCGATTCACGTACGGCTTGGTCGTCGTCCACAACGAGAATCTTCATGACGAGCAGTCTCGCGTATCCGCCTGAACCAGGGCTGAGGAACGCCGGACCGGATGTGGACCGACGCCGACGAGCCCGGCGGGTCCTCGAGGGGACCCGCCGGGCTCGTGACCGGGCGTGTGCAGGCGGCGCTCCAGGCGCCGCCGACTCAGGAGTCGCTTATCAGCGGTCGAGGTCGATCAGGCCGAGCTTCGCGGCCTTGACCAGACGACGCGGGAGAACGACGGCGCGGCCGTCGATCTTGGTCTCCTGCAGGGAGACGTTGTCGGCCTTCCACTGCGAGCGGCGGGAATGGGTGTTGGCGCGCGAGAGGCGACGCTTCGGAACTGCCATGACTATTACGTCCTCAGGGTCTCGGGTGTGGAGCGAGTAGGCCGCCGGCTGTGCACCGGCCACGGACTCAGCTGGTGGTGCGGCGGGTGCGGTTGCCGTAGCGACGCTGGAACTTCTCGACACGGCCGGCCGTGTCCATGACGCGCTGCGCGCCGGTCCAGAACGGGTGCGACTCGCTGGTCACGTCAACCACGATGAGCGGGTAGGAGTTGCCGTCCTCCCACTCGACCGAGCGGCTGCTCGTCGCGGTGGAACGGGTGAGGAACTTGGTTCCCGTTCCGGAGTCCTGGAAGACCACCGGGTGGTAGTCGGGGTGAATGTCGTTCTTCATACTTGATCCCTCTAGCTCGGTAGAAGTCATAGGTCTGGCGCACACCCCTGTGAGGAGGGCGCAGTTGCCAGTGGCCGAACCGGGGATTCCGGTGTCAGCACACGCATCGGTAGATCGTACCCGTAGGATGGCCGGGCACCCAATTCGTAGCGATGACGTGCTGAGGACTACCGGGCTGACGTGCGGATTACCGTTTCGGGCCGCCGAGCCGTAAACTCGACCATCGCTGTTGTCTGCACGTTTGCTATCGCCTCTCACGGTGTTCGCGACGTGGTGATCCGCTCCCGTTCGGCCCCGGCCGGAGGAGACGCCTTTCCACCACGCGCCACCGCACGAAGAGGCGGAAGGAGAACCACGCCATGTCGGCGCATTGCCAGGTAACGGGACGGAAGCCGGGTTTCGGCAAGTCCGTCTCGCACTCACACCGCAGGACCAACCGTCGCTGGAACCCGAACATCCAGCGCCGTAGCTACTTTGTGCCCTCCGAGGGTCGTCGCGTCACGCTGACGGTCTCGACCAAGGGCATCAAGACCATCGACCGCGACGGCATCGAGGCCGTTGTGGCTCGCATCCGCGCCAGTGGGGAGAAGATCTGATGGCACGTAACGACGTTCGACCCATCATCAAGCTCAAGTCCACGGCCGGAACCGGGTTCACCTATGTGACCCGCAAGAACCGTCGCAACAACCCGGACCGCATCGTCCTCAAGAAGTTCGACCCGGTCGTCCGTAAGCACGTCGAATTCCGAGAGGAGCGCTGACTCGTGGCCAAGAAGTCCAAGATCGCGCGTAACGAGCAGCGCAAGGCCAAGGTGGCCCGGTTCGCCGAGCGTCGCGCCGAGCTGAAGAAGACCATCAAGAACCCCGAGTCGACGGACGAGGCCCGCATGGAGGCCCAGACCGCTCTCAACAAGATGCCGCGTGACGCCTCGCCCGTGCGGGTGCGCAACCGCGACGTCGCAGACGGCCGCCCCCGCGGCTATCTCCGCAAGTTCGGCCTCTCCCGCGTCCGGATGCGCGAGATGGCTCACCGTGGCGAGCTGCCCGGTGTCACGAAGTCGAGTTGGTGAGTAGGTAATCATGGCTAAAGCGCGTAGCACTCCGTCCAAGAAGGTCCGTGCCCAGGAGGGTCGTCGGCCCAAGAAGAACCCGTTGAAGGTCGCGGGCATCGAGAAGGTCGACTACAAGGACGTCAACACCCTTCGTACCTTCATCTCCGATCGCGGCAAGATCCGTTCACGCCGCGTCACCGGCCTCACGCCGCAGCAGCAGCGTCAGGTCGCCGTTGCGGTCAAGAACGCCCGCGAGATGGCTCTGCTGCCGTTCACCAGCCGCTGAGCTACTGCTCGGCGCGGTCGAACCGCACCACCCGTCCCGACTGCGGTAGCTAGCCGCCGACCGGACAACAGCAACCCGACCGGGGTCGCGTCTCCTTGGATGAGGAGACCCGACCCCGTTCGGCGTTACCGCTCCCCTCCCGTTCGGCGCTACCGCACCCCTCCCCTGAACTCGAGGAGTCCCCCAGTGGCCGGCGTCTTCAACGGCTTCGCCGTGATCGTCGCGCTCGTCGCGCTGGGCTGGGTGCTCGCCCGCAGCTACGTTCTCGGCGCGGACGCCCGCCTGGTGCTCAACCGGCTCGTCTTCTTTGTCGCCACCCCGGCGCTGCTGTTCGACTCGCTCGCCCGCACCACCCTGGATCAGGTCTTCACCGGCGTCTTTGTGGTCTCCGCGGGCTCGGCCATGCTCATCGCCGCCGCCTACGTGCTCATCGCGAGGGTGTGGCTGAAGCGGCCGGCTGCCGACCTCGTCGTCGGCGCCCTCTCCGCCGGGTACGTCAACTCCGCCAACCTCGGCATCCCCATCGCCCTCTATGTCCTGGGCGACCTGGGCTTCGTCATGCCCCTGCTGCTGTTCCAGGTGGTCGTCCTCCAGCCCATCGCGATCGCGGTGCTCGAACGCGCCGCGCGCGCCGGAGGTGGCGCCGACACCGTGGACGGTGGGAGCTCGCACGAGTCGGGCGGCGGGGCGCTCGGCTCGATCATCCAGGCCGTCCGCAACCCCATCGTCCTGGCCGCGCTCGCCGGGGTGGTGGTGGCGGCGCTGCCCTGGACCCCGCCAGACAAGCTCCTCGAGCCCGTCCACCTGGTGGGGCAGATCTCGGTCCCCGGTGCGCTCCTGGTGTTCGGCATGTCCCTCTACGGCGTCAAGGTGCTCGAGGCCGGGGCGTCACCGCGCCGCGAGATCGCCCTCGCGAGCATCCTCAAACTCATCGCCCACCCCCTGCTCGCCTACGGGATCGGCGGCGGGCTCATGGGCATGCAGGGCCACGAGCTGCTCACCGTGGTGGTGGCCGCCGCCCTGCCCACCGCGCAGAACGTCCTGGTGGTGGCCACCCGCTACGGCCACGGGGTGCTGCTCGCCCGCGATTCGGCGGTGCTCACCACGCTCGGCGCTCTCCCCGTCCTCCTGTTGATCTCCGCGCTGCTGGCCTGACCCGGTCCGGTCCGTCCGGTCCATCCAGCCATCCAGTCCATCCGGTCCGGTCCGGGAGCGCGTCAGGCCGCGCCCGCCGCGACGACCGCGCCGAACACCACCGCGTTGTTGACCCCGTGCAGCACGATGCCCGGCACGATCGACCGGTACCACTGCGCCATGATGCCCAGCGAGATGCCCACCACCAGCAGATACGGTAGCGCCGGCGGGAGCAGGTGCACCGCGGCGAAGACCGCTCCCGCGACCGCGATCCCGGGCACCGCGGTCAGCCGCGCGCGCAGAGCGGGCAGGACGATCCCCCGGAAGATCACCTCCTCGGCCACCGGCACGATGACCGCCACCGCGAGCAGTCCGAGGACCGCGATCAGCGGCCCGCCCAGGGCCAGCTCGGCGATCGCCTCGTCGCCGGCGTCGGCTTCCGGCCCCACCCCCAGCGGGAGCAGCACCACCATCGAGGCCACGGCCCCCGCGAGCATCACCGCCGGGATCTGCCACAGCAGGTGCAGCGGCGACCTCGCCGGGCGGCGAAGCCCCACGTCGGCCCAGCCCAGCCCGCGCCGGCGGAGCAGGTGGACCCGCACGGCGACCAGCGCGGCCACCGCGGTACCGGCCAGGACCACCAGGGCGAGCAGCGCGGTGTCGGGGCGCCCGGTGCCGGCCGCCCGCGCCCCGAGAAGACCCAGGACCACGACGACGACGAGGCCGGTCATATAGACGACGACCCACGCCAACGCGGACAGCGCCGCCCGGCCCCGGACCGGTGTGGTCCAGAGGCCGGGGGCGCCGGTGCCCGGTTGCGTCATGCCCGATGGTGACATGCCCGATGGTGACATGCCCGGTGGTGTCGTACTCGGTGGCGTGATTACCGCAGTCTCTCGGCCACCCGATAGGGCGCGGCGGTCGCGGCGGCGACCTGCTCGAGGCTCACACCGTCGACCAGCTCGATCAGGGTGAGCCCATCGTCGTCGATGTCGAACACCGCCAGCTCGGTGATGATCCGGTTCACGCAACCGAGGCCGGTGAGGGGTAGGGAGATCCGGGAGACGATCTTGGAGGACCCGTCCTTGGCCACCTGGTCCATCACCACGACGATGCGGCGGGCGCCCACGACGAGATCCATCGCGCCGCCCATGCCCTTGACCATGGCACCGGGGACCATCCAGTTGGCGATGTCGCCGGCCGGGTTGACCTCCATCGCGCCGAGGATGGCCACGTCGATCTTGCCCGAGCGGATCATCCCGAAGCTGGTCGCCGAGTCGAAGATCGACGAACCAGGCAGGGTGGTGACGGTCTCCTTGCCGGCGTTGATCAGGTCCGGGTCGACGTCGTCCGGGTGCGGGTACGGGCCGATCCCCAGCAGCCCGTTCTCGGACTGCAGGGTGACGTTGATGCCCTCCGGAACGTAGTTGGGAACCAGGGTCGGCAGGCCGATCCCGAGGTTGACGTACTGGCCGTCCTCCAGCTCGAGGGCGGCGCGGGCGGCCATCGCCCTGCGGTCGCGGCCCAGGCGGACGGGCTTGTCCTGAGGCGTGGTGGTGCTCATCAGCGCTGTCCTTCCGAGGGCGGGTTGGTGGTCATCTTCTCGATCCACTTGGTCTGCTCGACCTGCTCTGCTGTGAGCTGGACCAGGCGGTGCACGTAGATACCGGGCAGGTGGATGTCGTCGGGCGCGAGCTCACCGACCTCGACGATCTCCTCCGCCTCGACGATGCACACCCGGCCGGCCATGGCGGCCAGCGGCGAGAAGTTGCGGGCGGTGAGGTTGAACCGCAGGTTGCCGCTGGTATCGGCGACCGCGGCGCGGACCAGCGAGTAGTCGGCCTCGATGGCCTGCTCCAGGACGTAGGTGTGCCCCCGGATCTCCCGGGTCTCCTTGGGCGGCGACGCGAGCGCGACGCCGCCGTCCGAGTCGTACTTCCACGGCATGCCGCCGTCGGCCACGAACGTACCGACGCCGGTGCGCGTGTAGAACGCCCCGATACCGGACCCGCCCGCGCGCATCCGTTCAGCCAGCGTGCCCTGCGGGGTCAGCTCCACCTCGAGCTCGCCGGACAGGTACTGCCGCGCGAACTCCTTGTTCTCACCGACGTACGACGAGACGATGCGCCGCAGCTTGCCGGCCTCGAGCAGCATCCCGAGGCCCTTGCCGTCGACGCCGGCGTTGTTGGAGAAGACCTCGAAGTCGCCGACCTCGCGCGCGGCGAGCGCCTCGATGACGATCTGCGGGATCCCGCACAGGCCGAACCCGCCGGCGGCGATCGACGCACCGTCTCCGATATCCGCGACGGCCTCCGCCGCGGTCATGATCTTGGTTGACATACACGCACTCCTTGAAGCTATGGGGCGATCGATGTGACGAGGAGACCGCCGTGGAACCGACGGTCAGGCGATGCCGAGGATCTCGATGGCTGTCTTGCGCATGTCGACCTTGCGGACCTTGCCGGTGACGGTCATGGGGAACTCGTCCACGATGTGGACGTACTTCGGGATCTTGTGGCGGGCGAGCTTGCCGGTGGAGAACTCCCGGACGTCGTCGGCCGTGAGGTCGGCCCGGCCCGGCTTGAGCCGGATCCACGCCATGAGCTCCTCGCCGTACTTGGGGTCCGGGACCCCGATCACCTGGGCGTCGAGGATGTCGGGGTGGGTGTAGAGGAACTCCTCGACCTCGCGCGGGTAGATGTTCTCGCCGCCGCGGATCACCATGTCCTTGATGCGGCCGGTGATCGTCACGTAGCCGTCCGCGTCCATCTCGCCGATGTCGCCGGTACGCATCCAACCCTGGTCATCGATCGCCTCGGCGGTCTTGTCCGGCTGGTCCCAGTAGCCCAGCATGACGCTGTAACCCTTGGTGCAGAACTCGCCCGCCTCACCGCGCGGGAGGGTCTGGCCCGTGGAGGGGTCGACGATCTTGATCTCCAGGTGCCGGCCCACCCGACCGACGGTGGACACCCGGCGGTCGAGCGAGTCGTCGCTGCGGGTCTGGGTGGACACCGGGGAGGTCTCGGTCATGCCGTAGCAGATCGACACCTCCTCCATGTTCATCTGATCGATCACCTGACGCATGGTCGATTCGGGGCACGGCGAGCCCGCCATGATCCCGGTCCGCAGGCTCGACAGGTCATAGGTGGAGAAATCGTCCAGCGCGAGCTCGGCGATGAACATCGTCGGGACGCCGTACAGGCTGGTGCACTTCTCCTGAGCCACCGCCCGCAGCGAGGCCGCGGGGTCGAACGCCGGCGCGGGGATGACCATGCACGACCCGTGCGTGGTGCACGCCAGGTTGCCCATCACCATGCCGAAGCAGTGGTAGAAGGGCACGGGGATGCAGACCCTGTCCGCCTCGGTGTAGTTGACCGTCTCGCCCACGAAGAACCCGTTGTTGAGGATGTTGGAGTGCGAGAGGGTGGCGCCCTTGGGAAATCCGGTGGTGCCCGAGGTGTACTGGATGTTGATCGCGTCGTCGGCGCTGAGCCCGGCGCGGATACCGGCCAACTCCTCGGCGTGGGTGGGCCCCGACATCATCGACTCCCACTCCTCGTCGCCGAAGAGCACCACCACTTCCAGGTCCGGACAGCTCGGCTGGACCTGCGCGAGCATCCCGGTGTAGTCGGAGTCCTTGAACTGCGGCGCCGCGACCACGGCCTTGATCCCCGCCTGCTTGAGCACGTACTCCAGCTCGTGCACCCGGTAGGACGGGTTGATGTTCACCAGCACCGCGCCGATCTCGGCGGTCGCGTACTGGATCATCACCCACTCCCAGCGGTTGGGCGACCAGATGCCCACGCGGTCGCCGGTGCGGATCCCCAGACGGTGCAACCCGGAGGCCAGACGACGCACATCGGCGAGGAACTCGGTGTACGTCCAACGCCGGCCGGCGTGCACGTCGACGAGGGCGTCGCGGTCGCCGAAACGCTCGGCGGTGGCCGCGAGGTTGTCCGCGATCGTCTGCGTGAGCAGCGGGATGTCGGTCTCCCCGCGCGTATGGGACAGCGACGGGTCTAGGTCGGTGGAATCGAGATCGGTGGTGGTCATCTCGGTGCTCCTTGAGGATGGGGCGGACGCCCCGCGAAGTGGGGTTGCAGCATCAGGCGGTGCTGATCAAGCGGTGGTGATCACGCGGTGGTCATCAAGTGGTGGCGGCCGCAGCGCGACGCAGCGTCGACTCGGCCTGGCGGAAGACGGGGCCGTCGACCATGCGGCCGTCCAGCTTGAAGACGCCCTTGTTGTGCTCCGCGGCGGCGAGGACCTTCCGGGCCCAGGTCACCTCGTCGTCGTCCGGCGCGTAGGCCTGGCGCACCACCGTCACCTGGGACGGATGGATACACGCGGTGGCCACGAACCCCAGGGCGACGGCGTCGAGCGCCTCGGCGCGCTGACCCGCCTCGTCGGTGATGTCGAGGTGGACCGAGTCCACCGCCCAGCGGCCGAACGCCGCCGCGGCGAGTGCGACCTGCGCCCGGGCGTGCCGGGGCACGTCGCGGTACTCCCCCGCGACCCGGGGCCCGCCGGCCTCGACGTCCGCGAACCTGCTGGTCGAGCCCCCCATGGCGGCGAGGAGGTCCTCGGCGCCCCACATCATCCCGGCCAGGCCGGGTGCGGCGGCGATCTCCTCGGCACGGATGACCCCGAGCGGCGTCTCCACCAGGGCCAGCACCGCGGCGCCGGTGGCGGCGTGGACGTCGGCGACCTGCGCGGCCGACTCCGTCTTGGCGAGCATGACGCACCGGTAGTCCGTGTCCGCGAGGGCCGCGAGGTCGGCGGCGTGGTCGTCGGTGCCGATCGGGTTGACGCGCACGATCGTGCGCTCCGGGTCCAGCGCGGAGGCCCGCAGCGCCTCCCGGGCGGCCGGGCGGGCGTCGGGCGCGACCGCGTCCTCGAGGTCCACGATCACCACGTCCGCGCGCTCGGCGGCCTTGCCGTACCGCTCCGGCCGGTCCGCCGGGCAGAACAGCAGCGCCGGACCGGGCGGGATCCACGCCGGGGTCATGCCGACCCCTCCGCTGCGGCGTCAGCCACCGCGGCGTCAGCCACCGCGCCGGCGGCCGGACGCTTGCGGACCAACGTCTTGCGGACGGCCTTGGCCACGATGTCCCCGTGCTGGTTGCGGCCGATGTGCTCGAGGGTCACGATGCCCTCGCCCGGCCGCGACCTGGACTCGCGCTTGTCCGTGCACACGGTCTCGGCGTACAGCGTGTCCCCGTGCAGCATCGGCTTGGGGAAGCTGACCTCGGAGAAGCCCAGGTTGGCCACGATCGTGCCCTGGGTGAGCTGGGCGACCGACAGTCCCACGATCGTGGACAGCGTGTGCATGGAGTTCATGAGCCGCTCTCCGCCGAAGCCGGGCTGTTCGGCCGACCACGCCGCGTCCAGGTGCAACGCCTGCGTGTTCATGGTCAGGGTGGTGAACAGGACGTTGTCCGTCTCGGTCATCGTGCGACCCGGGCGGTGGAGGTAGGCGGTGCCGACCTCGTACTCCTCGAACCACAGACCGCGCTGGAGGATCTCCTTGCGCTGCGGCGCGCTGGCGTCCGACATGACTACAGCCCCAGTCCGCGCGCGATCAGCATGAGCTGCACCTCGGTGGTGCCCTCGCCGATCTCGAGGATCTTGGAGTCGCGGTAGTGCCGGGCGACCGGGTACTCGTTCATGAAGCCGTACCCGCCGTGGATCTGGGTGGCGTCGCGGGCGTTGTCCATGGCCGCCTCGGAGGCGACCATCTTGGCGATGGCGGCCTCCTTCTTGAACGGCTTGCCGGCCAGCATGAGCCGAGCGGCGTCGTAGTAGGCGCACCGCGCGGTGTGGGCGCGGGCCTCCATGCGGGCGATCTTGAACGCGATGGCCTGGAAGGACCCGATCTTCTGGCCCATGGACTCGCGCTCCCGCGCGTACTTGACCGACTCGTCCACGCAGCCCTGCGCGGCGCCGGTGGCCACCGCGGCGATCGCGATACGCCCCTCGTCGAGGATCGACAGGAAGTTGGCGTACCCACGGCCCTCCTCGCCGAGCAGGTTCTCCGCGGGGACGTGCACGTCGGCGAAGGTCAACGGGTGGGTGTCGGAGGAGTTCCAGCCCACCTTGTCGTAGGCCGGCTCGACCGTGAAGCCGGGGGTGCCCGACGGCACGATGATCGTCGAGATGGCCTTCTTCACCGATCCGTCCGCGGCCCGCCGCTCGCCGGTCACGGCCGTGACGTTGACCAGCGAGGTGATGTCGGTGCCCGAGTTGGTGATGAACTGCTTGTTGCCGTTGACCACCCACTCGTCGCCGTCACGCTTGGCGGTGGTCTTGGTGGCGCCGGCGTCCGAGCCCGCGCCGGGCTCGGTGAGGCCGAAGCCCGCGAGCCTGGTGCCCGCCGCCAGATCCGGCAGCCAGGTGGTCTTCTGCTCCTCGGTGCCGAAGTGGTAGATCGGCATCGCACCGAGGCCGACGCCGGCCTCGAGGGTCATGGCGGTCGACTGGTCGACCCGGCCCAGCTCCTCGAGCGCCACGGCGAGGGCGAAGTAGTCGCCACCCATGCCGCCGTACTCCTCGGGGAAGGGCAGACCGAACAGGCCCATCTCGCCCATCTTGGCCACGACCTCGTAGGGGAACGTGTGGTTGCGGTCGTGCTCGGCCGAGGCCGGGGCGACCACCTTGTCGGCGAAGTCGGCGACCGTGGACTTGAGGTCCGCGTAGTGCTCTTCCAACTCAGGCATCAGCTTCTCCTTGGGGTTCCTCGGTGGAGGGATCGGTGGAGGGGTGGGGTTCGACGGTCGCGAGCAGATGATCGGCGGGCACCTGCTCGCCGACCCGGGCGTGGAGCCGGACCACTCCGTCGATGGCCGCGGGGAGCGCGTGCTCCATCTTCATGGCCTCGACGGCCAGGATGTTCTGTCCGGCGGTCACCTCGTCGCCGTCGGCGACGAAGCAGGCGATGACCGAGCCGGGCATGGGGCTGAGGATCTGCCCGTCCGACGTCCCGGCGGCGTGGATCCGCGAGTCGATGAGCGGGAGCAGCCGCAGGTCCCAGGTGCCGCCGTCGCCGGCCACCCAGAAGGTGTCGGGCGCCGCGGTGCTGCCGGCAGCGTTTGCACTGGGCTTGCTGCCCCGGGAGCGGACGACGGTCCAGCGCTGCTGGGTGCCGTCGACGGTCAGTCGCAGCGACCCGCCGTCCCGCGCGACCCTGGCCCGGTGCCGGGAGGTGACCTCGGGCTCGGCCGTGGAGCCGATCGTGGCGTCGGTGATGGTCACCTCGGCGTCGTCAGGGGTTCCCCTGAGTCCGACGGTGACGGGCTCCGAACCCGCTCCGGAATCCACCCGGGTCCACACCTCGGCGCGACCCCCGACCCGCCAGCCGTTGGGCACGTCCCACGGACCGCGGCGACTGGCCGGCACGCGGGCCCAGCGCTCCTCGGTGCGGTGCATGGCCACGGCGACCAGCGCACCCTCGGGGGCGGGGGTGGCGGTGTAGCTGTCGACGGACCGGTCGAGCAGGCCCGTGTCCAGGTCTCCGGAGACGACCTCCGGCTGGGCGAGCAGGAAGCGGCAGAAGTCGACGTTGGTCCGCAGCCCCAGGACGTGGGTCCCGGCCAGCGCCGCGTCGAGCCGGGCCAGCGCCTCGGCGCGGTCGGCGCCGTGCGCGATGACCTTGCCGAGCATCGGGTCGTAGTCACTGCCGACGACGGTGCCCACGCGGAGTCCGGAATCCACGCGGATACCGCTGCCCGAGGGCTCCTCGAGACCCAGGACGGTGCCGCCGGTCGGGAGGAAGCCCTTGGCCGGATCCTCGGCGTAGACGCGGGCCTCGATCGCGTGGCCGGTGAGGACGATGTCGTCTTGGCGCAGCGACAGCTCCTCGCCCGCGGCGATCCGGACCTGCCAGTCCACCAGGTCGACGCCGGTGACCATCTCGGTGACCGGGTGCTCCACCTGCAGGCGGGTGTTCATCTCCATGAAGAAGAACTCGTCGGGTGCGTGGGCGGAGACGATGAACTCCACCGTGCCGGCGCCCACGTAGCCGACCGAGCGGGCGGCGTCGCACGCCGCCTTTCCGATCCGCTGGCGGGTGGTCTCGTCGAGCAGCGGGCTGGGCGCCTCCTCGATGACCTTCTGGTGGCGGCGCTGCAGGGAGCACTCGCGCTCGCCCAGGTGGATGACGTTGCCGTGGGTGTCGGCGAGGACCTGGACCTCGATGTGGCGCGGGGTGTCGACGAAGCGCTCGAGGAAGAGCGTGTCGTCGCCGAAGGCGTTCGCCGACTCGCGACGCGAGGACTCGAGCGCGGCGCGCAGGTCCTCGGCCCTCTCGACGCGTCGCATGCCCTTGCCGCCGCCGCCTGCGGACGGCTTGACCAGGACCGGGTACCCGACCTCGTCGGCGCCGGCGACCAGGTCGTCGTCGGTGAGCCCGGGCCGCGAGATGCCCGGGACGGTGGGCACGTCCCTGGCCGACACCGCGGCCTTGGCGGTGATCTTGTCGCCCATCGCCTCGATGGCGGAGGCCGGCGGCCCCACGAAGATCAGGCCCGCCTCCTCGAGCGCCCGGGCGAACCGCGAGTTCTCGGACAGGAAGCCGTAGCCCGGGTGCACGGCCTGCGCGCCGGTCTCCCGGCACGCCGCGATCACCTTGTCGATGTCGAGATAGGACTGCGAGGCCTGGGCCGGACCCAGGTGGACGGCGGCGTCGGCCATCCGGACGTGCAGCGCGTCGGCGTCGGCGTCGGAGTAGACGGCGACCGAGCGGATGCCCGCGGCTCGCAGCGAGCGGATCACGCGGCACGCGATCTCGCCGCGGTTGGCCACCAGCACGGTGTGGAGTTTCTGTGACATGGGTCTGCTCACATCCTGAAGACGCCGTTGTTGACCGGCTCTAGGGGGGCGTTGGCGGCGGCCGCGAGGGCCAGGCCGAGGACGGTGCGGGTGTCGGCGGGATCGATGATCCCGTCATCCCAGAGGCGGGCCGTGGAGTAGTACGCGGTGGACTGCTCCTCGAACTGCTCGCGGATCGGGGCGGTGAACTCGGTCTGCTGCTCGTCAGTCCACTCCCCTCCCGACCTGGTCACCTGCGCGGCGCGGACCGAGGCGAGGGTGTCCGCCGCCTGCGGACCACCCATCACGGCGATCTTGGCATTGGGCCACATCCACAGGAAGCGGGGCGAGTAGGCGCGGCCACACATCGAGTAGTTGCCGGCGCCGAAGGAACCGCCGATGACCATGGTGAACTTGGGCACGCGGGCGCAGGCCACGGCGGCGACCATCTTGGCGCCGTTCTTGGCGATGCCGCCCGCCTCGTACTGGCGTCCCACCATGAAGCCGGTGATGTTCTGGAGGAAGATCAACGGGATCTTGCGGCGGTCGCACAGCTCGATGAAGTGCGCGCCCTTGAGGGCGGACTCGGAGAAGATGACGCCGTTGTTGCCGATGATCCCCACCGGGTGTCCGTGGATCCGCGCGAACGCGGTGACCATCGAGGTGCCGTAGTCCTTCTTGAACTCGGTGTACTCGCCGCCGTCGACGATCGTGCCGATGACGTCGCGGACGTCGTACGGCTTCCGGGAGTCGACGGGCACCAGGTCGTAGAGGTCGGTCTGCGGGTGGACGGGCTCGCGGGACTCGAGCACCTCCCAGTCCGGCTCGGGGGACGGCGGGCAGGTCGCGATGATCTCGCGGACCTTCATCAGCGCGTCGTAGTCGTCGTCGGCCAGGTGGTCCACCACACCGGAGGTCTTGGCGTGCAGGTCGCCGCCACCGAGCTCCTCGGCGGTGACCTCCTCACCGGTGGCCGCCTTCACCAGCGGCGGGCCGGCGAGGAAGATCGTCCCCTGGTTGCGGACGATGACGGCCTCGTCGCTCATGGCCGGGACGTAGGCGCCACCGGCGGTGCAGGACCCCATGACGGCGGCGATCTGCGGGATGCCCCGGGCCGACATGGTGGCCTGGTTGTAGAAGATGCGGCCGAAGTGGTCGCGGTCCGGGAACACCTCGTCCTGCTGGAGCAGCATCGCTCCGCCCGAGTCCACCAGGTAGATGCACGGCAGGTTGTTGGCCAGCGCGACCTCCTGGCCGCGCAGGTGCTTCTTGACCGTCATCGGGTAGTAGGTGCCGCCCGAGACCGTGGCGTCGTTGGCGATCACGAGGCATTCGCGCCCGGAGACGCGGCCGATCCCGGCGACGACACCTGCGCCCGGGGCCTTGCCGCCGTACATCTCCTCCGCGGCGAGCGGGGAGAGCTCGAGGAACGGACTGCCCGGGTCGAGCAGCACGTCCACGCGTTGGCGGGCGAGGAGCTTGCCCCGTTCGAGGTGTCGGGCACGGGCCTTCTCCCCGCCGCCCAGCGCGGCCCGCTCGAGGCGGTCACGGAGGTCGACGAGCAGTTCCTCGTGCGCCTGGCGGTTGGTGGTCGCGGAAGTCATCAGCGCCGCCCCCTTTCAGTTAGGTGGGATTAACTGAAAAGGACGATAGTGCCCTGGCTCACAGAAGTCCAGCTTTCAGGCGCCGGAGCCCACCCGCGGACCTAGATTTATGCAGCCGTTTGGATGCATAATGGGCAGGTGGATGTCGATCCGATCTTCAAGGCCCTGGCCGACCCGACTCGTCGGCGACTCCTGGACCGGCTCCGCGAGCAGGACGGACAGCCCCTGGGCCAACTGTGCGACCAATTGGTCATGACCAGGCAGTCGGCGACCAAACACCTCGACATACTCGCCCACGCGCATCTCGTGACCGTGGTCCGCCGAGGTCGCGAGCGACTGCATTTCCTCAATCCCGCACCGATCCACGACATCGAGCGCCGGTGGATCTCGGAGTTCGACGCCCCGAGACTGCGCGCCCTCGCCACCATCCGATCCAAGGCAGAAGGAGCCGGCATGATCCCCGACTACGTCTACGTGACCTACATCGAATCGACCCCGGAACGGGTGTGGGAGGCGCTCACAGACGCCGACCTGACCGCCGCCTACTGGGGCCATGCCAACGTCTCGGATTGGCAACCGGGTTCGACCTGGGAGCATCGCCGGACTGACGGCAGCGACATCACCGACATCACCGGAACCGTCCTCGAAGCCGTCCCCCCGACCCGACTGGTCGTCACCTTCGGGGACCCGGCCGGACAGGACGCTCAGGTCGAACCGTCCGTCGTCACGTTCGTGGTGGAGCAATTTCACGAGATCGTCAGGCTCACGGTGACCCACGAGAAGTTCCCGGACGACGAGACGCGGTCGGGGATCTCCCTCGGTTGGCCAGCGATCCTGTCCAACCTCAAAACCCTCCTCGAAACCGGCTCCGTCCTCTCCCGGGCGCCCTGGGACGTCCCGACCGCGTGAGCCTCGGCCCGGGCCGCGGGAGTGCGGGCCCGGGCCGCTGGATCCGGGGCCGATCTCGATTGAACGTGCTGGTCAGATGCTTAGCCTAGCCTGAGCTAGCACAGCCTTCCCTTGCTTGCAAGTCGGGGGTACGGGGTGTTGACTTGGGCCCCATACCGGCCTCCCCACACCGGTTCGACACATCGACACGAGGAGCAACCGCCATGGCCACTCTCACCGGAATCAGCACCTGCACCGTCACCAAGTGCTCGTTCAACGCCGAGGCCAACTGCACCGCCCCCGCCATCACGGTGGCCGGCGCGCCGGATCATGCCGAGTGCGGCACGTTCATCTCACTCGACGTCCGCGGCGGGTCGCCCACCGCCAGTGCACACGTGGGCGCGTGTCAGCGCGTCGAGTGCACACACAACAAGGACCTGCTGTGCTCGGCGGAGTCGGTCGAGATCGGTGCGGGAGCCGATACCGCTGACTGCCTCACCTACTCCCCGGCGTAGTACGCCGCAGAGTCAGAGGGCGCGGACACGAAGGGCGCGGAGTCAGCTGGCGCGGGCCACGTACTGACCCATCTCGCGGACCACGTCCCGGACGCACTCCGCGCGGGTCAGAAATGGCAGGTGGACTACGTCGGCGTCGGCCCCCAGGGCGGTGAGCAGGTGGAGTCCGTCGGCGTCGACGCCCAACACGAACGGCGGCTGCGCGGGGTCGCCCGTCCCCGCCAGGATCGCCAGGTCTCCCCCGAAGCGCGCCCGGATCTCGTCCGCGAGACCGGGCGCCGCGCTCATCAGCGGGTCCGCGGGCACTGAGTCCAGGTCGCGGGCGAGGACTGTCCCCTCGTGGCCCAGCCTGCGCACCTGGAGCTCGCCGAGTTCGATCTCGATCTCCACTACCCACCCCTCGCCCTGACGCGCGGCACGGGCCACACCGAAGCCGTACAGGCTGGCGACGTGTACCTTGGCCTCGACGATCGGGGCCAGCTCGTCGATCATCACCACCACCTCGACGGAGGAACCGGGCTCGACGATCAGGCCCGACCACGGCGCCGGAGTGCCGACGACCACGATGGACCCGCCACCGATCCAGCGGTGCTGCGCGGAGACCATGACATCTGAGCGGTCCTTGGTGCCGCGCACCGCGACCGTGGCGACCCCGGATCCGTCGAGCAGTCGACGCGCGCCCGTGCTGACCGGGTCCGACACGATCTGGTGCACTGCCATGGTTTCTCCTCCGGGAACACCTACACACTAGGCCTTAGGTAATCCTCGCCTGACTTAGGTCCCCCTAAGATGCAGGAGAACACCGGATGTTGTCAAGAGGGGAGCCCTACAGTGGGGGCGTGACCGACACCACAACAGACTCCCCACCTCGCACGGCTGCCGCCGTAACGCCCGCCGCCGGGCCACGCCGCGTGCACGCGTTCCGGGACGACGCGCTCGGCCACGACGACGCCACCGCTCTCGCGGCCCGCATCCGCAGCCGGGAGGTCTCGCCCACCGAGCTCGTCGAGGCGGCGATCGAGCGTTGCGCGGCGGTGGACCCGGTACTCGGGGCGCTGGTACACACGGATTTCGACCGCGCACGACACCGCGCGTCGTGGATCGAGACCTCCCAGTTCTCCGCCCCGCTCTCCGGGGTGCCGTCGGCGTTCAAGGACGCGGTCCGGGTGGAGGGCTCACCCATGCGACTGGGCTCGTCAGCGGTTCCCGCGAACCCGGCCCTGAGCGACGGCCCCTACGCCCCGCTCTTCCGGGCCACCGGGCTCAACCCAGTGGGAACCACCGCGATGCCCCCGTTCGGCTGGACCGCTGCAACCGAGCGGCAGGGCGGCCTCGTCACCCGCAATCCGTGGGATACCGACCGCACCAGCGGTGGGTCGTCGGGGGGGTCGGCGGCGCTGGTGGCCGCCGGTGCGCTTCCGATCGCGCACGCCAACGATGGTGGGGGGTCGATCCGCATCCCCGCGGCGGTCACCGGGCTCGTGGGGTTCAAGCCGAGCCGTGGCCGACATCCCGACGAGACGTTCACGGCCCACATGCCGATCCCGATCATCTCCCAGTCCGTGGTCACCCGGTCCGTGCGCGACACCGTGGCCTTCCTCACCGCCTTCGAAGCAGGTCACCGGCCCGTCGGGGTCCCGCCGCTGGGCCCGGTCGCCCCGGCCCCTGCGCGTCGGCTGCGGATCGGACTCGTCGAGCAGAGCCCGGCGGGCGGCCCGACCGACTCCGCGACCTTGTCGGTGTTGCGCGAGGCCGCCGAGCGGTTGGCTGCACTGGGGCACGAGATCGTGCCCAGCCCCGCGCCGGTCCCACCCTCGTTCCGCGAGGACTTCGTGGCCTACTGGGGCCTGCTCGCACTGAGCACCTCCGGTACCGGTCGGTCCCTGTTCGACCCCGACTTCGACACCGATCGACTAGACCCGTTCACCCTCGGCCTCGCCGCGATGTCCCGGCGGGGTCTGCCCAGACTCCCGCTCCACCTTTACCGCCTGTTCCGGACCCGGCGAAGGTTCGACTCGACGTTCGGCGACGTCGACGTCTACCTCAACCCGGTGGTCGGCCACGAGACGCCCGAGATCGGGTATCTGGACGCGGACCTGCCGTACGAGACCCACCTCGAGCGGGTCTCCAACTGGGTCACGTTCACGCCGCTCCAGAACATCGCCGGCTCCCCCGCCGTCTCGCTACCGACCGGCCACGCGCCGGACGGCATGCCGATCGGTGTTCACCTGTCCGCCCGGATCGGCCACGACAGCCTGCTGCTCGAACTCGCCTCCGAGTACGAGGCCGCGTTCCCGTTCGCCCGGATCTGGGAGTAGCCGTCACTCGTCCAACAGTTGCGAGACCCGTGGGCCGACCCGTCGCCGCAGGATCACCTCGGTGCGGGTACGCAGGACGCCGGGGGTGGAGATGATCGCGCTGAAGACCTCCTCGAGGTGAGCGTGATCGCGGGCGACCACCCGGCACACGATGTCGAACTCCCCGGCGATGCTCATCACCTCCAGCACCTCGCGCACCTCCGCCAGTCCCGCACACGTCTCCTCGAGCTCGGCCTGCGCCAGTTGGATGTGGACCAGTGCCGACAACGGGAAACCCAGTGCTGCCGGTTCGAGCGTCGGCGCCCACGACGCGATCACCCCGCGGGCCTCCAGCTTGTCCAACCGGGCCTGGGCGGTCCCCCGCGCCACGCCGAGGCGCCGGGAGAACTCGCGCACCCCGACCCGCGGGTCGGCCATGACGATCTCGAGTAGGCGCCGGTCGATCTGATCGAGCAAGTGCAGCGAATCCATGTGCCCACCATAAACGACGACGAGGTGGACAACATGCGCACTCAGATCGAGTAAATGCCCGTCCGATTGTGCAGTCTGCCCGACTTCCGGATGACCACGTGACGCACGTCACTGTCCGTCCTAGCCTGGAGGCAGCGGTCGCGATACCCCGGGGCCCAAGTTCGCAGAAGCAGTGTTTCAGAAACAGAGCTCTCAGAAGCAGGTGAGACCCATGACCTCCCTCCTCGGCTCCCCGAGCGGAACGCGGGACGACCTCCCGCGCCCCGGGCAGCGCGACACCGGGCACACGAGCACCGATCTCACGCAGACCGTGCAGACGGACACCGGATCGTTCACCCTCTCCGACCGCTACACGCGCGAGAGCGGAACCGTCTTCCTCACCGGGATCCAGGCTCTGGTCCGCACCGTCCGCGACCGCGCCCGGCTGGACCGCAGGAACAACCTGCTCACCGCGAGCCTCGTCAGCGGTTATGAGGGCTCTCCGCTGGCCGGATACGACCTGGAACTGGCCAGGAGAGCTGAGTTCCTCGCGCCCTTCGACATCGTCCACCGCCCGGCCCTCAACGAGGAGGCCGGGGCCACGGCGGTCATGGGCTCCCAGCTCGCGCGCCGCACGGGCACCCTGCGCGCTACCGCGCACACCGGCGGCTCACCGCTCCAGGGGGTCGTGGGCTACTGGTACGGCAAGGCCCCCGGTCTGGACCGTGCGACCGATGCGATCCGCCACGCCAACCTCATCGGGACCGACCCGCACGGCGGAGCGGTGGCGTTCGTGGGCGACGATCCCGGTGCCAAGTCCTCGACCGTGCCCTGCGCATCGGAGCTGGCCCTGGCCGACCTCTACCTGCCGACGCTCTACCCTGCCGATCCGCAGGACGTGCTGGACTTCGGCGTCCACGCGGCGATCCTGTCCCGGGTCTCCGGACTGTGGTCGGCCATGAAGATCTCCGCGCACGTCGCGGACGCCTCCTCGACCGCGCTCGTCGACCCGGACCGGATCGTCCCGGTCTACGGGGACCTCGGGACCAGCCCGCACGTACCGTCGGGTCAGCTACTCGGGTCGAGCCTGATGGCGCTCGAGCAGAACCAGCTCACCATCCGACTCCCGCGGGCCCTGGAGTACGCCAGGCTGAACAGGCTCAACCGGATCGTGCAGTCGACCGCTGACGACCGGATCGGCATCGTCTCCGCCGGCAAGACCTACCTCGACGTCCGCGAATCCCTGCGCCGGCTGGGCCTGGACGACGCCGAGCTCGCCCGCCGCGGGATCCGGGTCCTCAAGCTGGGCATGATCTATCCCCTCGAGCGCACCGTCCTCGACGAGTTCATGACGGGCCTCACCGAGGTGATCGTGGTCGAGGAGAAGCGCGACTTCATCGAGACCATGATCCGGGACATCATGTTCGGGCGGCCGGGCGTCGCCCGCGTCGTGGGCAAGACCCACGATGACGGATCCACACTGTTCAGTCGGTTCGGCGAGCTGGACGTGGATTCGGTCACCCGTGGCCTCGCGCAGCGGCTCGGCCGAGTTCACGGAATCGAGTCGGCCCGCACCTGGCTCGACGGCCCCGGCCGCGGGCGTTCGCGCATCACGCTGCCACTGGCCACCACCCGCACCCCGTACTTCTGCTCGGGATGCCCGCACAACAGCTCCACCAAGGTCGCCGACGGCACGCTCGTCGGCGGCGGCATCGGTTGCCACGCGATGGTCCTGCTGATGGACGAGAGTCAGGTCGGCACCGTCACGGGTGTCACCCAGATGGGTGGCGAGGGCATCCAGTGGACCGGCATGTCGCCGTTCCTCACCGAACGCCACATGGTGCAGAACATCGGGGACGGCACCTTCATGCACTCGGGGTCACTCGCGCTGCGTGCGGCGGTCGCGTCCGGCGACAACATCACCTACAAGCTCCTCTACAACGGGACGGTCGCGATGACCGGCGGCCAGGACCCTGTCGGCGAGATGAGCCTCCCGGAGATCCTGCGACTGCTCCGGGCGGAGAGGGTCGCCAAGATCGTCGTCACGACCGACAACGTCAAGGCCACCCGCGCGCAGGGACTCCCCCGCGGCGTCGAGGTCCGCGACCGCGCGGACACCCTCGCGGTCCAGCAGGAACTCGCCGCCGTCCCCGGGGTCACGGTGCTGGTGCACGACCAGTTCTGCGCCGCGGAGAAGCGCCGCCACCGCAAGCGCGGGACCTACCCCACCCCGGCCGAGCGGGTGGTGATCAACGAACGCATCTGCGAGGGCTGCGGCGATTGCGGTAAGAAGTCCAACTGCCTCTCGGTCCACCCGGTGCAGACCGAGTTCGGGCGCAAGACCCAGATCGATCAGTCCACGTGCAACTTCGACTTCTCGTGCCTGCAGGGCGACTGCCCCGCCTTCGTCACGGTGGTCCCCGGGACCAGGACCGAGCGGGTGGCCACCGCTCCGGCGCTCGAGGCGGCAGCGCTCCCCGAGCCCGCCCGCGCCGAGGTCGACGCCGATCTGGGGTTCTCCCTCCGCCTGACCGGTATCGGTGGCACGGGCATCGTCACCGTGTCGGCAGTGCTGGCCACCGCCGCGGTGCTCGACGGCAACTCGGCGCGCACCCTCGACATGACGGGCCTGGCGCAGAAGGGTGGCGCCGTGGTCTCGGACGTCCGGGTGAGCCGGCACCCACTCGAACAGCCCCCCAAGATCGGGGCCGGCGACTGCGATCTCTACCTCTGCTGCGACGGCCTCGTCGGCGCGGACGACACCCACCTCAAGGTCGCCCACCCGGACCGCACCACCGCGGTCGTCTCCACCACCCAGGTCCCCACGGGCACGATGGTCATCGACACCGCGGTGGCGTACCCGTCCGACTCCGACATCCAGGCAGTCATCGGTCGCGCCACGAGCCGCGGCGTCTACCTGGACCCGGGCGCGCTCACCGAGGGCCTGTTCGGTTCCAGCCAGACATCCAACATGCTCATGGTGGGTGCGGCCTACCAGAGCGGCGCGCTGCCGATCTCGGCCGAGTCCCTCGAGCGGGCGATCGAGCTCAACGGCGTGGCCGTCGAGAAGAACCTCCAGGCGTTCCGCCGGGGCCGCCAGGCCGTCGCCGAGCCCGAGGCCGTGTCCGCGCTGCTCGCCGCGCTCCACCAGCCGGCGTCCACCTCGACTGCCGACCGTCACACCCCGTCACCCGCGTGCGAGCGGCTGCTCGCCGACCTCGGGCCGGATGCATCCCCGGAGCTCCGGGCCGCGGTTGCTCTACGCGTCGACGAACTGATCGGCTACCAGGACGAGGCCTACGCCGCCGACTACGTGCGCCGGGTCGAGGCCCTGCGCACCGCCGAGGCGCTGGCCGACAGCGGCGCAGCCACCGGCACCGGCGTCGGCACCGGCGCGCCCGCCGAGCAGCTGACCCTGGCCGTGGCCAGGAACCTCCACAAGCTCATGGCCTACAAAGACGAGTACGAGGTGGCCCGCCTGGCCGTGGACCCCGAGTTCGCTGCGCAGCTCACCCAGGAGTGGGGCGAGGGGGCAGCGGCCAAGCTCAAGCTGCACCCGCCGACGCTGCGGGCGATGGGGATGAAGAAGAAGATCTCCATCGGCCCCAGGGCGATGCCGGCGATGAGGGCGCTGGCCAGGATGAAGCGCCTGCGCGGCACCCCGCTCGACGTGTTCGGCTACGCCGGCGTCCGCCGGACCGAACGCGAACTGCTCGCCGGGTACCGCGACCTGGTGGACCACGTCACCGCAGAGCTCCGGCGCGTGGGCCCGGTCGGCAAGGACGCGACCTGGCGTGGGACCGCCGTCGCGCTGGCCGAGTTACCGGACATGGTCCGGGGGTACGAGCACGTCAAGCTCGCAGGCGTGGAGCGCTACCGCGAGGAGTTCAGCACCCTGCGCGCCCAGCTGGACGACTGAACCCAGCTGGACGCCTGAGCCCAGCCGAACGCCTGGCCCCACACTCCGCCCCCCGCCCCTCCCCGCGGGCGGTGCACCGTCAGTCGCGCGGGAGGACTGCTACGACGAGTACCGTCGCCACACCCGTGAGGACCAGCACCATGCCGGCGGTCCCGGCCCACCCGGCCAGAGCGAGGAAGGTGCCCCCGAGGAAACCGAACACCGAGGATCCGGCGTAGTACCCGAGGTTGTACAGCGACGTCGACTGGGAGCGACCGGCGACCGCCGACGTTCCCGCCCACCCGGCGGCCACGGCGTGGGCGGCAAAGAAGCCGGCCGTGAGCACCACCATTCCGAGGATGATCACCCAGATGTTCGCCACGAGGGTGAGGGCGACTCCGCCCATCATCACCAGGTTCCCGCCGATCAGCACCGGTCTCCGTCCGAGGCGTGAGGCGAGGACGCCCGCCCTCGGCGAGGACAGCGTTCCCGCGAGATAGGCCAGGAAAATGAAGCTGGTGAGCCACAACGGCAGCAGGAACGGTGGTTCAGCCAGGCGGAATCCGAGGAAGTTGTACATGGCCACGAAGCCGCCCATCGTGAGGAATGCCTGGAGATAGATCACCCAGAGCGTCGGCGAACGCAGATTCCCGAACAGCTGCCCCGCCGCCTCGGCCACGCCACTGCGTCTCGGGGTGAAGTTGCGCGCCGGAGGGGCGGTGGCGGAGAACGTGAGTACGCAGAGGACCGCGATCGCCGTGACGACCAGCATCCCGGCCCGCCAGCTGATCTGCTCGCCGACGGGCGCCGCGATGATCCTCCCGGTGAGCCCGCCGATGCTGGTACCGGAGATGTAGGTGCCCGCCGCCACCGCGGCGCCCCGGGGACCGACCTCCTCGCTGAGGTAGGCCACGGCGAGCGCCGGCACACCGCCGAGCATCATGCCCTCGAGGAACCGCATCGCGAGCATCATGGGGAAGCTCGGCACGACCACCGCGAGCACGGAGAACACGCAGGCGAGGCTGATGGCGACCAGCATCGCGGGCCGGCGGCCGGTGGCGTCGCCGATGTAGGACCACGGGATCACCCCCAGGGCCAACCCGAGCGTGGCGGCCGAGATCATCAGCGCCGCCCCGTCGGCGGAGACGCCCTGGTCGGCCGCGATCAGCGGGAGCAGGCCCTGTGGGGAATAGAGCTGCGCGAAGGTGGCGATGCCGAGGAAGAACAGCGCGATGTGCAACCGCCGGGACGCCGGCGTCCCGGACGCGATACCGGGGCCGGCGCTGCTGTCCACGGGCGGGCCCGTCAAGCGCGCAGCGCGGCGGCCGCCATCACGGTGAGCACGCGCCGCAGCTCCGCCTCTGCCATCGACGGCAGGCGCGGGCTGGCGTTGAGCAGCCCGAACACCGCGTGCACGTGAGCGCGCGCATCGACGGCGGCCAGTTCAGGCCGCAACCGCACCAGCGCGTCGACCCACATCTCGGCGTATTCGCGCTGCAGACTGCGCACCTCGTGCCGGGGCCCGGCCGGCAGCGACCCGAGGTCGCGGAACTGCACGCTGATCAGGTCCGGCTCGGTGGCCACAAAGTCGACGTGGACCGCCAGCAGCGCGTCCAGGACCTCCTCCGCCCGACCGCCCCGCCCGACCGCCGCGCGCCCGCCGTCGCGGAGTCGGCGGGAGATGTCCAGCAGCATCTCGGCCAGCACGTCCTCCTTGGAGGTGAAGTACCGGTACATGCCCGGCCCGGAGATGCCCACCTCGGCGCCGATGTCGTCCAGGCGCACCGCGTGGAACCCGCGCCGGGCCATGAGGCGGGCGGCGGCCACGAGGATCTGGTCGCGGCGCCGGGCCTTGGCCTGGGCGCGCGGGGTCAGCGCACCCACCCCGTCGCTCACCTGCGCCATCGCCGACCCCGGTCTGCTCAGTGGAAGAAGTGCCGGGCGCCGGTGAAGTACATCGTGATCCCCGCCTTCTCCGCCGCCTCGATCACCTCGGCGTCGCGCACGGATCCGCCGGGCTGGACCACTGCGCGCACACCGGCCTCGGCGAGCACCTCGAGCCCGTCGGCGAAGGGGAAGAACGCGTCGGACGCGGCCACGGATCCCGCGACCCGCTCCCCTGCCCGCTGCACCGCGAGCCGAGCGGAGTCCACGCGGTTGACCTGCCCCATGCCCACGCCGACCGTCGCACCCGACTGCACCAGGAGGATGGCGTTGGACTTGACCGCCCGGCAGGCGCGCCAGGCAAAGAGGAGGTCGCGCAGGGTCTGCTCGTCGGCGTCGTCACCGCAGACCCTGGTCCAGCCCTCGGTCACGTCGCCGTCGGCGTCCAACGCGTCACGCTGTTGCACGAGCACGCCACCGGAGATCTGCTTGTGCTCGAACCCTTCGGCCGCCGGTGCCCGCGCCTCGAGGATGCGGATGTTCTTCTTGCGCTGCAGGATCTCCACGGCGCCGTCGGCGTAGGACGGCGCGATGATCACCTCGGTGAAGATCTCGGCCACCTGCTCGGCCATCTCCACGCTCACCTCGCGGTTGGCGGCGATCACGCCCCCGAAGGCGCTGACGGGATCGCACTCGTGGGCGGCGCGGTGCGCGGCGGTGATATCGGGATCGATCGCGATGCCGCACGGGTTGGCGTGCTTGATGATCGCCACGCACGGCTCGGCGTGGTCGAAGGCGGAGCGCCAGGCGGCGTCACCGTCGACGTAGTTGTTGTAGCTCATCTCCTTGCCGTGCAGCTGCCGGGCCTGGGCGAGGCCGGGCGCGGCGGCGGGGTCGGTGTAGAGGGCGGCGCTCTGGTGCGGGTTCTCGCCGTAGCGCAGGGTGGCGGCCAGGTCGAGGCTCTGCCCCTGCCACACCGGGTAGGCCTCGGCGCCGTCCGGCGCGGAGACCGAGGTCTGCTCGGTCATCCAGGTGGCCACCGCCAGGTCGTAGGCACCGGTGTGCCGGAACGCGGCGGCGGCGAGCCGGCGGCGCTCGGAGAGCGGGAAGCCGCCCGCGGCCACGGCCTCGAGGGCCTCGCCGTACCCGGCCGGGTCCACCAGCACGGCGACCGACGGGTGGTTCTTGGCGGCCGCGCGGACCATGGACGGTCCGCCGATGTCGATCTGCTCGACGCAGGCGTCGAAGTCCGCGCCCGAGGCGACGGTGTCGGTGAAGGGATAGAGATTGACGACGACGAGCTCGAACGGCTCCACGCCCAGGTCCGCGATCTGCTCGAGGTGCTCGGGCTTGCGCGTGTCGGCCAGGATGCCGGCGTGCACCCGCGGGTGCAGCGTCTTGACCCGGCCCTCGAGGCACTCCGGGAACCCGGTCAGCGCGTCGACGGGCGTCACGGCGACCCCGGCGTCGGCGATGCGCTGCGCCGTCGAGCCGGTCGAGACGATCTCGACCCCGGCCTCGGCGAGTCCCCGGGCGAGGTCCTCGAGTCCGGTCTTGTCGAAGACGCTGATGAGGGCACGGCGTACGGGCCTGCGGGACTGGTCGGTCACGAGCGGACCACCTTTCGACCTTCGATGTGGAGGCGGCCACGAGCGGCGGCCGCGAGGATGTCGACGAGCATCTCGCGCTCGACGACCTTGATGCGTTCGTGGAGGGTCGACTCGGTGTCGTCGACCAGGACGTCTACGGCGCGTTGCGCGATCACCGGTCCGGTGTCGACGCCGGAGTCGACGAGGTGAACGGTGCAGCCCGTCACCGTGACGCCGTAGGCGAGCGCGTCG
Organism: Rhodococcus sp. IEGM 1408; assembly: GCF_033142235.1. Classification (NCBI taxonomy): domain Bacteria; kingdom Bacillati; phylum Actinomycetota; class Actinomycetes; order Mycobacteriales; family Nocardiaceae; genus Rhodococcus; species Rhodococcus sp. IEGM 1408. The sequence continues at coordinate 116,075 of NZ_JAWLRW010000004.1, forward strand.
CGCACAGCGTGGGCACCGGGAAAGGAAGGCAGGAGCGCCGGGTGAGTATTGATGACGCGCCCCGCGAACTCGCCGAGGAAGGCTCCACCGAGGATGCGCATGAAGCCGGCCGAGACCACCCAGCTCGGGTCGAACGCCCGCACCGTGTCCGTGAGCGCGCGGTCCCAGGACGGCCTGTCGGGGTGATCGGCGGGACGGACCACCGCAGTGGCCAGCCCGGCACGCGCAGCGCGGGCCACGGCCTCGCAGTCACGGTCGGAGACCAGTGCGATGATGCGGTACGGGCAGTCCGGAACGGCAGCCGAGTCGAGCACACTCTGCGCCAGGGTGCCGGCGCCCGAGGCGAGGAGCACGACCGGACGAGCTACTCCGGACTCGGCACTGTCCACGTCCCTAAGCTCCTGACCGTCGAGTCACCTACCCGGTAGACCCCGGGCCACGGCTGGCAGTCTAGTCGGCGTCCGGGCGGGTCCCGGACGCGCTACCCCGGGGCCGGCGCTAGGGCTTGTGACCGGGGGCGGCCCCGGAGTCGTCCTCAGGCTCAGAATCAGGCGCGTACTCCGTCATCACAGCGTCGTCGTACTCGCCGGCGGTGCTGTCGGCAGCGGTCTCGGCGTCGGCAGCCTCGCGGTCGGCGGAGCTGTCGTCACCTGTGCTGTCGTCAGCTGTGCGGGCGTCATCTATGTCATCGGCGGCGGTACCGTCGTCCACTACCTCGTCGTCGTCGAGTCGGTCAATCCCGGCCTCGTCATCGCCTACCGCGTCGTCGCCGTCGAGTCGGTCGATCCCGGCCGCATCATCGCCGGCCGCGTCATCGCCGGCCGCGTCGTGATCGAGCGGTTCGATCCAGGCCTCCTCCGCGGGGGACTCCGCCACGGCCGCGTAGTCCTCGGAGCCCGGTGCCGGTTCGACCGACGCTTCGACTGCCGGATCCCCCGCCGGTTCCCCAGGCATCTCCGGCCCCACGGTCCCGGCGCGCCGACGGCGACGGTCGAGCTCGCTCTCCGCCCGCTCACGCCGCCGGGTGAGGCCGGCCAGGGACAGCGCGATGGTCGCCGAACCGATCACGCCGAAGAGCAGTAGAGCGGTCCCCGCGGCGATGAGCGAACCCGTTCCGATGGTGCCGAGCGCGCCCAACTCGCCGCCGGCCACGACCGGGCTCACAGCCATCACGAGCGCGACGATCGCGGCAGCCAGCCACGCTGCCTTGACCGCATCGGCGGTGCTGCGGAACCAGTGCGCAACCGAACGGGCGAGCCCGGCCGCCATGAGCACGGTCACCAGGAGCAACCCCTGCACCACCCAGTGCGGATCCGTCGTGGGCAGCGCGGCGGCGAGCGGGACCTCCGGCATCGGCCCGCGCGAGACCGCGAACACGCTGTAGGAGGCGGCACCGAGGTGCGCCTCACCCCCCACCACGACCGTGGTCGCGGCCACCACCACGTTGGGCAGGTAGGCGGCGGAGATCGCGGTGAGCGCAGCGGTCCCGACCAACCCCTTGCCGATTTCGAGCACGCTCCCCACGGGCTCCCACGCCAGCACCAGGCCGACCAACACCAGGACCGTCGCCAGGGCGCAGGTGGCCGCCACGAAGGCGGCACCCAGGTGGATTCCGCCCCGCACCCAGAGCGGCAGGATCTCGCGGAGATCGCGACGGAAGTACAGCCACACGCCCAGCCCGGACCCGAACGCTCCGACGGCGACCGTCCACAGCAACGCGGACGTCAGGGACACCTCGCGTACCGCGAAATCTGAGGCCGCCGACCCTACGAGCAGGGAGGCGAGCGTGGTGAGGAGGAGCCCCGCCACCGTCACTCCGGCGACCGTCGCGCCGGCCTCGCGCGGGCCCGGTTGTTCGATGTCGGACAGGACGGCACGCGTCTGCCGCGCCAGCACCGCCACGTAGAGCAGCGGGGGCAACAGCGGGAGGAAGCCCAGGGTGACCGAGTCCACGGTGAGCGGCACCCGGTTGACCACCAGCCACTCCACGGCGACCACCGCGAAGAGCGACTCGAAACCGCGCGCGGTGAACACCAGCAGACCGAGGGTGACCGCGATCAGGACGAGGACGGTGACGATGACCGGGAGCGCCGCGGCCGCGGCCGTCCACAGCAACGACCGGGCGCCCGCGGGCGCCCGTCTCGCGGCGGGCCTGATGACACGGGGAGGACTCACCCTGACACCGTAGATACCTGTGCTCACGAAGGACCCCCGGCACGCCGCGACCCCCGCCATCCGGGGATGACGGGGGTCGGGTGAACGCACCTGCGATCGGGTGATCACATGGCGTCGAGGATCTCCTTGGCGAGCGCGGCGGTCGCGGACGGCGTCTTGCCGACCTTGACGCCAGCGGCCTCCAGGGCCTCCTGCTTGGCCTGCGCGGTGCCCGCGGAGCCGGAGACGATGGCGCCGGCGTGGCCCATGGTCTTGCCCTCGGGAGCCGTGAAGCCGGCCACGTAGCCGACGACCGGCTTGGTGACGTGGGCCTTGATGTAGTCGGCAGCGCGCTCCTCGGCGTCGCCGCCGATCTCACCGATCATCACGATGACCTTGGTCTCCGGGTCGTTCTCGAAGGCCTCGATGCAATCGATGTGCGTGGTGCCGACGATCGGGTCGCCGCCGATGCCGATGGCGGTCGAGAAGCCGTAGTCGGCGAGCTCGTACATCATCTGGTAGGTCAGCGTGCCCGACTTGGACACCAGTCCGATCGGACCCTTGCCGGCGATGTTGGCCGGCGTGATGCCCACCAGGGACTCGCCCGGCGTGATGATGCCCGGGCAGTTGGGGCCGATGATGCGGGTCTTGTTGCCCTTGGCGACGTTGTAGTTCCACGCGTTGGCGGTGTCCAGGACGGGGGCGCCCTCGGTGATGACCACGGCGAGCGGGATCTCCGCGTCCACGGCCTCGATGATGGCGTCCTTGGTGAAGGGCGGCGGGACGAAGAGGATCGTCGTGTCGGCGCCGGTGGCCTCCATGGCCTCCTTCACCGAACCGAACACGGGGAGCTCGACGTCGTTGCCGTCGGCATCCTTGTGCTGCACCGTCGTGCCGGCCTTGCGCGCGTTCACGCCGCCGACGACCTGGGTACCGGCCGCGAGCATGCGGGCGGTGTGCTTGGTGCCCTCGCCGCCGGTGATGCCCTGGACGATGACCTTGTTGTCCTTGTTGAGGAAGATCGACATGTGTGTAAGGTCCTCTGCTTCTTACTTGGCGGCCAGCTCGGCGGCCTTGTCGGCGCCGGAGTCCATGTTGTCGGCCAGGGTCACGAGCGGGTGGTTCGCCTCCGCGAGGATGCGACGACCCTCCTCGACATTGTTGCCGTCGAGGCGGACCACGAGCGGCTTGTTGGCCTCGTCGCCCAGCATCTCCAGGGCCTTGACGATGCCGTTGGCGACCGCGTCACACGCGGTGATGCCACCGAAGACGTTCACGAAGACGCTCTTGACCTGCTCATCGCCGAGGATGACGTCCAGGCCGGCGGCCATGACCTCGGCCGAGGCGCCGCCGCCGATGTCGAGGAAGTTGGCGGGCTTGACGCCACCGTGGTTCTCGCCGGCGTAGGCGACGACGTCGAGCGTGGACATGACCAGTCCGGCACCGTTGCCGATGATTCCGACCTGGCCGTCGAGCTTGACGTAGTTGAGGTTGTTCTCCGCCGCCTTCTGCTCGAGCGGATCAGTGGTTCCCGCGTCGGCGAAGTCCGCGAAGGTCTCCTTGTGACGGAACTCAGCGTTCTCGTCCAGGGTGACCTTGCCGTCGAGTGCGAGGATCCGGTCGTCCGGCGTGCGAACGAGCGGGTTGACCTCGACCAGCGAGGCGTCCTCGTTGATGAAGACCTCGTAGAGCTTGGCGATGGTCACGGCGGCCGCGTCCAGCACCTCCTCGGGGAGGTGGCCGGCGGCAGCGATCTCTCGTGCCTTGGCAACGTCGACGCCGACCGTGGGATCGATGTTGATCCGCGCGAGGCGGTCCGGGGACTCCTCGGCGACCTGCTCGATCTCCACGCCGCCCTCTACCGAGCACATGGCCAGGTAGTTGCGGTTGGAGCGATCGAGCACGAAGGAGATGTAGTACTCCTCGGCGATGTCGCTGGCCTCGGCCACAAGGAGCTTCTTGACGATGTGGCCCTTGATGTCCAGGCCCAGGATGTCCTCGGCCCGTGCACGCGCTTCGGTGGCGTCCTCCGCCAGCTTCACACCGCCGGCCTTGCCTCGGCCTCCGACCTTGACCTGCGCCTTGACGACGACAGGCTTGCCGATCTCGGCCGCAACCTTCTCGGCTTCTTCCGCAGTATCCGCGACGCGCCCCGGGGTGGTGGGGACGTCATGCTTCGCGAAAAGAGCCTTTGCCTGGTATTCAAAGAGATCCATCAGCTCACCATCTTGACGTGGGTAGATTCGCCCGGCCCTGTTGAAAGCCGAGTCAACCCTCATCCTAAGCGCCGAGTGTGTCGCCCGTCGCACCCTGGGGGTATCCCTGTGCAGTGGATCACACGTGGCGCACAGGGTACGGGCCTTGGCGGCGACACTCGGGCCCCGCCCATCCCACTCGGCTTATTGAACCACTGGAGTCACACGGGTGTGACCCACCCCTCCCCATCGCTCCGGCCGGCACCTTGCGGCACCGTTGCCAATCCGTTACTTTGGAGCACGCCTTAGTCACGAAATGATCACAGCAGGACCTCAGAGGGGAATCATCACCGGTGAACAACGAGTCGCAGCACGTACCACTAGCGACTCCTGTCGTCATCTCCCCTGCTGGCGGGCCTCGCGTCGGTCGTCATCGACTTCCCGCTCCTCCCCACGCCCTGCGCGGTAGAGCAGCCGTCCTGGCCGTCGCCGCGGGTGCGGCGGTCTCCGCCGCCTCCGCAGGTTCCGTCCTGGACGTCGCAGGCACCCACTCGACCGAGGCCGGCGACATCGCACTGCTCGCCAACGGGGAGACCGTGCCCGCGACCCCGGCACCCTCGACCTCCGCGACCGCCTCCGCCACTCCGTCGCTCCCTGAGCCCGTCGTCATCACGGCCATGGCCGCGGAGACGGAGAACGCGCAGTCCACGATGCTGTACGCGGGCACCGAGATCAACACCCAGCGCGAGATCGCCGAGGAGCAGGCGCGGCGGCCCAAGGTCGCCATGCCGGCGTTCGGTTCCTACACCTCCCCTTACGCGATGCGCTGGGGCGTGATGCACGCCGGCGTCGACATCGCCAATTCCGCCGGCACCGAGATCTACGCCGCCACGGACGGCACCGTGATCGACTCCGGACCTGCTCAGGGCTACGGGAACTGGATCCGGATCATGTCCGACGACGGCACCATGACGGTCTACGGCCACATGCAGTCTCTCGACGTCAGCAAGGGCGAGCGCGTCTACGCCGGTCAGAAGATCGCGGGCATGGGCTCGCTCGGCTTCTCCACCGGTTCACACCTGCACTTCGAGGTCCTGGTCAACGGCGGCAAGGACCACGTCGACCCGGCGCTCTGGCTTGCCCAGCAGGGTCTCGGATCCCCCGGTACGGGCAGCGCGGGCAGCACGGGCATGGCCGGCAGCACGGAGCTCTCGAACACCGGCTCCCTCGGGAGCTGACACCCGCGTGCAGCTGGGCCGTCGGCCCGCCCGCATGACATCACGTCACCGCACGGACCCGCTCCTCGGGCGCGACCCCAGGACGCCGGCCGCTCGTCCCCGGCGACCGCACGGATCGCGGTCTCGCTCCCCCGTACCGTCTTGACGTGGGTCCTCGCTCCGGGCCACCCCCGCTAACCGGACTCCCCGTCGGAGGATGGCGGCGGCCCGGGCGCGAGCTGTGGTCGGACATGTGGCCGGATAGTTCGTCCGGGACTGGGGCGATCAGCCGGTCGACCCGATCCAGACGACCGACCAGTTCGGTCCCGCCGGGCGCCAGAACGTGACTGATCCCCCTAGAGCTTCTGCATGGGGACGCCGCCGATGAGCATCAGCCGGACCTTCCCGGACGCGCCGAAGTCGATCGTCGCCGTGGCCCGCGGACCGCTGCCATCACAGGACAGCACCTTGCCCAGCCCGTACTTGTCGTGGGTGACGCGGTCGCCAGGTACCAGTTCGAGGGTGGGCGCGGAGGTCCTAGCTCTCGGGATACCGGACGACCGCCCGCCACCGGAGCCGACGCCGCCGGAACCGGAGCCACCCCCGGAACCGAAGCCGCGCCCGCCGCCTCCTCCACTTCCGCCGCCACTGCCGAAGCGGCGCCGCTGGGAGTAGTCGTCGTCGCCGAAGCCGCCTCCGCCGGCGGGCTCCTCGCGCTGCCACTCGATCGCCTCCGAGGGGATCTCCTCGAGGAAGCGCGACCCGGGATTGGTCATGGGCTGACCCCACGAGGAGCGCATCATGGCGCGGGTCAGGTAGAGCCGCTTCCGAGCACGGGTGATGCCCACGTAGGCCAGCCGCCGCTCCTCGGACAGTTCCGCCGGGTCCCCCAGCGCGCGCATGTGTGGGAACAGGCCGTCCTCCATGCCGATGAGGAAGACCACCGGGAATTCCAGTCCCTTGGCGGTGTGCAGGGTCATGAGCGTGACCTGCCCCTGGTCATGAGCGGGGATCTGGTCGGCGTCCGCCACGAGCGACACCCGCTCGAGGAACGCCGCGAGCGAACCGGGCTCGGCCAGGCCCTCGTCGAGCTCGGCGTCCGCCTGGTCCGCAACCGCACCCGCGGCGTCCCCTGCCGACTCCTCTCCGAAGCCCTGTTCACGCGCGGATCGTTGCAGCGCGGCCTCGGAGGAGAACTCCCGCCCCACCCCCACGAGTTCGTTGAGGTTGTCCAGCCGTGCGGCGTCCTGCGGATCGTTGGACGCCTCCAGCTCCGCCCGGTAGCCGGTCCGCTCGAGCACCGCCTCGACGAGCGCTCCGACATCCGGAGCAGACCCCTCGCCACCGGCGTGGTCACTTCCGTCGAGTCTTCCGCGCAGGTCGTCGAGCAGCGAGACGAAGCCCGCGATCGCCTTGACCGACCGGGTGGGCAGCAGGGCGACCTTCCCGTCGGCCGCGTCCCGCAGCGCCGCACCGAAACCGATGGCCCGCTGTTCGGCGTGGACCACCACGCACGCCTCGGCGCGGTCCCCGATTCCTCGCCGCGGGGTGTTGAGGATGCGGCGAAGCGCCACGGTGTCGTCCGGGTTGGCGAGCACCTTGAGGTAGGCGACCACGTCGCGCACCTCCTTGCGCTCGTAGAACCGGGTTCCGCCGACGACCTTGTAGGGCAACCCCAGACGGACGAACACGTCCTCGATCACCCGGGAGGAGTTGTTGGTCCGGTAGAACACGGCGACGTCGGAGTAGGAGGCGTCCCCGGAGTCCACCAGCCGGTCGATCTCGCCGGCGATGAACCGCGCCTCGTCGTGCTCGTTGTCCGCCACGTAGCCCACCAGCAGTTCGCCGGCGCCCTCGTCGGTCCACAGGTTCTTCTCGCGCCGGCCCGGGTTGCGGGAGATCACCGCGTTGGCGGCGGAGAGGATCGTCTGCGTGGAGCGATAGTTCTGTTCCAGCAGGATCGACCGGGCGTCCGGGTAGTCGTGCTCGAAGTCCTCGATGTTGCGGATCGTGGCGCCACGGAACGCGTAGATGGACTGGTCCGCGTCACCCACGACGCACAGCTCCGCCGGAGTCACCCCGGCGGCGGCATCCGCCTCGGACCCGGCCGCGCCGCCGACAAGTGTCCGGACCAGGACATACTGCGCGTGGTTGGTGTCCTGGTACTCGTCCACCATCACGTGCCGGAATCGGCGACGGTAGTAGGCCGCCATCTCCGGGTACGCCCGGAGCAGCCCCACGGTCTCCCCGATCAGGTCGTCGAAGTCGAAGGCGTTGGCCGCCTGCAGTCGCGCCTGGTACTCGGTGAAGACCGTCGCCACGGTCTGTCCGGTCCGGTCCGAATCGGCGAGCGCGCGGTCCATGGCCTCGGACGGCTCGCGCAGTTCGTTCTTGTGGTTGGAGATGGCCGTGGCCAGCATCCGCGGGGTGAACTTCTTGATCTCGAGGTGCTGTTCCTTGGCGATCATCCCGAGCAGGCGGCGGGAGTCGTCCGAGTCGTAGATCGTGAAGTTGGAGTTGCGCGTGCCCAACAGTGCTGACTGCGCTCGCAGGATCCGCACGCAGATGGAGTGGAACGTGGCCACCCACATCCGCTCCGCGTGCGGCCCGACCAGGGCCGACACCCGCTCCCGCATCTCCGCTGCGGCCTTGTTGGTGAACGTGATGGCGAGGATCTGCCCGGGATGGGCCCCACCCTCGGCCAGCAGGTAGGCGATCCGCCTGGTCAGCACACTGGTCTTACCCGAGCCCGCGCCGGCCACGATCAGCAGCGGGCCGCCGCGGTGCGTCACCGCGGCGGCCTGTTGCGGGTTGAGCCCGTCGAGGAGGAGCGAGGTGCGGCTGACGGGGGCGGGAGCTGTCTGCGTGGCGGGGGCTGTGTAGGTCATCGTGGAGTCCAATCTACCGGCCCGGTCCGACACCGCGGTCTCAGCGCTGGCGGGCCCCCATGAACTCCTCCACCTGGGACGCGGTCGCCGTCAGACCCGGGTCGTTGTCCAGGTAGTGGCGGGTCTCGCGGACGATGAGGCCGGAGAGGACCAGGAGGCCGATGAGGTTCGGGATCGCCATCAGCCCGTTCATCACGTCGGCGAAGTTCCACACCACCTCGAGCTCGGTGACCGCTCCCACGAACACCACGCAGGTGAAGACCATGCGGTACGGGATCACACCGCGCGCTCCCACCAGCCGCTCCATGCATCGCTCGCCGTAGTAGGACCACCCGAGGATGGTGGAGAAGGCGAAGAACGCGATGGACACCGCCACGAGCTTGTCGCCGTAGGGGATCGCGTCCGCGAACGCGTCGGCGGTCATCGTCCCGGCCGAGTCGCTCCCCTCCTGCCACACGCCGGAGGTGACGATCACCAGACCGGTGAACGTCACAACGATGATGGTGTCGATGAACGTCTGGGTCATGGACACCAGGCCCTGCCGCGTGGGGTGGGTGGTCTTGGCCGCGGCCGCGGCGATCGCCGCCGAGCCCATGCCCGACTCGTTGGAGAAGATGCCGCGCGCCACGCCCATCTGGATGGCGTACAGGATCGCCGCGCCGGCGAAGCCGCCGACCGCGGACGTCCCGGTGAAGGCGTGCGAGAAGATCTCCCCGAACGCCGCCGGGATCGACTCGGCGTTGACCACCAGTACGACCAGGCCGCCGAGGATGTACAGGACGATCATCAGGGGTACGAACCCGGCGGTGACCCTGCCGATGGACTTGATGCCGCCGAGCAGGACCGCGCCGGTGAGGACGAACATCACGATGCCGGTGGCCACGTGGGAGACCCCGAACGAGTTCTCCAGCTGGGTCGCCACGGCGTTGCCCTGGGTCATGTTGCCGATGCCGAAGCTGGCCAGCACGGCGAACACCGCGAAGACGATCGACAGGGCCAGGCCCACTCTGCCGCCGGTGCGGCCAAAGAGCTCGGCGAACCCGCGGTGCAGGTAGTACTGCGGGCCGCCGGACTGCTCTCCGCGGGCGTCGGTGACGCGGTACCGCACGCCGAGGAACGCCTCGGAGTACTTGGACGCCATGCCGACGAGCGCGGTGATCCACATCCAGAACAGCGCCCCCGGCCCGCCCAGCGCGATGGCGGTGGCGACGCCGACGATGTTGCCCACCCCGACGGTCGCGGCGAGCGCGGTGGTGAGCGCCTGGTACTGCGAGATGTCGCCGGTCCCGCCGTCGTCACTGCGCTCCAACAGACCGAGCCGCAGTGCCGGTCCTAGCTTGCGGAACTGCAGCAACCGGAGGCGGATCGTCAGGAACAGGCCGGTACCCAGGAGCAGCGGGATGAGGACGAAAGGTCCCCAGATCACCGAACCGATGTCCGCGAGAAGCGTGTTGAAGTTTTCCACGGGCGGAAACTCTAGACGGTGTCGCGGCGGCGTCGGGGCGGGGTGGGACAATCGTCACATGACCACCGACCCCGCCGGCCCAGATCCCGCCGGCACAGTCCCCGCCGGTTCAGATCCCGCCGGCACAGACGACCCGTTGTCCGAGGCCCAGATCCAGGAGTTACGGCTGGAGATCGACCGGTTGGATGCCGAGATCCTGGACGCGATCGTCCGCCGCAGCGAGATCTCCAAGCGCATCGGCCGCACCCGCATGCAGTCCGGCGGCACCAAGCTCGTCCACACCCGGGAGCTCAAGGTCTACGAACGCTTCTCCTCCCTGGGCCAGGAGGGCCAGACGCTCGCGGGGATGCTCCTGCGCCTCGGCCGCGGCCGGTTGGGTTAGAGACTGGTCGGCCAAGCCCCGGGTCAGTCTGGCCCTGCTCGTCCCGGTCCGATTCAGCCCGGTCCCATCCGGCCCGATGTGGAGGCGAATCCCAGCCACGTGTGGTGGTTGCCGGCCCAACACCAGCCCACCTTGGGCGCCCCCTTGTTCTGGCGGCCGTCGCGGCCCGTCCCGCCACTGATCCACAGTGCGGGGGTCCGGGAGTCCAACCCTCCCTTGACCTTCCGCTTGCGCGACCCGATGCACATGAAGCACTTCCCGGGTTCGAGCATCTCCGGCGCCTGGAGCAGCCAGCTCACCCCCTCGGAGATGGTCAACGGCGTGCGCGCCCGTCGGCCCAGTTCGGCGTGGGCGTCGGTGGGCGCCCGGTCCAGCAGGTCGTCGTCGCGTGTCACGTCGCCCACCAGGTAGAGCGGGGCGTCCGGGACGTGGACGTCGTCGGTGGGGGAGAAGTCGGCCAGGTCGGACATGTCGACGACGACGAAGCCCGCCTTGCCCTCACGACTCAGCAGGGTCGCGAGTCGGGCGGTGGACACGAGCGACGGGTGGACCGCCAGCACGACACGGCCGGTGCCCGGATCGGCCGGTAGCGCCGGACCCGGGTGTGCTGGGTCAGGAAGCGCCGCGGCGTACTCGTGCAACCGCCCGGCGGAGATTCCGGCGAGTCCGGGCACGCCGAGCTCGACGAGTCGTTCAGCCTGCGCGGCGACGGAGCGTCCGGGGTGAATGGGTTCCGGATGAGTTGCGGGGGTCACGTGTCTGGAACACGCGGCGGCGGTGACTTGTTCCCGACTAGCCTCGCAGGTGGACCGGGGACGACACTGAGCACAGACTCTGGGCAGGAGCGGTGATGACGGACATCAGCACGACACAGCAATGGGCGGCAGTCGAGGGCCTGGTTCCCGCGATCGGCGAGGTGACGCTCCGGGAGCTGTTCGACGCCGATCCCGAGCGCGGCCGTCGACTGTCCGTGACGGCCGGCGACCTGCACGTGGACCTGTCCAAGCACCTGGTCACCGAGGAGGTCCTGACCGCGCTCATCAAGCTGGCTCGTGCCGCGCACCTGCCGGCGCAGCGGGCGGCGATGCTCCGCGGTGACCGCATCAACACGACCGAGGGTCGATCGGTCCTCCACACCGCGCTCCGTCTCCCGGCGGATGCCGAGCTCGTCGTCGACGGCCGTGACGTAGTGGCCGACGTCCACGCGGTCCTGGCGCGCATGACCGATTTCTCCGACCGCGTCCGCTCCGGCGCGTGGACCGGGCACACGGGCGAGCGGATCGACACCGTGCTCAACATCGGCATCGGCGGCTCCGACCTCGGGCCCGCGATGGTCGACAGGGCCCTGCACCAGTTCCAGACGGCCGGCATCCGGGCCCGGTACGTCTCCAACGTCGACCCCGCCGACCTCTCGACCGTGCTCGCGGAGATCAACCCCGCCACGACCCTGGTCGTGGTCGCCTCCAAGACGTTCACCACGCAGGAGACCATGGCCAACGCGCACGCGGCGCGCCGGCACTTCGTCGAGGCCCTGGGCTCCGAGGACGCGGTCGGCTCGCACTTCGTAGCGGTGTCGACGGCCGCGGAGGAGGTCGCCGACTTCGGGATCGCGGCGGACAACATGTTCGAGTTCTGGGACTGGGTCGGGGGTCGCTACTCGGTGTCGTCCGCGATCGGTCTGTCCGTCATGCTCACGGTGGGCCCGCCCGCGTTCGTCGAGCTGCTCGAGGGCTTCCACACGATGGACGAGCACTTCGCCACCGAGGCGCCCGAGCACAACGCGCCGGTCCTCATGGCGCTGCTCGGCATCTGGTACACCTGCTTCCTCGGGGCGCAGTCCAAGGCCGTGATCCCCTACGCCCAGGATCTCCAGCGATTCCCCGCCTACCTGCAGCAGCTGACCATGGAGTCGCTCGGCAAGTCCGTGCGTCTCGACGGCTCCGACGTCTCCTACCCCACCGGCGAGGTCTACTGGGGCGAACCCGGCACCAACGGTCAGCACGCCTTCTTCCAACTCCTGCACCAGGGAACCCAGCTCGTTCCGGTGGATTTCATCGGCGTCGCTCGGCCGACCACGGACCTCCCCACCGCCGACGGCGCCGGGTCCATGCACGACCTGCTCATGGCCAACCTGTTCGCGCAGTCAAGGGTCCTGGCCTTCGGCAAGACCGAAGAGGAGGTCCTGGCCGACGGTGTGGAGCCGGCCCTCGCCCCGCACAAGGTCATGCCCGGAAACCGGCCGTCCACCACGATCCTCGCGCCGTCGCTCTCTCCCGGAGTTGTCGGCCAGCTGATCGCCCTCTACGAGCACATGGTGTTCGTCCAGGCGAGCGTCCTGGGGATCAACGCCTTCGATCAGTGGGGCGTCGAGCTCGGCAAATCCCAGGCCGGCGAACTGCTGTCCGCCCTCATCGCAGAGAAGCACCCCGGCGACGGTTTCGACTCCTCAACAGACTCCCTCGTGGAGATCTACCGCGAGGCCCGCGGACGGCGCTGACCTCGGGCAGCGGCGGCGCTGTGGTCGCGCGGTCACGAGCCGTCTGGTCCGCCGGTTCCGACCGCTGAACGTCTCCCTTCGCGCATCTAGCGCCATGTCGTATCCGCGTGTCACGCTGTGACCATGGCCACTGTCTACTGCACCGCCACCAGCCTGGATGGATTTATTGCCGACGACGACGAGAGCCTTTCCTGGCTGTTCACCACACCCGGCGCAACCGATAACGCCCCGGGAGATACGGCTCCCGAAGGCGCCGGACCGGAGCTTCACTTCGACCGGTTCTTCGAGAACGTCGGGGCGATCGTCTGTGGAGTCAACACCTTCGAGTGGGTACGTCGCGATCTGACCAAGGACGGCCGGCCTTTTGTCTGGCCCTACGAGCTGCCAACCTGGATCGTCACCCACCGGAGCCTCGAGCCCGTCGACGGGGTCGAGTACTTCGCTGGGGATGTCGCCGACCTGCACCCCAGGCTCGTGGAGGCAGCCGACGGCAAGGACGTGTGGATCGTGGGCGGCGGGGACCTCGCCGGCCAGTTCGCCGACCCGGGCCTGTTGGACCGGGTGTGGGTCCACCAGTGCGCGGTCGTCCTCGGCGCCGGCAGGCCCCTGCTCCCCCGGCGACTTCGGCTCCACCGCGAGAAATTGGAAGTCAACGGCCAGTTCACCGCGATGGTGTTCAGGGTCGTCGGAACCGAACCCCGCGACTCTTCTCAGCCCGCCCCACCTGAGGATTAACCCTTGCGCGTTCGAATATGTGTGCGTATCATAGAACACAGGTTCGATGCAGTTTGGATGCGGTGCAACACCGGGGGGTGGGGGCATGAGCGATACGGCAGGCGGTTGCGGGGCGGGCAATGCGAGCGGCAGCGGCCCTGATGACGGCTCTGTCCTGCGCGTCCTGGCCGAGGCTGCTCGTGCCACCTGGGCGGCGGAGAACCGGGCCGCGGCGGCTCGGTTCACCGCCTGCTATCAGCTGTTTCGTGAGTGCGTCCGCCGAGATGAGGCCGGCGTCGGGGACGGCCTCGTCCCCGGGTACGCGGTGGTCGACCCGTTCGCGGAGTGCGCCGGCCAGGTGGTCGCGGCGATGCCCATCTCCTGCCTGCGGGCCGAGTCCATGATCAGCTTCGCGGTCGACCTGACCGAGCGCTACCCGGCCATCCTCGCCGCCCTGGCCGCCGGCCGGATGGAGCAACGCGCCGCGGAGCTGCTCGCCCGCCAGATGTCCACCGTCGACCCCGCTGTGCTCGAGCAGGTCCAGCGGGAGGTGGTCGAGGACTACCTCGCCGCCCTGGAGGGCGGGGAACGTCTCGGCGACCGCACCGTCCGCGAAGCCGCCGATGCGATCATCCGCCGCTACGACGCCAACGGCATCCGCGAACGCAAAGCCGACGCCGCCCGCGACCGCGGGGTGCACTTCCGCAAAGGCGCCGACGGGATGGCCAACCTCTGGGCCACCCTGGCCGCCGATGAAGCCGCCGTCCTGGCCGAACGCATCGACCAACGCGCCAACGAATTCACCCACCCCGACCCCGAACCCCGCACCACCAGCTCCGCGACCGGAACTGCCGCGGGCACTGCCACCGCCGGCACTGCCGGGAGCACCCCGGCCGACTCCGGTTCCGAGTCTGCGTCCGAGTCAAGCGCCGAGTCTGACTCCGAAGCAGCCGACATGTCGTACTACCCGCTGCCCCAACGCCGCGCCGATGCCCTGATGTCGCTGGTCTGCGGGGACCGCGGCTACGCCCGCGCCACCGGCCTGGACCCGGACGAACCGCCGGCGCCGCTGCGACCCAAGGTCACCGTCTTCGCCCCCGGGAATGGCTCCGACCCGCAGGTCGAGTTCCCCCGCACCGGCGAATCCGCCATCAACGCCCTGCTGGCCATGCTCGCCACCAGCAGCGGCGCCAGCCTCGAGCGGATCGACCCCGCCCCGGGCGCCGCCGACGATGCCCGCCGGGCCCTCAACTACCGGCCCAGCACCGCCCTGGCCCGCCGCATCCGCCTACGCGACGGGACCTGCCGGCACCCCGGGTGCACCGTTTCGGCCGACGACTGTGATCTCGACCACGCCCGCCCCTTCGATCACGACGACCCCAGCAGCGGCGGGCACACCGAGGAATGCAACCTGATGTGCCTGTGCCGCCGTCATCACCGGTTCAAAACCTTCTCCGGCTGGCTGTACGACCTCTCCCCCGACGGCACCCTCGTCGTCATCACCCCCGACGGCGCGACCATGGTCACCAGACCCTCCGGGCCCCTGGCGGCATTCCGGCGCGAACACACCCGCGCCGAGCAACAGGCCTGGGCTAAGCAACAAGCCCGCACCCCCAACCCCACCGGCACCGATGGCGGCGACCTGCCGGCCGAACCCACCTACTGGCACCGCCGCGCCGCCCGCCTCCGCGCCGAACGCGCCAAAGCCGAACAACGCCGCGCCGAGGGCCAGAACACCCGCAACCCCGGCACCGGCACCGGCAACGGCAAGGGCGCTGGCCCCGGCACTGGCCCCGGCACTGGCCCCGGCCGCACCACACCCGCCACCCGCAGCCGCTGGTGGGACCGCAACAAACCCATCGTCAGCCAAGTCGAACACCAAATCCAACAACTCATCGACGAACTCCTCGACCCACCACCCTTCTAGTCCGAGGCCGAACGTCACGGGAAGCGACGCTGGCTCGAACCGCGACCCGATCGTGATCAGACGAACCTGCGGCTGACCTTCTCCGGGAGCAGCGTGAGCAGCGGGCCGATCGCCATCCACGGTTTGGCCGGGACCAACGCGCGGGTCGGCTCTGCGTCGATGGTCTTGACCAGGGCATCGACGCCTTCGTCGAACTCGGTCATCAGCGAGGTCTTGACCGCTCTGTTGAGGTCGGTGCGGATGTATCCGGGCAGGATGTCGGTCACCACGATCCGGCTGCCGGCGCTGTCGAGCTCGGCGTACAGGCCCTGCGCGAGCGAGGATACGAACGCCTTGGTGGCGCCGTAGGTGTTCTGCGCCTTGGGCATGCCGCGCAGTGAACTCACCGAGGAGATGAAGACCAGGTGTCCCTCTCCGCGGGCGAGCAGTAGCTGCATGGCGGCCTCGGCCTGATTGAGCGTGCCGACCACATTGACCATCGCCGTCTCCCGGTTGGCGTGGGCCTTACCCGTACCGATCGAGGCACCTTTACCCAGTCCGGCGTTGAGGACAAATCGATCGATCCCACCGAGCTCCGCGTCGAGCTCACCGAACACCTTCTCCACGGCGTCGCCATCTGTCACGTCGAGCTCACGGACGGCCACCCGGATCGACGGATGGGCCGCCAGCAGCTCGGTGCGCAGCGCCTCGAGCCGGTCCAGACGCCGGGCACATAGCGCGAGGTTCCTGCCCTGGGCAGCCCAGCGATGGGCCATGCCCTCTCCGAGGCCCGAGCTGGCGCCGGTGATCAGGATCGTGTTGCGGTCGGTCACTGGTTCTCCTCCGATGGTGGTGGGCCAAGTGTGGCACGCCTCGGCTGGCATGACGGGCAGCGATAGGCGATGCGGTCGAGCGAATCAGAAGGCTCGTCCGGATCAGCGTTGCCCCCCAGGCGAAACGTCTCCACCAGCGTCCCGCACCGTCGGCACGGCTTGCCGTCCCGCCCGTACACCCACAGCGAGCGTCCGCGCCGGGTGTCGCCGGTGGTTACTCTGACCGCCCGGTCGGCGTTGGCCACGAGCAGCCGCCGGGCGAGGACGACCATCGCCCGCAGATCCGGCACCGCCTCGACACGCTCGCGCGGATCCAGCCCGCGCAGAAAGCACAGTTCAGCGCGGTAGACCGTGCCGATCCCTGCGAGATTTCGCTGGTCGAGCACCGCTTCGCCGATGGTCCGATCCGGCCGCTGCGAGATTCGTCGCACCACCTCCGCGACGCTGAGATCCGGATCCCAGTCCGCCCCGAGAAGGTCGGGACCCAGGTGGTCGACTGCCCGCTCGGCCTCGGCCGGGTCCAACGCCCGCAGCAGGCCCAGCTCGGTCCCCACCACTTCGGTGTCGCCCGCGCCCAGGATCAGCCGGACGGTGTGGGCCGGAAACCGCCACCGGTCGCCCTTCTGGTGGATATGAATGCGGCCCTCCATCTTGAGGTGGATGTGGAGGGTGACGGGGTCGCGACCCTGGGCGTCAGGTCCGACGACGACGAAGAGGTGCTTTCCCCTGGACCGGGCGGACTCCACGGTCCTGCCGCGCAGATCAACAGCAGCGAACCGGGGAACTCGGAGCTCTGCCCGATCCAGGGTCCTGCCAGCCAGCGCCTCGTGGACCCGCTTGGCCGCCCAGTGGATGGAATCGCCTTCCGGCACCGCGGACCCCCTCTGTCAGTGTTCGACCTCTTTCAGTGTTCGACCCATAGTGCCCTCTGCGGCGGCGAAGCCAGCTGACGCCGGTCGCCCCGCGCGCGATCGCTCACCACCCCAGTTCGCGGCAACCGGCCGCACCGGAGGACTCGATCTGGACGGTCACGTGCTCGATGCCGTGCCCCTCGAGGAGGAGACGCCGAGCCTCGTCGAGCACCGTGGAGTTGGTCGCACCGTCGCCGACCACCAGGTGGACCGTGCCGACATCCATCCCGGAGGTCAGCGTCCACAAGTGCAGGTCGTGAACCTCCTCGACACCGTGGACGCCGGCGAGTTGGGCCTCCACCACGGCGGGATCGATCCCGGCCGGCGCATGTTGGGCGAGCACCGCCAGGACCTGTCGGCCGAGCATGGCCGACCGGACCACGATGAACACCGCGATCGCCACTGCCACAACGAGATCCCACGCCGTGGAACCTGTAGCCCGGATCAGCAACGCGGCGGCGATCACCCCTACCGAACCCGCGGCGTCCGCGACCACTTCGAGGTACGCGCCGCGCACCGCGAGGCTCTCGGAGGAACCGCTGCGCAGTAGGAGCAACGAGATGACGTTGACGACCAGGCCGAGCACCCCGACCAGCAACATGGTTCCCGTTGCGACGGGCGTGCCCGATCCCAGTCGGCTGATCGCCTCGACCAGGACGTATGCGCCCATGCCGAACATGATGAGCACCGCCAGGCCGGAGGCGAAGATCTCCACGCGGTAGTGGCCGAACGTGCGGCGCCCGGTGGAGTCCGGTCGGGTGGCGATGACCGTCGCCGCCAGCGCCGCGCCGAGCGCGACCACGTCCGCGGCCATGTGGCCGGCATCGGAGAGCAGGGCGAGGGAACCGGAGAGCAGACCGGCGACCAGTTCGACGACGAAGAACGCCGCGGTCAGCACGAAGGCCATGGCCAGCCTCGACCGATAGCGCGCACCCGCGTGACCAGTCGACCGGGGATGGCCCCCGTGCGCGTGACCGGCACCCATGCGAGCCCCCTATCTGGATACATGCATCAATGCGCATATCTTAACGCGATGTGCCTGAGGGTCTCAATGCCTGGGTATGCCTGGGTATGCCTGGGTATGCCTGTCAATGCCTGTGAACGCCCGCGCCCGTGCGCCGCTTCCAGGACTGCGCGCCCCCTCGAGGCCTGCGCGGTCACCGCCTGATGCGCAACCCCTTGGGCGTGACCCCGAAACCGGCGGACTCGAAGGCGGCCGCGACGGGCGAGGTGTGGACGGGCTCGCCGCCGATCGTGGTGATGGTGAGCGGGCCGACGGACCCCGAGTTCACGGCCGCCGCGAGCGCGGACGCGGCGAGCGGCACTGCCTCGGGCCGCTTGTCGAGGACGAGCACGGTCCGTCCACCTCGCTCGACGAAGAGCGCGCACAACCCGTCCACCAGAACCACGAGCGCCCCCGCCTTGCGGCCGGGACGGTGCCCGGAACCGCCTTCTTCACCGGACGGCCAGGGCAGTGCCGCGCCGTACGGGTTCGCCGGGTCGGTGGCGGCGAGGACGCGCACGGCGGGCTCATCGGTGCCGGACGGCCAGCGGGCGTCGTCGGCGGTGTCGTCGTACGCCCGCAGCCGGTCGATGGTGTTGCCGGTCGCGAACTGGGCGGCTCCGAGGCCGTCGACAAAGTAGCCGCGGCGGCAGCGACCGGAATCCTCCATCTGCGCCAGGACCTTGTAGACGGCGGCGAACCCGCCCGGGATCTCCTCGGCCTCGACCGCGCCCCGGGTCACCACGCCGTGGCGCAGCAGCAGGGTCTCGGCCCAGGCGTGGGCGCGCAGGGTCGCATCGGTCACCGGATCCGGTACCAACGACCAGCGGCCCGCCACTACCGGCGGCGTCCGCGTGCCGGCCGACATCGCACCATTGAGCTGCGCCATGGAGGTCCGGCCGAGGCGGGCCCGACGGGGCCGGGCCGCCGACCGCGGCGAGCGGTGCGCGGTACCCGACCCCGACGAACCCCCTCCGGCCAGGACCGCGCGCAGCGGGGCGAGCGTGTCGTTGGTGACCACGCCGTCCCACGCCAGATCCCAGAGCGCGTCGCGCACGGCGGCGTCGGTGATCGCCGGTTCCCCGGTGGGGAATCCTCCCGCCACTCCCACATCCGCCACTCCCGCTGCGGCCCCCTTCACCCGGGCCACCACGTCGCGGAAGAACAGGGCACCGCCGCGCAGCGAGTCGACGACGGCGAGGTGGACCGGCCCTTCCGGCTGCGGTCGATCGAGGGGCAGGGTGGCGCCGGCCGTGTCGGCCGGGTGCAGGGACACCCAGCCGTCGCGGGATCCCGCCCGACCGCGCCCGCTCCAGACCACCTCTCCCCCGGCGAGGAGTTCGTCGAGCATCGCCGGGGAGTAGTCACGCACCCGGGGTACCAGGACCAGCGGCTCGAGCGCGGAGGCGGGCAGGGCGAGGCCGTCGAGCTGCTCGATCACCGCGAGGACACCGTCGACACCGGACTCAGAACCAGAGCCAGAGCCGGCGCCGGACCCCGAGCCGGCGGCGGACCCGGACCCCAGGCTCTGCCACCCGGGCAGGAACCGGGCCAGCGCCGAGTGCGAGACCGGCTCGATCTGGCTGCGCAACGCAGCGAGCGAGCGGCGGCGGATATGGCGCAGCACCTCGGAGTCGCACCATTCCGACCCCGATGCCCCGGGCCGGAACTCACCGGCGAGCAGGGTGCCGGCCGAGGTGAGCCGATCGAGCACCCCGCGCGCGACAGCCACGCCCAGTCCGAATCGGCCCGCGACGGCGTCCACGCTGAACGGGCCGTGGGTGCGGGCGTAGCGGCGGATCAGTTCGCCGAGCGGATCGTCGACGTCGCCGAGGAAGGCGGAGGGGACCCCGGGCGGCGGGGGCACCCCCAGCCCGTCCCGAAGTCTGGGCACGTCCTCGACCCCGGCCCACCAGGTGTGGCCGGCGTGCTCGACGGTGACGACCCGGAACGCCTCAGCCAGCGTCGCCAGCCACCCCGGCACGGCCTCCGGTTGCGTTGACCGCTCGGCGATCTCCCGTGCCGTGAGCGGGCCGAGGATGCGCAGCAGGTCCGCCACGGCCTCGGCGTCGCGGGCCGCGCGCTCCGGCTCCAGGTGCTGCAGCCGACGCTCGATCGAGTCCAACACCTCGACATCGAGAAGTTCCCGGAGTTCGACGCGGCCCAGGAGCTGGCCGAGCAACGACGGGTCGATGGCCAGCGCCGCCGCCCGCTTCTCTGCCAGGGGCGAGTCCCCCTCGTAGAGGAACGCGCCGACATAGTTGAAGAACAGCGACTGCGCGAACGGCGACGCGCTCGGGGTGTCCACCTCGACGATCCGCACGGTCCGCGACTCGATCTCGCCCAGCAGCCGCTCGAGCGCCGGCACGTCGTAGACGTCCTGCAGGCACTCGCGGACGGCCTCGAGGATCATGGGGAAATCCGGGTACCGGCGCGCGACGTCGAGCAGCTGCGCCGACTTCTGTCGCTGCTGCCACAGCGGGGCCCGCCGACCCGGGTCGAGCCGCGGGAAGAGCAGGGCCCGCGCCGAGCACTCCCGGAACCTGGAGGCGAACAGAGCCGACCCGCCGACGTGCGTGGTGACCAGGTCCACGGCCTCTTCGGCGCTCAGCGCGAATGTCTCCGCTCCCGGGCGGGCGCCCACCTCGCCGTCGTCGATCGTGTCCGGTACCCGCAGGATGATGCCGTCGTCGGACACCACCGGTACCGCGTCGAACCCGTGCGCGGCGGCGAGCCTCGCCCGCACCGCCTCGGCCCAGGGCCAGTGGACGCGTGCGCCGAACGGCGAGTGGAGGACGACGCGCCAGTCCCCCACCTCGTCGCGGAACCTCTCCACTACAAGTGTTGTATCGCTGGGGATGTGGCCGGTGGCCTCGCGTTGCTCGGTCAGATACCGCCGCAGGTTGGCGGAGGCGTTGGCATCGAGCCCGGCGGCGTCGAGGCGGCGGCCCACCTCGTCGTCGGACCCGCGACCCACCTCGCGGAGGAACCCGCCCAGGGCGCGCCCCAGCTCGGCGGGGCGACCCTGGTCGTCGCCGAGCCAGAACGGGAGCCGGCCCGTCCCGCCGGGCGCGGGGGTGACCAGGACCCTGTCGTGGGTGATCTCCTCGACGCGCCAACTCGACGCCCCGAGCGCGAACACGTCGCCGATCCGGGACTCGTAGACCATCTCCTCGTCCAGCTCACCGACGCGGGTGGCCTTCTCCCCCACCATGAACACGCCGAACAGGCCGCGGTCCGGGATGGTCCCGCCCGAGGTGACGGCGAGGCGTTGCGCGCCCGGTCGGCCGGTCAGGGTCCCGGCGTCGCGGTCCCACACCAACCGCGGCCGGAGTTCGGCGAAGTCCGCCGACGGGTACTTGCCCGCCAGCATGTCCAGGGTCGCCTCGAACGCCGACCGCGGCAGCCCGACGTACGGGGCGGTGCGGCGGACGGCGGAGAACCATTCCTCCACGTCGATCGGCTCGAGTGCGCACGCGGCCACCGTCTGCTGTGCCAGGACGTCCAGGGGGTTGGAGATGACCGACAGCGCCTCGATCGCGCCCTCGAGCATCCGCTCGACGGTCACCGCGCTGTGCACGAGGTCGGCGCGGTGCTTGGGGAACACCACCGCCCGGGAGACCTCGCCGACCTGGTGCCCGGCGCGGCCGACCCGCTGGAGCCCCGACGCCACGGACGGCGGCGACTCCACCTGGACCACCAGCTCGACCGAACCCATGTCGATGCCCAGCTCCAGCGACGACGTGGCCACCACCGCGCGGAGTCGACCGGACTTCAGCGCGTCCTCGATGAGCGCCCGCCGCTCCTTGGACACCGACCCGTGGTGGGCCATCGCGAGCTCGGTCGGGGCGCCGCGGGAGACCTCGGAGGGCACCATGATCTGCGCGGGTGGCCTGGCGGGTGTGGGCGGGAGCGACCCCGGTTCGGTGTCCTCCGCATAGATCTCGTTGAGCCGGGCGGTCAACCGCTCGGCCAGGCGCCGGGAGTTGACGAAGACGATGGTCGAACGGTGCGCGGTGACCAGGTCCACCACCTGGCGTTCGACGTGCGGCCAGATCGACCCCTCGCCCGGGGACCCGGGCGGCACGGTGACCCCTTCCGGGGCCGCGTTGCGCGCCGACGACAGGTCTGCCATGTCCTCCACCGGCACCCGGACGGTGAGCTCGAAGCGCTTGTCCGACCGGGGTGCCACCACGGTGACCGGCCGCTCCCCCGCCAGGAAGCGGGCCACCTCGGAGTGCGGCCGGACGGTCGCGGACAGTCCCACCCGCTGCGCCGGCGTCTCCAGCAACTGGTCCAGCCGCTCCAGACTGAGCGCGAGGTGGGCGCCGCGCTTGCTGCCGGCCACCGCGTGGATCTCGTCGATGATCACGGTGTCGACCGTGGCCAGGGTCTCTCGCGCGGCGGAGGTGAGCAGCAGGAACAGCGATTCCGGGGTGGTGACCAGCACATGCGGAGGTCTGGAGCGCTGCCGGCGCCGCTCGTCCGTCGGGGTGTCCCCGGTACGGATCCCCACGGTCACGTCCGCCGTCTCCACGCCCAGAGCCGCCGCCTCCCGGGCGATACCCGCCAGCGGGGCGCGCAGGTTGCGCTCGACGTCCACGGCCAGGGCCTTGAGCGGGGAGATGTAGAGGACGCGCGTGCCCGGCGCGGGCTCAGCCTCCCCGTCCGCCTGCCCGCCGCTCCCCAGCATGAGCCGATCGAGCGCGGCGAGGAACGCGGACAGGGTCTTGCCGGAGCCGGTGGGGGCCACGACAAGGGTGTGCGCGCCGGTGGCGAGCGACCCCCACGCCTCCGCCTGCGCCGGGGTGGGTCCGTCGAACGCGCCGCGAAACCACGAGGCGGTGGCCGGGTGGAACCACCGGAGAGCGTCGGGCATGAACTCATGATGACGCACGACTACGACACCCACCCGACGGGCGGCCGCCTCCGTAGAGTGTGAGCATGCAGAATGCCAGGATGCAGCGAGCCACCACCCGCCATCTCGGCGACCACGACCTCGCCTACTACCTCGCCACCGGGATCGGGGACATCGTCAAGGGCACGCGTGCCGGTGGGCTGCTCAACGGTCGCTCGCTCGCCCGCGTCGCCAACGAGGTCGCCCAGAACTGGACCGACGAGGTGCTGGCCGTGCACCGCCCCGACGACGGCACCCTCTCCGAGGGCGTGTCCGACGACCTCAGCCGGCTGGGCAGATCCCGCGTGTGGATCATCGACGTCATCGACGGCACCAAGGAGTTCTCCACGGCGCGCTCGGACTGGTCGGTCCACGTCGCGCTCGTCGTCGACGGCCACCCCACCGTCGCCTCCGTCGGCCTCCCCGATTCGGGCCGCGTGTTCCGCTCCGACCACGTCGACCACGTCGACGGACCCTTCTCCGGGACCATGGTGATCAGCCGAAATAACCCGCCGGCCGAGGCCCAGCAGGTGGCCGACGCCCTGGGCCTGGAGGTCCGGCCCATGGGTTCTGCCGGTGCCAAGATGCTCTCGGTGCTGCTCGGCGACGCCGACGTCTACCTCCACGCCGGGGGCCAGAACGAGTGGGACCAGGCCGCCCCGGTGGGCGTCGCCCTGGCGGCGGGGTTGCACGCCTCCCGGCTCGACGGCTCGCCGATCAGGTTCAACAAGGCCGACACCTACTCCCCTGACATCCTGGTCTGCCGGCCCGAGCTCACCGAGAAAGTCCTGGCCGTCACGGCTGTCCCGACCACGCGGCCGTAGACCGTAGACTGCCTCCCATGACCGTCGCCACCCCGTACGAGGACCTGCTCCGACTCGTCCTGGAGCAGGGCACCCCCAAGGCGGACCGCACCGGCACGGGCACGCGGAGCCTGTTCGGCCACCAGCTGCGCTACGACCTCGCGCAGGGATTCCCGCTGATCACCACCAAGCGCGTCCACTTCAAATCCGTGGCCTACGAGCTCCTCTGGTTCCTGCGCGGCGATTCCAACGTCGGCTGGCTGCGCGAGAACGGCGTGAGCATCTGGGACGAGTGGGCGGATGCCAACGGCGAGCTGGGCCCCGTCTACGGCGTGCAGTGGCGCTCGTGGCCCACCCCCGACGGCGGGCACATCGACCAGATCGCCGCGGCGGTGGAGCTGCTGAAGACCAACCCGGACTCGCGCCGGAACATCGTCTCGGCGTGGAACGTCAGCGAGCTCAGAGACATGGCCCTGCCCCCCTGCCACCTGCTGTTCCAGTTCTACGTGGCCGACGGCAAGCTCAGCTGCCAGCTCTACCAGCGCAGCGCCGATCTGTTCCTCGGGGTGCCGTTCAACATCGCCTCGTACGCGCTCCTCACCCACATGGTGGCCCAGCAGGTGGGACTCGAGGTGGGCGAGTTCGTCTGGACGGGAGGCGACTGCCACATCTACGACAACCACGTCGAGCAGGTTCAGAAGCAGCTCTCACGCGAGCCCTACCCCTACCCTGAACTGCGGCTCCGCCGAGCGGACTCGATCTTCGAGTACGACTTCGAGGACTTCGAGATCGTCGGTTACGAGCACCACCCGGGCATCAAGGCCCCGGTCGCGGTGTGACCGACAGTCGGACGAGGGCGGACAGAGTGGCCGTGCGGATGGTGTGGGCGCAGGCCCGCGGCCGGGTGATCGGCGACGGCCGCGGCATGCCCTGGCACATCCCCGAGGACATGGCGTACTTCAAGCAGGCCACCGCCGGGCGCCCTGTGGTCATGGGTCGCGCCACGTGGGATTCGCTCCCCGAGCGCTTCCGTCCGCTACCGGGCCGTCGCAACATCGTGTGCACCCGCGATCCCGCGTGGTCGGCCGAGGGCGCCGAGCGGGCGGGATCGGTCGAGGAGGCACTGGGGGCCGCCGGCCCCGACGTCGCGGTGATCGGGGGCGGGCAGATCTACGCCACCGCGCTCGTGTCCGCTCGGGAGTGCCTGGTCACCGAGATCGACGCCGACGCCCCCGGAGCCGTGCTGGCGCCGGAACTGGACGGGGCGTGGGAGCGGGTCGAGGTGGGTGAGTGGATCACCGATCCACGGAGCAGCGTCCAGGGCCACGACGACGACGACGAGGTGCGGCACCGGCACACCGTGTGGCGGCGCCGGCAGACCTTACAGGGCTGACCAGGCTGACTGCGCTGACCTGGACGACCGGCCGACTCCGCCTGCCGACTGACCCGGCGCTAGAACCACTTCCAGGTCTTGGGGATCTTCTCCCCCGCGGCCAGGATCTTGATCTTCGCGGTGGACATGAAGCCGTTGATCTCGATATCCAGGTGCGGGCCGCCGCGGATGTCGTAGCGGCCCTCGTCGACCTTGAGCTCGGACCACGTCCGGTTCCCCGTCACCGTGACCGAGACGCCCGGTGGGAGCAGGATCTTGGCGTTGGCACACCAGAGGTCCAACTGCACGTGCGTGCGCGGACGGTCGACCACGGCCTCGCGCGCATCCAGATAGATGTCGCCCATCCATGAGGTGAGCCGGTAGTCGTCGGGCAGGGACCAGCGGCCCTCGCGCTTGAGGGTGTCGAAGACCGAGGTCTTCTTCTGGCTCTCGTCGACCGTGATGGCCCCGGTCGGCCGGATGGCGGGCACCTGCGCGCCGTGGGGGCCGGGGATGTGGGGGCCGGGGATGTGGGGGCCGACCCCGTGCGGGTCGGGACTGTGCGCGCCGGAGTTCTGCACAGCGGGATGCTGGCCAGCGGGGTTCTGGCCAGCGGGTAATCCGCTCAGGGCCACCTCGAGTTCGGCCGGGCACGTGGCCGCCCAGATCTTGGCGGCGCGGTCCGAGAACTCCGCGAGTGACAGCTCGCCTCGGCCGACCATGGCCTCCAGTCGCTGCTGCGCGAGCGCCCGCGGGTCGTCGTAATGATCCTGGGTCATGCCCCGAGGGTAGCCACTCCCCTGCCCGACGGCGGCCGGGGAGTCACCCAGAAGGTGAACTGCTTCATCATTGATCACGCAGCCGCCGCCGGACTCGCGGACCCCGACGCTGTACGGCGTCATCAGCGCGATGTCCTCGTTCACCTCGAATGCTCGACCCGCGGACTCCGGGTGCACGCGCCCAGGATGATCACCTGTTCTCCGAACCCGCGGTCCACGAACACCTGGCGGGCACCCGGGCCGAGTTCAGGCGAGCGAGAGGAACAGCTTCTCCAGCTCATCCACCGTGACGCCGTTCTCGTCCGGTTCGCCGTCACGGGCGATGCACTCCTGGAGATTGGTGCTGATTATCTTGAACCCGGCGCGGTCCAGCGCTTTGGACACCGCGGCAAGCTGGGTGACGATGTCCTTGCAGGAGCGTTCCTGCTCGACCATGTCGATCACGGCGTTGAGCTGGCCGCGAGCGCGCCGTAGTCGATTGAGGACCTGTTGACGCGGATCGGCGTCGGCCATCGCGCACCTCCTTGGATGACGTGTGGGCTCTGGTTCTCTGCCTCTTCATGCAGAAGGTGGACCTACACGAGACCCCGTGGGTCCACCGGCCTGCGCCAGTGTACCCACGGGGGTATATCTCGAGCCAGGCTGTGTCGCGAGCCGGCCTGTTCCCTGAGTCAGTCGTCGTGGACGATGATCCCGCGGACCATCCCCTCGCCGCCCTTCTCCATGATCTCGTAGCCCTCGTTGACCTGGTCGAGGGTGAAGCGGTGGGTGACGAGCTCGTCCAGCTTGATCTGCTTCTCGTCCCACAGACGCAGGAGGTTGGGGATGTCATGGAAGGCGTTGGCGGAGCCGAACAGCGAACCCTTGATGACCTTCTCGTACTGCGTCACGAACAGCCCGGTCAGGTTGATCGACTGATTGTCGAGTCCGCCCATCGAGGTGAGGACCACGACGCCGCGCTTGCCCACCATGTCCACCGCGTCGGCGGTGACCTTGGCATCGGCGACACCGATGGTGATGATGGCCTTCTCCGCCATGTTGCCCCAGGTCATCCCCGGCAGTTCGGCCTTGGCCTGGTCGACGTCCGTGTAGACGTGGGTGGCGCCGAACTCCTGGGCCTTCGCCAGCTTGGACTCGTCGGTGTCGATCGCCAGGATGAACCGGGCACCGGCGTGCTTGGCACCCTGAACCGCGTTGATGCCGATGCCGCCGATACCGAAGACCACGACGGTGTCGCCCGCCCTGACATCAGCCGAGTAGACGGCCGAACCCCAGCCGGTGGTGACGCCACAGCCGACAAGAGCGGCGACCTCGAAGGGGATCCAGTCCTGGATCTTGACCACCGAGTTCATGTTGGCCACGGTGTACTGCGAGAACGTGCCGAGGGTGCACATGGCACCGGCGGTCTCACCGTTGGCCAGGGCGAACGGGTAGCGCCCGTCCGCCATCTCACCGATCGTGCCGTTCAGGCCGCCGTCGCAGAGGTTGGACATGCCCCGCGCGCACGCCGAGCACTTACCGCAGGCGGGGATGAAGGAGCCCACGACGTGATCCCCCGGCTGGACGTGCGTGACGCCCTCGCCGATGGCCTCGACGACGCCCGCACCCTCGTGGCCACCGACGATCGGGAGACGCCCCGGCAGATCACCACTGGTGATGTGGAGGTCGGAGTGGCACAGCCCCGCGACCTTCCACTTGACCAGCACCTCACCGTAGTTCGGTCCGTCGAGTTCTGCCTCGACGATCTCGAACGGCTTCCCCAACTCGCGTGCGATAGCGGCCTTGGTCTTCATGCGACTCCCTCCGGACGCGACGGGCGGAGAGCCCGTCGCTGAAACGTGTTCTCGTCACGTTATCCGGTTTGTTGCACGGGGTGTCGCAATTCCAGGAACCTGTTCTAGTTGCAGGCCCGGACGGCGCGGAGTCCGTACCGCAGCAGTCCGAGAGCGATCAGCTCTGCGCGTCGCCCTGCGGGGCCTGCGCGTCCTCGACGGCCTTGCGGACCTCGTCCATGTCCAGCCCCTTGATCTGGTCGACCAGGTCGTCGAGCGCCTTTTCCGGAATCGCGCCCGAGTGCCGGAACACGGCGATGCCGTCCCGGAACGCCATGAGCGTCGGGATGGACTGGATCTGGAGCATGGCACCGAGCTGCTGCTCGGCGTCGGTGTCGACCTTCGCGAAGGTGATCTCGGGGTTCTTGCCGGAGACCTTGTCGAAGACCGGGCCGAACGCCTTGCAGGGGCCGCACCACTCGGCCCAGAAGTCCACCAGGACGATGTTGTTCTCGGTGACGGTGTTCTCGAAGTCGGCGGTCGTGATGTCGACAGTGGTCATTCGAATGCCCTCCTTGCAGGACGGGGCGACTCTCGTCCCGTCATCTCCGTCGCCAGCCTACGGATCCCGCGTGCTGGCGACGACCTTCGGCCCATGCGATACCCAGCAGGGTATGCAGAGCCGTTCAGACAGGAACAACGCCGACTGAGCAGGACTATTCCCCCCGCACTGTTCCTGAGGCCCCCGAGCGGGGCGGAGAGCCCATCACCTCCGAGAGGAACCACTCGATCTGGTCGAGGAACACCGCGTTGTCGTCGCCCGCCACCATGTGCCCCGCGTCCGCGACCTCGGAGGTGTACGCGTGCGGGAGGTGCGCGAGCAGGTGAGCCACCGAATCGTCACTGACGATGTCGGAGCGCGAGCCACGGATGAGCATGGTCGGCTGGGTCACCCGGGGCACGATCCCCTCGAAGAAGTCGTTCCCGAGCTCGGCGTTGTCCCCCGTGGCGCCGGCGACGAAGCGGGGGTCCCAGTGCCAGTACCACCGACCGTCGTCCTTCTTCCGGAGGTTCTTGCGCAACCCGTCGGGGTTCGCCGGGCGCCGCCGACCCGGCTGATAGGCGGCGATCGCGTCCGCCGCCTCCTCGAGGTCCGCGAAGCCCTCGAGTCCCGACCGCATGAAGTCTCCGATCCGCTCGACGCCCTTCGCCTCGATCTTCGGCGTGACGTCCACCAGCACCAGGGCCCGGGCGACGGGCTTGTCCGTCCCCAGTGCCAACATCCCCGTCAGCCCCCCGAGCGAGGCGCCCACGAGCACCGGCAACCGCTCGGGGAATCGCGCGGCCACGATCAGTTCGAGATCGTCGACCATCCGGTGGATGTCGTAGTCCCCGTCGTGCGCCCAGTCGCTGTCCCCGTGGCCACGTGCGTCCATGGTCGTGACCCGGTAGCCCTCGCCGGCGAGGCGCCGGGCGGCGCGGTTCCAGGAATTCCGGGTCTGCGCTCCCCCGTGCAGCATGAGGATCTCATCGACGGGGCCCGCCCCGCCGAGCGGCTCCCACACGTCGCCCACGAGCGTGCCGGCCGCGCCGGCGAGCGTGAACCGCTCGGGGTCGACGGTGTGGGTGTCGACGTCGCTTGTCGTCATGGTGAGCCTTCCGCCCGCACTCCCACCGTTGCAGTGGAACGTGTTCTTGTCTGGTTCTACCACGCCCCCTCGGAGATCATGCGCGCGGCGAGGTCCTCGGCCACCGCGAGAACCGACATATAGGGGCCGCACCGCGGCAACGACGGGAACACCGAGGCGTCGGCGACCCGCAGACCCTCGCACCCCAGAACCCGGCCGGACTCGTCGACGACCTCGCCGATCCGCGCCGAGCCCGAGAGATGGTGGGAGGTGGATACTCCAGGTCCTGGCCGCGGACCACCGGCCGGTCCGGCGATCCCCAGCCTGTCGGCGACCAACCCAGCGGCCGCGTGGAGCGCCGCGGCGTCCCCGGGATCGTCGGCCAGGACCACCCGGAGACCGCCGTCCCGCACGATCTCGCCGCGGCCCACCGGGTTCATCAGGGCCACGCCGATCCGATGTGGCTGCGGGGACAGTCCGGGGATCACCCGGTGCAGGGGGAGCGAATACGGCCGCACCTCGAACTCGCCGATCCCGGAGGCCGTGGGCAACTCGAGCCGCACCACGTGCGAGAGCAGAGGCGGGAGTGCGTCGACGCCGCCGGCAGCGTTGCGCCCGGCGCCGGGCTCGGCGCCGGTCTCGGGGGGCCGTCCACCGGGCGTCCCGCCAGCGGGCAGTTCCAGCAGGACCTCCGGGTGCTCCTGCGTCCCCCGGCCGACCGGGTAACCCGCATCCGGTGCGATCCCCGAGCCCAGCAGCACCGCGGCCGAGCCGATCGACCCCGCGCACAGGATCACCAGCCGGGCGGTGATCTCCTCGTCGTCGTCGAGCACCACCCCGTCGCACCGTCCCCCCGCGTGCCCCCCGGCCCACTTGAGTTCTCGGACCATCGCGCCCGTCACCACCCGCGCGCCCGCGCCCGCGGGGTCCCAGGCATCGAACGCGGTGACGCGCCGCCCGCCACGTCGCGCCTGGGCGACGGCGGAGACCCGGCCGGGGAACGCGGCGGCCACGCGGGCGGCGACATGGCCCGCGGGAACAAGCCGTGGCCGCAGTCGTTCTGTCGCGCGCGCGAGCCCCACCGCGTACCGACCGGGCCAGTCCGGGCCCCACGCGGCGAGGTCGGACGGCCGGGCCGGGGCGCAGTACCCGCCGTTGACCGCGCCCGACCCGCCGAGGGTGCGGCCGCGGGGCAGCTCCAGCTCGATGCCGCCGAGCGTGGCGCGGTGTCGGGAGATCACCCGCGACACGGGCCCCACGTCGAGCAGCCCGGCGCGCGAGCTCGCCCGCTCGGTGCCCGCCTCGAGCAGGATGACGTCCGCGCCGGCTTCGGCCAGGCGGCGGGCCATCACGCAGCCGGCCGGTCCCGCGCCCACCACCACCACGTCCGCGGCCCGGGGCAGACGTGAGCGCGGCTGCGGCAGCGGCGGCGGCGGCGGCGGCGGCGGCGGCGGCGGCGAGCTCATCGCTTGAGTTCCGGTCGCAGCGCACGCGTGGACCGGGCGGCCCACGCCGAGCGCCACACCCCGACGCCGTAGGCCATGTCGTCCAGGCGGTGCAGGACCACGTGCCCCAGTGGTTCGTCGACCGGCAACCGGCCCGGTTCACGGGCGGACCACCAGTGCCACAGTCCCTCGAGCACAACCGCGGTCGCCACCCGTCGGCGCAGGCCGCGTGCCAGCGGGGCCGACGAGCGCGCGGTGGCGATCAGCGCGACCGCGGTGAGCGGCCAGTAGGGGCGCAGCAACGCTTCGGGCAGCTGCCGGATCGAGGCCGCCGCGCCCCGCCCGACCAGCACGGCCGCCGCCCGCCCGTCGCTCGTGAGCGCGCGGGTCCTGTACCACGCGCGAGCCGCCGCGCCGGCCGCGACGAGCGTCCCGAGGGGTGTGGCGCTCCAGACCCCCACGGCCACCGCCAGCGACCAGGGAGATGCCACCGCGGGCGCGACGGCGGCGCCGTGCCGGTCCGCGAGCGGGGCCGCGCCGGTGCCGTAGAACGCGCGCCGGGTCAGCAGCGGCGCGACGGTGGTGCGGTGCCGGTGGGCGACGAGGGACGCGGGCTCGTAGCGGATCACCCCGCCCGCCCGGTCGCTGCGCCAGCACAGGTCCACGTCCTCGGCCACTCGCATGCGCTCGTCGAACGGCCCCTTCCCGGCGCCGCCCGGCATCGGGGGCAGGCGGTCGGGCCGGACCGCGAGCGCCGCACTGGGGACGTAACTCACGCGGGTCCGCGCCCGCACCCGCGCGGGTTCGGGTCCCATGTCCAGGGCCGAGCGGGCCGTCTCGTAGCCGCGGACCCAGAACCGGCCCGGGTCGGCGGCCACGATCCGGGGCGCGACCGCCGCGACCCGGGGGTCGTCGAGGTGCGCCAGCAGCGGACCCAGCCAACCGGGCCGCGGGATCACGTCCGCGTCCAGGTACACCACCACCTCGGCCCCCCCGGCGAGCGCGGCGGCGGTGCCGGTGTTGCGCGCGGCGGACGGGCCGCGCGAGCGTTCGTGCCGGACGACGTCCCGCCCGACAAGGGGAACCGTCGAACCATCATCGACGACGACGACCCGCAGCCCGCGCGCGATGTCGGCCCCGAGGGCCTGCAGGAGCGCGGCGACCCCGTCGGCATCGTCGTGGACGGGGATCACCACGGCGACGGTGTCCAGCGCGCGTGCGGTGGCGGCGGGACCGCGGACGTCCGGGTGGGCCATCCCCCGGTCGGTGAGCGCTCGTGCGAGCGCGGCACCTGCCGGGGTGTCGGTGGCGATCACCTCGTCGTCGAGCAGCGCCGCCACCACCGGCGCCGGGGTGACCAGGGTGACCGGGTCACCACCGAGGACGCGCACGACGCCCCCGCGGCGCAGCACCCGGGTGCGCCGGTCCAGGACGACGCTCGGGATGACGCTCGGAACGACACGAGGGACGCGGCGCGGGACGCTCACCGCAGCATCCCGTCGGCCTCGCCGGGCTGCCAGCGCGTGAGGCGGGCGCGGGCGTCGGCGAGGAGTTCCTCCCACAGTCGGCAGCCGTCGGCCGAGGTGGCCGTGGTGGGGTCGCCGAGGACGCCCGACGGGCTCACGGCGGCCACGCCGCCGGCGCGCAGGGCGGGCAGGATCTCCGGCAGCGGGCGGAGGCAGCCGGGAGCGGCGCGGTCCACGCGGACCAGGTCGGGGTGCAGATGGAGCATCAGCGAGGTCTCGGCGTGGCCGGCGTGGGTGTCCGCGGCATGTTCGGAGGTCCGGCACGGCAACCACGCGGCGTCCCGGCCCTCGCGGCGCAGCTGCGGCACCGCTCGGCGCAGCGCGTCGAGGTTGCCACCATGGCCGTTGACCACCACGAACCGGGTGGCCCAGGTGGAGACCGACCGGCCGAGCTCCAGCACGACCTGCGCCAGTGCCTCCGTCCCCATGGACACAGTGCCGGGGAACGACTGGTGCTCCCCGCTCGCGCCATAGGCGAGGGCGGGGAGCACGCGGGCGTCCCTGTGGCCCAGGCAGTCCGCGGCCGCGAGGGCGTGCGCGGCTGCCGTGGCCAGCAGGGTGTCAGTCTGCAGCGGGAGGTGCGCGCCGTGTTGCTCGGTGGCGCCGAGCGGCAGCACCGCCAGGACGGGCTCGATCGTCAGACCTTGATCGCGCCCATGTCGACGGTGAAGGTCGACGCGGTGATGGTGCGGGAGGCGTCCGAGGCCAGGAACAGGACCGAGTCCGAGATGTCGTCGGTGGTGGCCATGCCCATGCCCAGGATCGGCGTGAAGTGCGGCAGGAACTGCGGCATGTTGGCGAACACGTCGTGGGCCGCCGGGTCCTCGGCGCCCATCGGGGTCAGCACGCCGTAGGGGTGGATGGTGTTGACCCGGATCCCGTGCTCACCGAGTTCCTTGGCGGTGGTCTGCGCCAGGCCCACCACGCCGTACTTGGACGCCGAGTAGGGCGACTGCACCGGCATGGCCTTGAGCCCGGCCACGGAACTGACCAGGACGATCGACCCGCCGTTGTCGGCGGCGAGCATGTGCGGGATCGTCGCCTTGAGGGTCTTCCAGTAGCCCGTCAGGTTGATGTCGATCGTGTCCTGCCACTGCTGCTCGTCGATCTCCCAGACCTTGCCCCAGTTACAGATGCCGGCATTGGCGATCACCACGTCCAGGCGCCCGCCGAACTGCGCCACCCCGCGGGTGACGAGGTCCTGCTGGAACGCCAGGTCGCGGACGTCGCCGATCTCCGCGAGGATCTCCCCGCCCTCGGCCTCGACCTTCTCGACCGTCTGGGCCAGGTCGTCCTCGGTGGCCGCCTTGTATCCCACGTACTCCGACGGCGAGGCGCACAGGTCCATGCCGATGACCTTGGCGCCCTCGCGGGCGAAGCGGATGGCGTGCTTGCGGCCCTGGCCGCGGGCGATGCCGGTGATGTAGACGACCTTGCCGTCGAAATCTCCCATGGAGTTCGGTTCCTCATTCTCTACAGATGCATAGCCGGGGTGCCCGGGCGGGCCCCCGGAGGGTCACTCTCCGAGTCGGCGCATGAACCCGTCGGGGATCACGTAGTCGTCCCGGTTGAGCTCGGAGATGGACGATTTGCTCAGCCCGATCAGGCTGGAGTCCAGGCCCGAGCGCAGGATGTCCAGGACGTTCTCCACGCCGGCCTGGCCGTTGGCACCCAGGCCCCAGAGGTAGGCCCGGCCGATCATCACCGCGCGCGCCCCGAGGGCGAGCGCCTTGGCGACGTCCGAGCCGCGACGGACGCCGCCGTCCATGAGCACCTCGACCTGCCCGTCGACGGCGTCGACGATCGGTCCGAGGCAGCGGATCGACGCGGGCGTGCCGTCGAGGTTGTTGCCACCGTGGTTGGAGACCGAGATCGCGGCCACGCCCGCGTCGACCGCCCGCCGGGCGTCGTCGATCCGGGTGATGCCCTTGAGCATGACGGGGCCGTCGAAGTTCTCCACGACCCAGGCGATGTCCTCCCAGGTGGCCGGCGGGGTACCCATCCATTCGCCGTAGGCGCCGAAGAAGGTCGGGCCCATCTCGCCCTGGCCCACGAGGTTCGGCGTGGTCAGGTCGGGGAACCGCTTGGTCTTGACCACGTCCTCGGCCCACTGCAGGGCCCAGCGCGGGCGGACCGCGATCTCGGGCGCCAAGGTGATCATCGCCTTGACGTCGAGCTTCTCGGGGATGGACGGGCTGCCCCAGTCGCGGCCCATCGAGAACGACCAGTCGGTGGTGAGGATGACGCCCTTGGCGCCGGCTGCCTTGGCCCGCTCGAGGCGCTCGAGGACCTTCTCCTTGCCGCCCAGCCAGTACACCTGGAAGAAGGTCTGCGGGTTGGCGGCGATGACCTCCTCGATGGGCTTGGAGGCGAACGAGGACAGTCCCATCGCGGTGCCGCGCGCGGCGGCGGCGCGGGCCACGTCGACCTCCCCGTCCGGGGTGACGGCCTGCACCCCGGTCGGTGAGATCATCACCGGCATGCTGATGGGCTGGCCCATGACGGTGGTGGCCATGTCGCGCTCGGCCTTGGCCCCGATCACGTGCGGCTTGGGGCCGAGCTCGGCGAACGCCGCCGTGTTGTCGTCGATCGTCACGCCCTGCTCGCTACCGGCCACCAGTGCCATGTAGACGCTCTTGGGCAGCCGCTTCTTCGCGCGGCGCTGGGCCTCGGCGACCGACTCGAACCACGGGTTCTGACGCCAGGGGTTGGCCTCGGCGATTTTCGACAGGTTGGACACGTGAGGTGTCTCCTTTTCAGGGGGTTCGGGGGCGGTCGGTCAGACCGGGGATTCGTCGCACAGGCTCTTGGGCCGGCGCGGCGGGGTGGTGATCAGGGTCAGCGCCACGGGGCCGGTCGGCTGCTTGCGCGCGGCCAGTCCGTTCACGCGGGAGTGATCCTGCGACGCCGGGGGGATGCTCCGCTCAGCCTCGAGCAGTCCCTCGCCGAACCCCTGGACGCACTCGGGATCGGGTCCGTCCATCGGCAGACCGGTGAAGAACTTGGCCGCCATGCAGCCGCCCCGGCAGCTGTCGTAGAAGTTGCAGGAGGCACAGGCCCCGGCGGACTGGGGCTCGCGCAGCTCGCGGAAGAGCTCGGAGGTCTGCCAGACCGACTCGAAGCTCCCGTCGGCCACCACGTTGCCGGCGAGGAAGTTGTCGTGGATCGCGAACGGGCAGGCGTAGACGTCCCCGATCGGGTCGATCAGGCACACCACGCGACCCGCACCACAGAGGTTGAGGCCGGGCAGCGAGCCCTGCCCGTCGCCGAAGGCCGACAGGTGGAAGAAGCTGTCACCCGTGAGGACGTTCTCGCCGTTCGCGACCAGCCAGTCGTAGAGGCCCCTCTGCTGCTCCGGCAGCGGGTGCAGCTCGTCCCACACGTCGGCGCCGCGGCCCGAGGGGCGCAGGCGGGTGATCCGCAGGGTCGCGTCGAACCGGTCCGCCAGTGCCTTGAACTCGTCCAGCTGGGTGACGTTCTGGCGGGTGACGACCACTGAGATCTTGGCGTCGGTGAACCCGGCGTTCTGGAGGTTCTCCAGGGCGCGCACCGCCATGTCGAACGAGCCCGGGCCGCGGACCGCGTCGTTGACCTCGGCCGTGGCGCCGTCCAGCGAGATCTGGACGTCGACGT
This sequence comes from Rhodococcus sp. IEGM 1408, assembly GCF_033142235.1. Classification (NCBI taxonomy): domain Bacteria; kingdom Bacillati; phylum Actinomycetota; class Actinomycetes; order Mycobacteriales; family Nocardiaceae; genus Rhodococcus; species Rhodococcus sp. IEGM 1408. The sequence continues at coordinate 152,095 of NZ_JAWLRW010000004.1, forward strand.
AGTCGCTGGCGGCCAGGCGCTGCGCCACCTTCTCGTCGATCCGCACGCCGTTGGTGGAGAACTTGACCCCCACCTGGTGGCTCGTGGCGTAGTCGACGAGCTCCCAGAAGTCCGGGCGGACGGTGGGCTCCCCGCCGCCGATGTTGACGTAGAAGACCTGCATCTTCTGCAGCTCGTCGATGATCGCCTTGCACTGTTCGGTGCTCAGCTCCCGGGGATCGCGCTTGCCCGACGAGCTCAGGCAGTGCACGCAGGCCAGGTTGCAGGCGTAGGTGAGCTCCCAGGTCAGGCAGATGGGGGCGTCGAGCCCGCGCTCGAACTGGTCGACGAGCCGGCCGACGGGAGCGGGCGCGGTCGTGGTGGGCACCGGGCGGTTCAGCGTGCTGGTCATGAGGTCTCCTCGATCATGCGCGAGGCGGCGAGCTGGCCGAGCGCGTGCAGGTACAGGCGAGCGGTACCGGGGTCATCTATCGGGACCCCGGCAGCCGCGCACGCGGCGCGGGCCGAGGGGTGGTCGGCGAGAATGCGGACCACCTCGACGATGGTCGGCGACTTGAGAAAGCTGAGTTTGCGGGTGTGGAAGTGGTAGAGCAGGGCTCCGAACGGCTCGGGGCGCAGCGCCACTCCGGGGTGCAGGCGCCAGCCGGCGTCGAGGTCGAAGACCGCCGGGGCGGCTTCCTGTCCGGCGCCGGCCGGCGCTGCTGCGGGTGTCATCTCAGTAGACCCCGCACATGCCGTCGATGGAGACCTCCTCGATGAGGGCCTCCTCCAGTACGACCTCGGTGTTCTGCGTGTTCTCCATAGCGTGTCCTCTCGTAGCGCACAGGGACGCCTCACCTCCACAGGTGAGACCTGCATCATATTGGCACAGGATGCCAAAGGCAACGACTTCTGCTCTATTGTCGTCAGTCATGGGAACAACGCAGGCGCCTGACGGGCGTCCGCCCGGGCGCCGACCGTCCACCACGCGCGCCTCGATCGTCGACGTGGCCCTGGATCTGTTCGCCCGCCAGGGGTACGAAGGCACCAGCGTCGACCAGATCGCGGATGCCGCGCACATCTCCCGACGCACCCTGTTCCGGTACTTCCCCGGCAAGGCCGCTATCGCCTGGGGCGAGTTCGACGACCAGATAGACGCCATGCGGGTCTACCTCGCTGGCATCGGAGAGCAGACACCGTTGCGTGATGCTCTGGCCGACGCGCTCGCGGCGTTCAACACCTTCCCCGCCGACGAGACCGAGGTGCACCGGCTGCGGATGCGGCTCCTGCTGAACGTGGACGAGCTCCAGGCCCATTCGACGCTCATGTACGCCGACTGGCGCCGCGCGGTGGCCGGGTTCGTGGCCGCGCGCAGGGGCGAGATCGCAGATGACCTGATCCCCTCCGCCACCGCGCATGCGGCGCTCGGGATCGCACTCTCGGCATACCGGCTGTGGGTGAAGGAGCCCGGCGCGGACCAGGAACGCCTCCACGAGCTGTTGCGTCAGGGGACCCAGATCCTCGCCTGAGCTCGGGCGCCCGCGATCCGGCCAGATCGCGCGGCCCTGAACTTACTGGCGGGTAACCTCGTCGTCGTGACCAAAGACTCCCCCGCCCGCACCACCGATACCTCCACCTACCGACTCTGGAAGACGGCCACCCGCCTACCGCTGGGATCGCGCCTGTTCAGCGTCGGCGTGAGCCTCAAGGCCCCCTACTTCCGGACCGCGTACCCCCACGTCACGGAGTTGCGACCCGGCCGTTGCGTGGTGCGCGGCCCCGCCTGGTGGGGCAACCGCAACCACATCGGCACCTTCCACGTGATCGCCGCGCTGAACCTGGCCGAGATGGCGATGGGCGTGCTCGCCGAGGCCACGGTGCCGGCGACCCACCGCTGGATCCCCGTGGGGATGAACGTGCGCTACCCGGCCAAGTCGACCGGCGGCATGACGGTCACGGCCGAGTGGCCGGAGCTCCCCGACTTCTCGTCCATCTCCACCGGCGAGGACATCGAGGTGCCCCTGCGCTTTGTCGACGACGCCGGCGTCGAACCCGTGGTGGGGACCATCACCATCCGGGTCTCACCCGGTAAGAAAGGCTGACGCCCGCCCGACCGCGACGAGACGCGGCTCATGGGCCCGAGCAATTCCACATTTTCCGTTGCGGAAACGGAAAGACGGACCTAACCTTTCCATCATGGAAAACAACGGTTCTCCCCCGCGTACCGATCCCGGTTCCGGTTGCGGTTCCGGCCCGTACGACGTCGCCGCCGCGCTCGCCGACGTCGACGCGGCCCGACAGTCGGTGGCCGACAGGCTCATCACTCCCTGGTGGTACCACCCCGCACTCGGCACGATCCTCGCCGCGATCATGCTGGTGTCCGCCCTCGACCTGCACAACTTCGTCCGTCTCCCGGTCGCCCTGGTCGGCGCGGTGGGCATCGGGTTGCTGGTCGGGGCGTACCAGCGGATGACCGGCCTGTGGGTGGACCTGCGCAACCTCGGCCCCACCTCCAGGAAGTGGTGGCTGGCCTACGCGGTGATCGTGGCGGTGTCCGCCGGCGCCTCACTCGTTCCCACCTTCCGGGAGGGACCTCTGCCCTGGTGGCTCGCCGTCCTGCTCGCCGCGGTCGCCCTCGTCGCCACCATCGTTCTGGGCAGGGGCGTGGACGGCGCGCTGCGCGAGGAGATCCGCTCCGGGGTCGCCGCACTGCCGCGATCGCGCCGGTGACGACCAAACGCCCCGCCGCGCAGTTCGACGAGGTCATCCACGCCCCGCACCGGCTACGGATCTGCGCGTTGCTGGCACCCGTCGAGTCCATGGAGTTCGGCTCGGTGCGCGACGAGCTGGGGGTGGCCGACTCCGTGCTGTCCAAGCAGCTCAAGGTCCTCACCGACGCGGGATACGCGAGCACGTCCAAGGCCCCCGGTGCCACCGGCCGCGCGCGGACCTGGCTGTCCCTCACCCGCAACGGCCGGCGGGCCTTCTCCGGCCACCTCGGGGCACTGCGCGAACTCGCTGCCGCGGCCGAGGGCGTCCCGACCCCGGCCGAGGACGCGTCAGTCCCGGGTCCGGGCGTCGAACGCCTTGACGGCGATCGGGGCGATCACCACGGTCAGCCCCACGATCCACAGCAGTGACGCGAGCACCGGGTGCTGCAGCGGGAGCGCGGCGTCCGGGCCCACCGCCGGAGCATTGCCCCAGAGTTGGCGCATCGCCTGGACGACCGAGGACAGCGGATTCCACTCGGCGATCACCCGCAGCCAGGTGGGCATGGACTCCGGAGGTGCGAAGGTGTTGGCGACGAACGTGATGGGGAAGGTCGTGGTGAACATGACGCCGTTGACGGCCTCGATGGTCTTGAGGCGGGAACCCACCACGATGCCGATCCAGATCATGACGAACCCGAAGCCCAGCAGGATGAGGTAACCCAGCAGGGCGTCGATGATCCCGCTGCGGATCCGCCAACCCACGACGAGGCCGGTCAGCGACATGACCACGACGCCGATCGACGAGTGGATGAGGCTGGACGCGCTCCGCGCGATGAGAATCGACGCGCGCTGGATGGGCAGCGTCCGGAAGCGGTCGATGATCCCCTTGTTGAGGTCGTTGCACAGCCCGGAGGCCACGACGAACGACGAGAACGCCATGGTCTGCGCCATGATCCCCGGCAGCAGCCACTCGCGGTAGTTCCCGCCGGCGACCGAGATCGCGCCGCCGAAGACGAACGCGAACAGCAGGACGAACATCACCGGCTGGATGGTGACGTCGGCCAGGTTCTCCGGCTGGCGCCGGATGTGGAAGAGGTTGCGGCGCACGAGGGTGGAGACCTGCCGGCCGAACGAGGGGCCGTCGGGGCGGACCGGTACGGCGAAGCGTTCGTGCGTCGTCTCGACGGGCGCGTTTCCTGCGGCGGTGCTCATACCCGGTTCTCCTCTTCGATGGTGTCGGTGTCCGCGGGCTCGGCCTCGGCCTTGCGTCCGGTGAGGGAGAGGAAGACGTCGTCCAGGCTGGGCCGTTGGATGCCGATGTCGTCGAGCTCGATACCGGCTTCAGTGAAGGCAGCGGCGATGTCGGCCAACGCCGAGACCCCCGCCGACGGCGCGGTGAGCCGGCGGGCGTCCCGGTCCACGTGCAGTTCCTCGACCCGGCCGGAGAGGACGCGGACAGCCTCGTCGACGTCGTCCGGACGGGAGACCGTCACCACCAGGCTGGCCGCACCGGAGCGGTCCTTGAGCTGCAGCGGGGTACCCTCGGCGATGACGCTTCCGTGATCGATGACGATCACCCGATCAGCCAGCTGGTCCGCCTCGTCGAGGTACTGCGTGGTGAGCAGCAGCGTCGCGCCGTCCCGGACGAGGTCGCGCAGGACGTCCCACAGCTCGTTGCGCGACCGGGGATCGAGTCCGGTGGTGGGCTCGTCCAGGAACAACACCGGCGGGGCCGCGACCAGGCTGGCCGCCAGGTCGAGCCGGCGCCGCATGCCGCCGGAGTAGCTCTTGGCCACCTTCGTGGCGGCATCGGCGAGCGAGAACTTCTCGAGCAACTCGTCGGCCCGGGCCCGCACCGCCTTCTTGGGCAACCCGTAGAGATCGCCGATCAGCCGGAGGTTCTCGCGCCCGGTGAGCAGCTCGTCGACGGTCGCCGACTGCGCGGTCATGCCCATGGCCTTGCGCACCTCGGCGGGCTCGCGCATCACGTCGTGTCCGGCGACCCGTGCGGTGCCGGACGTGGGCGGGCTGAGGGTGGTCATCATGCGGATGGTGGTGGTCTTGCCGGAACCGTTGGGCCCGAGCAGTCCGAGGACGGAGCCGGTGGGGACGGAGAAAGAGATGTCGTCGACGGCGGTGAAGTCTCCGAACTTCTTGACGAGGTGTTCCGCCTCGATCGCCGGGGCGTGGGACGAGAGTCGATTACTCACCCACAAAGCCTGCCGCGCGCAGATTATGGAGTCAATAGCCGTCGCTGCGATTGCGGACTATCCTCGACCTATGCCCCGCATTTCGATGACCTCGGTCTTCGTCGACGACCAGGACCGGGCGCTGGCGTTCTACACCGACATCCTGGGGTTCGCGCTCGGCGTGGACATCCCGTTGGGCGAGTTCCGGTGGCTGACCGTGGTCAGCCCCGAGGACTCCGCCGGCCCCCAGCTCCTACTGGAGCCCGACCAGCACCCGGCCGCGCGGGCATATTGTGCGGCCCTCCGCGCGGACGGCATCCCCGCGGCCGTGTTCACCGTGGACGACATCGACCGCGTCCACGAGGATCTCCTCACCAAGGGCGCAGAGGTCGTACAGGCCCCCGCCGAGATGGGTCCGGTGTGGACCATGGTCGTCGATGACTCGTGCGGGAACCTCATCCAACTGGCCACCACGCCCGAGATGTAGACCGGGCGCCCGTCCGTCCCCTCGGTCGACCGGGGTCAGGCGGCGGTGCGCAACGGTGGCGTCCGAGCTGACGACGCGGATCGCGGCAGGTTCCCGCCCGGGACCCGGTGGCGTGCTCGACGTATCATGGAGTGTTGCCGCGCGACACCCGCCGTCAGATGAACATAAGGATGACCGGTACTCATGAGCCCCATATCGACCATCCCGCCGACGATCGCCCGTTCGTGGCTGCTGCTGCCCGCCGACAAGCCCGAGCGCTTCGATGCCGCGGTGAACTCCGAGATGGACGTCGTGGTGCTCGATGTCGAGGACGGGTGCCGCCAGTCGGAAAAGGAGCGCGCGCGCCGCGACGTCCGCCAGTGGCTCGAGGCCGGCAACCACGCGTGGATCCGGATCAACGACGTCCGCTCCCCCGAGTGGGAGAAGGACCTCATGGCGCTGGGGCACTGCCCCGGCCTGGACGGCGTGATGCTGGCCAAGACCGAGAACGCGGAGCACGTCTCGCTGACGGCGTCCCGGTTGGCCGCCGACACCCCGATCGTCGCGCTGGTGGAATCCGCGGACGGTCTGGCCGCCGCCACGGAGATCGCCCAGACTCCCCAGGTGGTGCGCCTGGCGTTCGGGGTCGGCGACTTCCGCCGCGACACGGGGATCGGATCCTCGCAGATCGCGCTGGCCTACACCCGGTCCCAGTTCGTCGTGTCGAGCCGGGTCGCGCGCGTGGCCCCGCCGATCGACGGGCCGACCATCTCCAACGACACCCAAGTCCTCATGGACGCCGCTGAGCACGCGGTGGAGATGGGCATGACCGGCAAGCTGTGCCTGCGGGTGGACCAGGCCCCGTACATCAACGAGGTCCTCTCACCCTCGGCCGCCGATGTCTCCTGGGCCGAGTCCGTGATCGAGGAACTGGGCGCCGGGGGCGAACGCTGCCGCGACGGCTCGGACCTGCCGCGGCTGGCCCGGGCGCAGAAGATCTCGCGACTCGCGCAGGCCTACGCCGTGATGCGCTGACCCCCGGGTCTGTTGCGCTCGCCCCGCCCCCGGGCTGACTTCACGCGGCGACCGGTCAGTCCGGAACGCTCAGCGCGGTGAGTCGCCGGTGACCAGCGGGAGGTCGGGGTTCCCGGCCCACGCGGTCATCGAGCCGTCGTACACAGCCACGTCGTCTCGGCCGGCCAGAGCGAGGGCGTGGGCGACACCGGTCGCCGCGATGCCGCCACCACAGTAGGTGACCACCTTCCGGCCGGAGTCCATCAGACCAGCAGCCTCGAACTCACGGCGGAGTTCCTCGATCGGCCGGGGGGCGCCCGTCTCGGGGTCGCGCAGGGTGGACACCGGCAGGTTGATGCTGCCCGGTATATGGCCGCGTCTGGCAAAGTTCTTCACATCGCCACGGTAGGCGGGCTCGTCCAGGACGTTGACCAGCACGGTGTTCTCGTCGTCCAGGCTCGCGGCCACGTCCTCGGTGGAGCGGAACAGCTCGGGCCGCCGGGTGCCGGTGAAGGTGCGGGGGTTGGGTTCCGGGACGACGTCGGTCACTTCGTACCCGGCCGCCTTCCACGCCGGGAGACCGCCGTCGAGAGTCGTGACCTGGTCGAATCCCTCATAGCGCAGGTGCCACCAGAACCGGGTGGCCCAGAAGCCTCCGTGCTGGTCGTACACGACGACGGTCGCGCCGTCGCCGATCCCGAGGGTTCCGGCCGCGGCGGCGAAGCGCTCGTGATCCGGGGCAGTCCAGTCTTCCGGGCTGTCCGGGTCGGCGAAGGCTACGAGCAGATCCGCGAAGAGTGCGCCAGGGATGTGTTCGGGGCGGTAGGTCTCGGCTCCCGACTCCGGGACGTAGGGCCCGTCGGTCGGGATGGGCAGGTGGTTGGTGGCGTCGATGACGACGAGGTTCTCGTCGCCGAGGTGCTCGTGCAGCCAGGCCACACTGACCGGTGAGGGTAGAGGGTTTCCCATGACATCCCTTTCCTGAAGCTGATGGGCCACCTTCCACGGTAGGCACGATCCGGCTCTCGTGCATCGCACGCAGTGTCCGGCGTCGCATCCGATCAGTCACATCGACCCCGTGCCCCGTGCCCCGCGTACTACGACGACCCCTGCCACCGTGGAGCACGGGGCGGGGCCGTCGGTGTGCGCGCGGCGGTGTCTTGAGCGGCGGCGGTCAGCCCCAGCCCTGGGCGGCGCGGCGGTCGGCGTCGGCCATCCCCTGGTTGCCCTGGCCCGCCGCGCGCGAGATCTCGGTGAGCATCGACTGCAGCGCGGCCGCGGCCTGGTCCCAGTCCCTCTGATGGGCCTGATAGGCGATCGCGGCGTCGCCCTCCCACTCGGCGACGAGCGGGGCGAGGTAGGACCTGAGGTCGTCCAGCGTCGTCCGCAGAGCGGTGGACGCCGACCCGACCTGTCCGACGAGCGATTCGATGGGACCGTGGTTGTAGGTGATCTGCCCTGAGGTCATGATGAGTCTCCCGGTGGTATCGAGGTGAGTGGTCAGATGTTGAGTGGGCCGGAGGCTCCGACCCGGCCGATCATCTGGGCGGAGTCCTGGTCGGCGGCGTCGAACGACGTGCTGTTGGTCCGCATCGTCTCCGAGATCCCCGACAGAGCCGTGTTGAGTCGGGCGCTCTGCTCCTGCCACTCGGCCATGATCGTGGCGAACCTCGCCTGGGCGGCACCCCGCCACACCGAACCTCCGAGCTGGGACACCGAGTCGCGCACGTTGCCGAGCAGTCGGTCGATCTCCAGGTTCACGTCGTCGACCCTCCTGGCCGCGGTGTCCATGGTCCCGATGTGAGTATTGAAACCGGTCATCTCGTCCTCCCCTTGTGGTCCTACAGATCCCCGTTCTGGGTCCGTCACAGTGTTCGACGTACCCGGGGCCCGGTTCGGTTCCGTCCCGATCCGCGAGACCCGCGGCGACGTCAGGCGCCGTCGTGGAGCCGCAGCGCCACCTCGACAGGGGCGAGCTCCGGCACGACGTACGAGAGCAACCGCGCCTGATCGCAGGCGTCCACCACGTGCTCGGCGTTGCGCCCGCGGGCCAGGACCTCGGTCGACCCGGATCCCGCCGCCCGTCGCCCGTGTCGCAGAGCGGCTACGGACTCGAGCACGCGGGAGACCTCGTCGTCACGCACGGAGTCCCGGCAGGGGTCCCACCGGTGCACGACGCCACGGTCGACCAGCTCGAGGCCACCTCGGCTGCGCTCGACCAGGCTCACCGTGGTGCAGGACCGGCACGACTCCACACACACCGCCCAGCGCGCCGAGGACGATGGCAGCGCCTCCGCCGTCACCAGGGCGGCTCGGACGATCCGGGGCGTGACCCCCAGCCCACGTGCGGCAGCAGCCAACCGCGAGGTGCGGGCGGCTCCCCACTGACTGGGGACGATGAGCACCACGGCGTCCCCGTCTCTCGCCCCCGCCCACCGCAGCGCCCGGGCCACCGGCGCCGCGAGCAGTTCGGCAACGGGTACGGAGAGCCCCGCCACGTCGACGCGGTCGCGATGCGCGACCGCGACCGGGTCCGCGAGGCACCTGTCCGGGTGCCGGACCGCAACGGCGTCCACCCGGTCGGAACACTCGATACGGTCGCCGCCCGGGGGGAGCGCCGATCCGTCCGCACCCGCCAGCACGGAGGCGGGTGCGACGACCGGGTCGAGGACCGCCGACGCCGAGGCCGAGGCCACCGCCAGACCCGAACAGGAGAGGTCGACGGAGAGGAGTGCGCCCGCGTCGGTCACCCCTGTGTCATTCACGGCTGGGACCAAGTGGTCTGCACGAGACGCACGCCGGCGTCGCGGGTGACCAGGCGGCCACGGCCCGCGGGCTGCGGCGCGGGCCGCACGCCGCCGAGCAGCGGCCCCTCTTCGCGACTGCCGGACATGATCAGCCCGGCTCCGCCCAGGTCCCGGATCCGGCCGACGAAGGCGTCGTACAGCGCGCGGGAGGCGCCCGCGCTGCGGCGCGCCAGTACCACCGACAGCCCGATGTCGCGGGCGTGGGGCAGGAACCGTGCGAGCGGGAGCAGGGGATTCCCGCTGCCGGTGATCACCAGGTCGAGATCGTCCACGATCAGGTGGATCCGAGGTCCGCTCCACCACGACCGCGCCCGCAACTCGTCCGGGGTGACGTCGGCGCCGGGCATCCGGTCGTCGAGAATCCGGACCAGGTGCTCGACCATCGGCACCAGTGCCGTCTCCGTGGCGGCGTATCCGGCGAGGTGGTCGCCCCGGACCTCGCCGAGCATGGTGCGGCGATAGTCCACCACGATGACCCTGGCCTTTTCCGGAGTGTTGCCCGAGACCAGGCCGCGGGTCACCGAGCGCAACACCGAGGTCTTGCCGCACTCGGAATCCCCGAGTACCAGCATCAGCGGGTCGCTCGCCAGGTCCGCATAGACCACCGTGAGATCGGCTTCGTCCACGCCGAGCGGGACGCGGGTGCGGCTGCCGTCGGAGCCCGGACGGGACAGACTCGCGAGCTGGGCGTACGGCAGCACCTCGGGCAGCATCCGGACCGGTCCCGCGCCGATGTCGCCCACCCGGGCCCGCCACCGCTGCGCCAGGTGACGGGCGGCGGAGGCGGTCGCGGCGGCGATCCCCTCCGTCTCGACCAGTCCGTCCAGACGGGGTTGGTAGACGAGCATGTGATGACGCCCGCTCGACAGTCCGCGGCCGGGCTCGGAGGGCACGGTCATCGCCACCCGGCGATCGATCATCGAGTCCGTGGGGTCGCCCAGCCGTAGTTCGACGCGGGTGCCCAGGGCGTCCCGTAGCGCCGGCCGCAGATCCGCCCACCGGGCCGCGGACAAGGCCACGTGCACGCCGTAGGACAAACCGTCCGCGACCATCGTCACCACCAGCTGCTCGAGGTCCTCGAAATCGGTCCGGAAGGCCTGCCAGCCGTCGATCACCAGCAGGACGTCGGGGTACTCCGCCACCCGTCGTCCGTCGAGTTCGGTCAGCCGGCGGCGGGCCTGGTCGACGGAGGTGACGCCCGCTTCACGGAACGCGGTCTCTCGCCGCTTGAGCTCGGTGCCCACCTCGGCGACCGTTCGGCGGATCCTCTCCTCCTCGCCGCGCCGAGCGACGCCACCGACGTGCGGCAGCCCGGCAACCGACTGCAACGCGCCGCCGCCCAGGTCCACGACGTAGATCGAGAGCCTGTCGGGCTCGATCGTGGCGGCGGCCGACAGGATCAGGGTGCTCAGGGTGGTCGATTTACCCGACCTCGTGCCGCCCACCACGGCGATGTTGCCGTCGGCACCGGACAGGTCGACGTGCCAGATGTCGCGGCGCTGCTCGAAGGGCAGGTCGATCACCGCCAGCGGGAAACGCCAGGTGGGCGGCCTGTTGTCGCGTGCGCCCGAGGGTTCGGTGCCCACCGCCGCGTCCAGCGGCGCGCCCGCTCCCAGCGGCGGGAGCCAGACCTCGTGGGCAGGCCGGCCGTGCCCGGCGAGCCTGCCGACCAGCACGTCGAGCAGGCTGGTCGATTCGTTCCGGTCACCGTCCGGCTCGGCGGCGGCGGCGTCGGCAGCGTCTCCGGCGGGGTCGCCGGGGTGGTGATCCCGGAGCGCGGGGGCGAGGGCGGGTACCGGCATGTACCAGGCCGAGAAAGGACGCACGGCCGCGCGCGCGACCGGGATCACGACCGACGAGCCGTCCAGCCGACGGTCCTGGAGATACGGCCCCGAGACGTAGGCGGCGTCGAAGCGCACCGGGTCGCCCGCGTCGATCTTCAGGTAGCCCGCGCCCGGGGTGGCCGGCAGGTGGTAGGCGTCGGTCACCCCGAGGACCGTGCGCGATTCCGTGGCCGAGAAGGTCTTGAGCGCGATCCGGTACGAGAGATGACTGTCGAGCCCGCGCAGCCGCCCCTCCTCGAGTCGCTGGGACGCCAGCAGCAAGTGGACGTGCAGGCTCCGGCCCAGGCGGCCGATGGTGAGGAACAGTTCGGCGAACTCGGGTTTGGAGCTCAGCAGCTCGGAGAACTCGTCGACCACGATCACCAGCGCGGGCATCGGGTCGAGCGGAGCCCCCTTGGCGCGCGCGGCCTCGTACTCGCCCACGCCTGCGTAGTTCCCGGCCGCGCGCAGGACCTCCTGGCGCCGGGTGAGTTCGCCCTCGAGCGCGTCGCGCATGCGGTCGACCATGGTGATCTCGGCCTGGAGGTTGGTGATCACCGCGGCCACGTGGGCCAGCGATTCGAGCCCCAGGAAGGTGGCCCCGCCCTTGAAGTCCACGAGGACCAGGTTGAGCGCGTCCGGGTCGTGCGTCGCGACCAGACCGAGGACGAGCGTGCGGAGGAACTCCGACTTGCCCGAGCCCGTCGCGCCGATGCACAGCCCGTGCGGACCCATCCCTCCCTGTGCTGCCTCCTTGAGGTCCAGCTCGACGGGGGCCCCGTCCGGAGTCACTCCGACCGGCACCCGCAGGCGGTCGCGCTCGCCGCGTCGGCGCCACGCCACTGCCGGGTCGACCTGGGTGGCCAGCCCGATCCCCAGCAGGTCGGGCAGGCCCGGGGCACGCCGGGTCGAGGTCGAGCCGTCGGCGTCGGTCACGGTGTCGGCGGGCCGGAACCGCGCCAGCGCCATGGCGAGCCGCTCCGCCTCCGGAGGGCTCATCGCGTCGAGCCGCGCGATCTCCTCGTCGCCGGACTCGGTCCGCACAAGAGCCCGCCCGTCGTCGTCGACCCGGATGCACAACCCACGCCGTAGCGCCAGGTCGCGGAGCTGCCCGGCCCGGCTGCCGGACACCTCGACGACCGTCACCCCGTCCAGTCCGTCCTCGGCGAGGAGGCGCTCGGCGCCGGTGACACCCACCCCATCGACGACGACGACGAGGTGCGGCACCCCCGGACGGATCGGCGCACTCGGGGAGAACGCGTGCCGCTCCGCGATGTCGGAGGCAATCATCGACTCGACCCCGGCGAGCGAGAACTCGGTGAGCCGTACCCGTCCGCCCCCGTCGGTGAACGTCGGGTGTTGGTGGTGCGGGAGCCACTTGAGCCATTCCCAGGCCCGCCGGGCGTGACCCTCGCTCGCGGCCACGGCCACCCTGACCTGGTCGGGCCCGTGGGAGACCACCAGGCCGGCGAGCATCGCGCGCACCCCGGAGCGCACCTCGTCGACCTCGCCCTCGAGGGAGATCGCGGGGAACGCCCGCAGTTCGAGGGCGACCGGAAGGTCGTCGACCACCGAGTGCACGCGGACGAAGCGGCGCATGCTCACCACGGAGACCGGTTCGAGATCGTCGACGGGCCCGGTGTCCGGCACCGACAGCCTGGTCGCCAGGGATTGTCGGCCGGGACCCACCCGCACGGTCAGGTACTCCGGGTCTCTCTCGTCCCGCTCCCACATCCGCGGGGTCCCCACCAGCGCCGGCAGTTCGACCGGGTCAGGGTGGCGCCACAGTGCGGCCGCCCGCTGCGCGGAGGCGGTCTCGCGCACGGTGTCGCGCGTCTGCCCGAGGTAGCGGAGGTAGTCCTTGCGGAGCTCGTCGGTCTCGGCGGTCTTGTTCCCCCCTGACAGGGTTCCGGCGAGCATGCCCACTGCGGAGACCGCCATCATCACCGGGAACAGCATGAACATCGGATTGCGCATCATGCCGGTGCGCATCATGACGACGACCATGCCCAGCACCGCCACGACCAGGATGACGGGCAGCAGGATCTGGATGAGGGGACGTGGGGTGGGCCGGGGCAGGCCCGGCGGGGCCTGCAGCGTCAGCTCACCGGTCGGCACCGTCGGGGCCTCGGGCCGCTCGGCGCGGGTGAACACCACGTCCCCCATACCGGCCCCCTCCCCTTCCGTGGTGACCGCGACCCCGGTGCCGGAGGTGGCATCCCCACGAGCGCACCCCGCCGCCGACAATGTTGTCCCAACTGGTTGTCCCGAGCAGTTGGTCGAACCTGGTCGCCGTATCGAGTGGCGATGTTAGAGCAGTTCACGTCGTGGCGGGGAGGCCATCCGGCCGGGCCGACAGCCGGCAGGAGACGCGCGTCGGGGATCGGCCCGCGGGGAATGGCCTGCGGGAACAGATCGGCGGGAACAGTTCAGCGGGACCAGCTAGTGGGAACACCGGCGAGGCGCGAGGGGAGGACCGGGTGTGACAAAGCAGGGTAGACAGGGTGGGACGGAGCGGGGCGTGACCGAGCGGGGTAGGACCGAGCGGGGTAGGACCGAGCCGAGCGAGATCCCCGGAGTAGCCGCCGGCGTGGAGCCGCTGGACCAGCGGCGGGTATCGGTCGTGTGTCGCACCACCCGGGTGGATCTGAGCCTGCCCGCCCATCTCGAGCTCGTCGCGGTGATCCCCGAGGTCGTGGACCTGGTGCGCGACCACATCCGGTCGGCTGCGGGACCGGCCTCCGGCATCGACGTGGATGCCCGGATGGGTGGCGGCGCGGGCGGTTCCTGGCAGCTGTCGCGCCTCGCGGGCGGGCCGCTGGCGGTGTCGGAGACCCTCGCCCAGCAACGCGTCCACGACGGCGAGATCCTCGTGCTGGACCACCGACCGGTACCCACACCCGCGCCGCTGTTCGACGACGTCCTCCACGGACTCACCGATCCGGACGTGGCGCGCTCCCCCACCTGGGATCGGCGCGACGCCGTGCACGCCGCGACGGCCACAACCGCGATGGTCACGGTGGTCGCCGCGGCAGCACTGGCCGTCCAGTGGCGGGCGGGTGGGGGGCTCGTCGCTCCCCTGGTCGCCGCCGCGCTCGCGCTGCTCGGACTGGCTGCCGTCCTCGCCCTGCGCTCCGCCGCGGCCCCCGGCAGCGCCCAGGCCGTCGCCGCGGCGGCGGCCGTCGGTTTCACCGTGATCGCGGCCGGGACCATCGACGCCGCCCCCGCCGGGGCGGGGCACCTCGTCGGAGGACTCACCGCCGGCGCGGTCCTCGCCGGCGTGCTGCGCTGCACCGTGTTCCGGCCGGGTCCCCGACGCTCGTATGCTCTCGCCGCCGGGTACCTCGCGCTCACCGTGGTGCTGTCGGCGGGGGCGGCCGCCGCGGTGGTCGTCGCGTCGACCGGCGTCCCGGTCCATGCGGCCGGGGCCGGCGCCCTGCTCGCCGGCCTCGCCCTGCTCACCGCGGCGCCGGCGATCGCCGTCTCGGCGGCCCGCATCCCCATCCCGCCCGTTCCCGCCCCGGGCGAGGACGTGGAGGCAGGCGACCTAGAGGGCTGGGCACACACCGGCTCCGATCGCGGGGAGATCGACCACCATGTACGGACCACGGGCCCCGGCAACACGAGCGGAAGCGGCCCGCTGCCCACCCCGGCGGTCCTCAGACATCGGTTCCTCGCCTCCCGGTCGTGGCTCACCGGGCTCCTGTCCGCCGGAGGCGGACTCTGCGCGGTCTCCTCGCTCGTATCGCTGACCGGTGGCCCGGGGTCCACCCGATGGGCGTCCCCGCTCGCGCTGGTACTCGTGGTGGTGCTGGTGCTGCGCGGTCTCGGTTACGCCGACCGGGTGCACACCGCGATCCTGCTGGGGTCTGCGCTGGCGCTCACGGCGGGCATCCTGCTCGGGGCGGTCCTCACGCAGCCCTCGCCCGTCGGGATCGTGGTCCCCGCCGCCGTCATGGTGGGCGTCGCGGTCGCGCTGGCCGCGGTGGCGCTGCCCCACGTGGAGCTCTCCCCCGCGACTCTGCGCTCCGTGGGCACGGTCGAGGCGGTCGGGATCTGCGTGATCGTCCCCCTCGCGGTGGGCGCGATGGGCGTCTACTCTCTCGTCCGCCAGCGATGAGGTCCGCCCGGATTTTCTCCCTGGTCGCCGTGGGGGCGATCCTGGCCATCCCTGCGGCCGGCGGACCGGTCGTGGGAGCGGTCGAACGGCCGACGATCGACGGGCCCGTTCCCGTTACCGGTGCGCTCGACCCCGGGCTCACCGATGCCGGTTCGCTACGCCTCGACGGGCCCTGCCGCACCACCGCCGCCGTCCTCGACCCGGCCGCCGCGCCCGCCTCCGCCACCGTCACGGACCTGCGCCCCGCCTGGATCCACGGCCGGGGCGAAGGGCAGATCGTCGCCGTCATCGACACCGGGGTCAATCCCGGTCCGCGGTTGCCGCGTGTGCGAGGCGCCGGCGACGTCGTACCGGGACGGGACGGCACCGAGGACTGTGACGCCCACGGGACCCTCGTCGCCGGGGTACTGGCGGCGACCGAGGACGCCAGTGGCCATTCCGGTGTGGCCCCCGGCGTCGAGATCGTCTCGATCCGGCAGTCGAGCAGCGTCCTGACAAGAACCGGGGGGCGCTCCGACGACCCGGTGGTCGGCGCGGGTGTCGGCACGCTCTCCTCCCTGGCCAGGGCGATCCGCGCGGCGGTCGACGCGGGCGCCGGTGTCATCAACATCTCGGAGGTCGCCTGCGTTCCCGCCAGCACATTGTTGGCCGACGACACACTGGGCGGCGCGATCCGCTACGCCGCCGTCGACCACGACGTGGTGCTGGTGGCCGCCGCGGGCAACGTGGGCGGGGCGTGCGGCGACCAGAACCCCGGCGCCGGTGACCCCACCGTCCCGGGTGACGACGGGTGGGACGACGTCGTCACCGTCGCCGCGCCCGCCTGGTACGACGACCACGTCCTGACCGTGGGCGGTGTCGACGCCGACGGCGTCCCCGCCGAATTCTCGCTCCGGGGCCCGTGGGTGGACGTCGCCGCACCCGCCGTGGGATTACGCTCGGTGGGGGCTGACGGAGCGGGTGTCTCCGACCTGGTGGTGGACGGCGACGGCTCGCGCAGCGCGATCAGCGGGACCAGTTTCTCCGCGCCGTTCGTCGCCGGCACCGCCGCGCTCATCCGGCAGGCCCGCCCGGATCTCACCGCCCGTCAGGTGATCGAACGCATCGAGAACACCGCGCTCCCCGCAGCCGGCGGGCACGACTTCGCAGTGGGCCACGGGGTGGTCGACCCTGTCGCCGCCGTCACGGGTGTCCGCCGATCGGGGCGCCCCAAACCCGCGACCACCACGATCGCGGCCCCCACCTCCGCTCCTGGTCCGGCGGGGGCGGGCGTCGGTGCGATCGTGGCGGCCGGCTCACTGGCCCTCGGGGCGCTCGTCCTCGTCGTCGTCGCCCTGACGCGTCCGCGCGGGCGGTGATCGACGCGGGCACCGATCTATGCCCCCGGTGCCTCAACCCGCCGGCTGGTCCCCCGCCGGCTCCAGGTCGGACCCGTCCCTGGCGACCAGCGCGGAGCCCCTGTCCAGCCGCGGGCCGGCGGGCAGCCGGTCGAGCGTGCCCGCGTCGACCGGTGCCGGCGTCCCACCGATCCCGAGGATCGCCGCGGTCTCCGGGTCGGGGACGTCAAAGCGCACCCCGGTGTCGGAGACGATCGTCGTCACGGAGCTGCGGGTGGAGGTGCCCCGCCCCGCCGCGGACACCAGGAGTCCACCACCGGGGATGCCGACGGCGTCGACGGCCGGCCCTCCCCCGTCCGCACCGGCCACCGTGCGCGCCTCGCCCGGCCCGGGCGCAGCGGCGCCCGCGACCACGGTGATCCGCCGGACCGCGGAATCGGGGTCACCGGCATCGCGCACGCACAGGACCGGCGCGTCGCTGGCGGTGAGCACCGACGGGCGGCTCGCCGGGAACGCCGCGACGTCCAGCGCCACGGACCGGGGGACCCCCATGCGGTCCGGGGACACCGACACCACCGGGCCGACCGTCGAGGTGGACCGGATGACGTCGGCCACCACCGGACCGACCTCCTGGACGCCATCGGCCAGCGCCACGTGGGTCCGGGTGCCCGAGGCCGTGTCGACGGTGAAGACCTGACCGATGCGCAGGGCATCCAAACCGTAGTCCACCGGCTGCCCCACCATCTCGATCTCCGGCCGCGCCACCGGGTCGACCTCCGGGAGCGGGTCGATCAACGCAGCCGTGACCGGTCGGGGGTCGACACCGTCCAGGCCGAGGATCGCCAGCAGATCCCCGTCGCCGAGGTCGATGCGCGCACGGGTGCCATCTCTCAGCACCCACCCCGCGCCGTCCTGATCGGCCAGGACGATCTCGTCCGGGCCGGTCTCCCTGCCCTGCTCCGGCACCCCTCCGCGGGCGACGACGCTGGTCGCGGCGATCCGGGGGCGACCGCGGTGTGCGTCGACCACCTCGTCGCACACCGTCCACGACACGCCGGTCGCCGCGACGGCGTCGCGGTGCGCCGGCAGCACGGACGGCGCTCCGGGGATGCCGAGTAATCCCCCGCGGCGGGTCCCGGCGATGTCCGAGTCCCGCACGGTGTCGGGCTGCGCGGGCTCGCCCAGGACCAGACGGGCCGAGGTGAGGTTGTACACCGGGTGGACCAGGTCGCCGGCCCGGACGTACATCTGCCCGGAGTCCCGGCCCACCATGATGGTCGAGCGGGCGACGTCCGGCGCCGGGTCGAGCAGCGACATGACCGCGGCGCCCGCGCACCCCAGGACGGCGGCGACCACGCCCACCGTGAGCCCCATGGACTGGCGCTTGAGGGGGTCGTGGAGCATCCGGACATCCCGCGCGACCACCGCGTGCCGGGCCCGGCGGGTCAGGAAACGGTGCCCGTCGACCTGCGCTCTTGTCGTCGGCTTCATCGACATCGACCGGCTCCTCCCCACGCAGGTGACACCCCGCAGGGGGTGGTGCCGGGGTAGGGTACGCCACCATCCGGGCTCCGTGGCCGGTCATCCCGCGGGTTCTCACGCACGCTGGCTGACGGATTCCACCGACAGGACTGACAGGTCAAATGACAGAGGCGAAGGGGTGGGCGATGTCGGCGATCCCCGCTCTCTCCGCGCTCTGGGCGGTGCTCGGCCTGACGGTCGTCCTTACCATGATCTGCCCCCCACAGTGGCAGCCGTGGGTGCAGTTCGCGGCCGCCGCCCTGGTCGCCTTCGCGGTCACCCTCCGCCACCGGGGGCGTCCGCTTATTGCTCGTCGGATCCACCCGCGCCGGACCGAGGTCGACGTCGTGGACCTGGTCGCCCGTGATCTCACCCTGGTGGGGTGCGTCGAGGGCGAGAGGGTGGTGACCACCGGGGTCGAGATCTCCGCCGGAGCGCTCGCCGCCACCGAGGTCGGCAGGGACGCCCCGGCGGACTTCCGCGGCGTCCGGTTCCCCCTGGCGGCGGTGGCCCGGCAGCTGGACCAGGGCGGGGTGCTGCTCGAGGGAATCGATGTGGTGGTCCACGGCCGCCGGGCGGCGACGGGTCCCGACGGCGAGGTGTACAGCTCGCTGGTGGGTCCACTGGCCCTGATCTCGCATCGGCGCATCCACCTGCTGCTCCGCTTCGATCTGGCTCGTCTGGCGATGGCGTCGGCGAGCACCGACACCGGCAGCGGGCGCGGCCCGGATGACACCTCGGACCGCACGCTGCCAGAGGTCGTCGCGGTCGCCACCGAACGACTGCGACGAGCGCTGGTGCACCACGGGGTCCCGTGCCGGGTCCTCGACGCCGCCGAGCTCGCCGAGCGCTACCTCGAGGCCGAGGCCGAGCCCCGGGCCGGGGCCGGGGCCGGGGCCGGGCTGGTGATCCGGCCGGGGGCGGACCCACGCGAGGTCGTCGACACCCTCGCCGCGGTGCGGGCCGCCGACATCACCGAGGTGGTCCGGGTGCGCCGGGTCGAGGGCCGTAGCGACGTGGTGGACGTGGTCTCGACCGTGGGTCTGACGGCGGGTGTGACGGCGGGTCTGACGGCGGGTCTGGCCGGGATCCCCGCGCAGGCGCTGCCGGGAACCACAGACTCGTGCTGCCATGTGCTCTCGTCCGCGCAGGTGCTCCCCGTGCCCGGCGAGCCACTGCCGGCGGCCGTGGCCGGGTCCCTGGTCCGGCGACGGATCGACTCGCTCGACGGACTCGCCCCGCCCGCCCACGGGTCCGGCCAGATCCTCGGGGCGACCCGATCCGGGAGCGCCTCCGCACTGCAGTTGGTGGGCCCGCACCTGCGATCAGTGCTCCTCGCGGCCCGGCCCGCACTGTGCCGCCAGGTGGCCTTCCGCGCTGTCGCGGCCGGCTACCGGGTAGCCGTGGTGACCGACGTACCCGACCGCTGGCGGCCGCTGCTGGAGATCGGCGACGAGAGCCGATACCGGATCGTCGCACCCGACGCCTCCGACGCCGGCACTTCGGTCGATGCCGTGTTCTGGGACGTCGACGGCCCCCTGAGCGAAGGCCGGATCGACGCCCTGGCCGGCCCCGGCGGCCGGGATGTCGCCCCGCCGACGGTGATCCGGGTGGACGCCGACTGGGACGTCGGCCGGACGCGAGGGCCCACGGCCCCGGTGCCGCCCGACCTGGTCCTGGACGGCAGGATCGAGGGCTGGATCTCGGTCGAACCGCGTGGCGGCCGGGCCCACCGGGTGTCGGTGGTGGCCGGGCCGGGCGAGGAGCGGTTCGTGGGGGCGATCTCCGCAGCCGGCGCGGACAGGCCCGCGGAGCTCACACCCGCAGGTGCTGGACCTTCCGCCACCCCGGGTCGTCGGTGACCGTCACGGTCACCTCACCCTGCTCCCACCCGGACGCGGCCACGCGGAGCTGCTCGTGGGCGGGGGTCGTGGAATCGGTGTAGAAGTGCAGCAGGCGTCTCCCGCTGCAGCTCTCCGCCCCCACGCACTCGCCGTTCGCCCCGATGCGGTCCACGAGGTGGTCCTCGAGGTCGCGCAGCCACGGCAGCGATCCCGGCCCCGGCAGCCCGCCGTCCTCGACGTCTGTATAGGGCACGTGGACGGCGACGTGGCGGTCGAACTCCGGGGCGGACAGCGCCACCAGGGGCACGCGGACCACGGCGACCAACGGGCCCTGGCCTGTATCCCCGTGCAGGATCTGCCAGGCCGGACCGCCGGTCTCGTCCCTGTTGTCGCAGGCGAGTTCCTGCAGGATCCCCGGCAGCTCGGACAGCGGCACGGCGTCGTCCCCCGGGGCGACGGCGTTGGCCCGGATCCTGCCCACCCACAGCTCCACCGCCGCCTCCCCGCACATGGCGTCCAGCAGCAGGTACGCGGCGATCCCGGGATCCGCGCCGACGAGGCCCGCGAACCCGGGGTGGTGCACGGTGACCTCGGCCTGGGACAGCCCCACATCCACCACGACCTCGGCCTCGTCGAAGACCAGCCGCCGGTCGCGGAAGAACATGGCGCCGCCGGACACCGGCTCGCGCAGGTCGCCGAACGACCAGGTGGCTCCTGCGGGGGGCGCTGCCGCGAGCCAGCGTCGCGCCGCGCCCCGCAGTTCGGGGACGCCGGCCGCGGTGACCGTCAGCCGATGCGACCCGCCGTCGCGACCGGGGACGAACTCCCAGGACAGCCCGGGGTCGATGGCCTCGATCAACGACGTGATCTCGGGGACGACGCGGCGCGCGTCACCCGAGGAGACCGCCGCGGAGGCGCGACGGCACCCGCCCTCAGCCCACCACCGCCAGAAGCTCGTGATGGCGCGGTCCGAGCGGAGTCGGGCGGTTTCTATGCGGACGCCGGAGAAGTCGAGCGAACGGGAGAGCTGCCGAGGTCGTGCCGCACCGATCGCCATCTGTTCTCCTCCCACCCGCCGCGGTCCGTAGAGCATGTCTGTCCCCAGTATCCGGATATTCCGGGTGTCGTGCCCGCGACGCCCCACCCGAAGGACGGGGATCTCGCCGGGGAACACCGCCCCGGCCTGCGGGGACCACGGCGGTCGGGGCGGAGGGAAAGTAACACTGTCTCCATGATGTCCGGCGGACATCGGGTGCGCGGAGGCGTCAGCACTGGGAGTATCGGGGGCATGTCCCTGCCCGCCGGTGACCCCGGCCCCCGCCCCCGCATCCTGGTGATCGGCGCCACCGGGTACATCGGGTCCCGGCTCGTGCCACGGTTGCTCGCCGACGGCGCCGAGGTCTCGGTTCTCGCCCGCACGCCCGCGCGCCTGGACGACGTCCCGTGGCGCGAGGCCGTCACCGTCCACGAGGGGGGTCTGGGCGACGAGCAGGCGCTGCTGGACGCTCTCCGCGGCGTCGACGCGGCCTGCCACCTCGTGCACTCGATGGGCAACTCGGCGGACTTCGAGACGGAGGAACGCGAGACCACCGAGGACTTCGTCCGCGCCTGCGAGACCGCCGGGGTGGGCCGGATCGTGCACCTGTCCGGCCTCCACCCGGAGGACGAGACCGACCTCTCCACGCACCTGCGCTCCCGCGTGGAAGTGGGCCGGATCATGCTCGCCTCGACGGTGCCCGCACTCGTGATCCAGGCCGGGGTGGTGATCGGCTCGGGGTCCGCGTCGTTCGAGATGATCCGGCACCTGACCACCCGGCTCCCGGGGATGGTCACCCCGAAGTGGGTCAGCAACCGGATCCAGCCGATCGCCGTCCGCGACGCGGTCCACTACCTCGCGGCCGCCACCACGTGTCCGGTCGACGGTGGGCGGACCATCGACGTGGGCGGGCCGGACGTCCTGACGTACGGACAGATGATGCAGATCTACGCCGAGGAGGCGGGATTGCACCGCCGGCTCATGGTCCCGGTCCCCGTGCTCACGCCCAAACTGTCCTCGCTGTGGATGGGGCTGGTCACGCCGCTCGATCCGGGCCTGGCCCAACCGCTCGTGGAATCCCTGCGCTGCGAGGCCATCGTGCTCGAAGACGACGCCGACGAGGTGCTCGGACCGCCGCCCGGCGGCCGCACGGGCTACCGGGAGGCGCTGCGCGAGGCCCTGCGGATCCCGCACGGCCCGGCCCGGCCCGCGCTCTGGGAGGGCGCCGATCCCCTCGGCGACCCGGCGCGGCTCCTGCCCAGCGACGCCGACTGGGCCGGGGTGCGACCGCCGACCCTGTGGCCCGCCCGCGCCGGGTCGCGTGCCCACGCAGCGCGATGACCGTCGGCCGCGCTGAGCCGGGGCCCGGAGAGCCTGGGCCGGGAGAGCCTGGACCCGGGGAACCGGGCCCCGGCACGGTCGTGTCCGACACCGTCGTCCCGGCAACCCTGGTCGGCCGCTACCGGCAGGCGTGGCGCACCGGCGAGATGGAGACCGCGCCGGTGCCCCCGACGCGCCGTCGCCTCGTCGTCGTCGTCCTCACCCTGGTCGTGGGGGCGGCCGTCGGCGCCTGGGCGCTGCGCATCCCCGCCGGGGACGGGATGTTCTACCCCGCCACGTCGCTGCTCGCGTCGGTGTGGCTGATCGGGGCCTTTGCCTCCGGCCCGATCCGGGTGGGGCGCGAACCGTATCGGGCGGGCCGGCCGGTGCTGTCCTCGATCCTGACCGCCGCCGCGCTGGCCGCCCTCTTCTGCCTGGGGGCGCTGGTCGTGGCCCGGATCGAGCCGCTGCGCGACCCCGTGGACGCCCTCCTGGACCACGCCACGGTGGGCAACCTCGCGCTGGTGGCGCTGCTGACCGCGGTCAACGGGGTCGCGGAGGAGTGCTTCCACCGCGGCGCCGTGTACTCGGCCACCTCACGCCTGCACCCGGTTCTGGTGACCACCGTGGTCTACGGGGCCGTGACCGCCGCCTCGGGCATCCCCCTGCTCGTGCTGGCCGCGGTGATACTGGGTGCGGTCACGGCGGTCCAGCGGCGGTGCACCGGCGGGATCCTGGGGCCGATCATCACGCACGTGGCGTGGTCGATGGTGATGCTGTTCGCGCTCGGCCCGATCCTCGACGCCGCTCGGGTCTGAACCCGGGATCAACCGCCGCAGCAGTCCCCGGCACGGTCACCGGCGCGGGGGTCCGGGCGCACCTCGCGGGTGGTCACATTACGCAATGCGAGGTCGGCGTCGGCCGGGTAGTCCACGCCCACCAGCGACAGCCCGCACGCCGGGGCCACGGGCACGGACGACGCGCGCTCGGTCTCGTCCAGCAGCCCGGCGATCCAGTCCTGGCTCCGCCGCCCCTCCCCCACGGCCATCACCGCGCCCACGAGGCTGCGGACCATCGACCAGCAGAAGGCATCGGCGCTCACCGACGCCGTCCACACCTCCGCGGCACCCGGCGCGTCCGGGCCCCGCGCATCGGCCTCGGCGCGCCACTCGAAGCGCTGGAGCTCGCGGATCGTCGTGGCGCCCTCCTTACGACGGCAGAACGCCGCGAAGTCGTGCAGACCCAGCAGCCGCTCCGACGCCTCCTGCACCGCGGCGAGGTCCGCCCGCTGCCCCCACGCCGCGGTGTCCCGCGCCCGGGTGGGCTCGGGCCCCCACGGGGCGGTGGTGAGCCGGTAGGAGTAATGACGGCGTAGCGCGGAGAACCGGGCGTCAAACTCCTCGGGCGCCCACCGCGCGGCCATCACCGCGATGTCCGCGGGCAGCAGCCGCGCGAGCCGTCGCACCAGTGCCTCGGGTCGCCCCTCGACCGAGCGCTGGTCCAGCCACTCCGGGTCCACCTCGAGGTGGCAGACCTGCGCGCGGGCGTGGACCCCGGCGTCGGTGCGGCCGGCCACGGTGAGCGTGACGGGGTGGCGCAGGACTTTAGCGAGCTGCTCCTCCAGCACCCCGCACACGGTCCGCAGCCCGGGCTGACGCGCCCAGCCGGAGAAATCGGTGCCGTCGTAGGCGACGTCGAGACGGATCCGGCGGGTGCTCACGGACTCAGACGCTAGACCACCTGACTGTTCGGCCGCCACACGCGACAGACGGCGGGGTCCGGCACGATGGTGCCATGTCGTCGTCGCGCCTCCTCCCCACCCCGCGGGGCACCGCCGCGCTCCCCACCCCGCGGCACCCCGCCGCGCTCCCCACCCCGCGGGGCGCCGCCGCGCTCCTCACCGCCGGTGTGACCATCGCGCTCGCCCTGGGGGCGTGTACCACCGGTGACGACGACGAGGCCCCGCCCGTCTCCCCCACCGCCGCGGGGACCGCGTCCGCTCGCGACACCGGCCCCACCTACGCCCGATACGTGGCGCTGGGGGACTCCTTCGCCGCGCTGGGGCCCACCTCCGCACCGACGACCGGTCCCGCGGGGTGCCTGCGCTCCACCCGCAACTATCCGGCACTCCTGGCCGGGTTAGAGGAGGTCGGCGAGCTCGTCGACGTCTCCTGCGGCGGTGCGGAGACGTCCCATCTGACGGTGCCGCAGACTGCGGGAGCGCCGCCCCAGTTCGAGGCCCTCACCGCGAATACTGACCTGGTGACCCTGTCGATAGGCGGAAACGACATCGGGTTCGGCGCGATGGCATCGTGCATAGTGCAGACCCCGCGAGCCGCGATGGGCGCCCCGTGCCGCGATCGCCTGGAGATCACCGTGACCGATGCTCTCGACCGTCTCGGAGACCGACTCGGCGAGGTCTACACCGGTATCCGCCAACGCTCCCCGGACGCCCGGGTCATCACCACCGCGTACATGCCGCTCGTGCCCGACCACGGGGGTTGCGAGTTCATCTCCCGGATGAGTCCCGGGGACGTCACCTGGACCAGGCACGTCACCGAGCGCATCAACATGATCGTCGCCGACGCCGCGGACACCGCGGGCGCGGACGTCGTGGTGCCTGCCGACGCGGGCTCGCGTCACGCCTGTGCCCCGCCCGCAGACCGCTACACCGACTTCACCGGCGTCGAGACCGGGTCCCACCCCATGCATCTGACCGCCGCCGGGCATCGAGCGATGGCCGAGGCGGTGGGTGCGGTGCTGTAGGGGCCGGTGTCGGGAGGGCCGGTGCTGTGAGGGCCGGTGCTGTGAGGGCCGGTGCTGTGAGGGCCGGTGCCGGGAAATAGTGGAAGGGCCCCGCCTCCGCGCGATGCGGTGACGGGGCCCTTCACAGTTGATCCTCGGGGGGATCAGGCCTTGTCGGCGTCCGTGTCGTCCGCGTGGGTCGTGTCCTCGGACACGGCCTCGGCGGTCTCGGCGGCAGCCTCGACCTCAGCGTTGTCCGCGGCCTCGACCTGATCGGCGATCGGGCTGTTGGCCTCGGCCTCAGCAGTCACGTCGTCGGTCGACTCCACGGCGGGCGTCTCCTCAGCAGGCTTGTCGGCGGCCTTCTTGGAGGCGGCGGCGCGGGTGGACCGCGACGCCTCGGCCGACGCGAGCTGCTCGGTGACGAGCGCGATCATCGCCATGGGCGCGTTGTCGCCCTTGCGGTTCTCGAGCTTGACGATCCGGGTGTAGCCACCCTCGCGCTCGGCGACCCGGGGGCCGATCTCCGCGAACAACTTGTGCAGGACGTCCTTGTTGCGGATCTGCTTGGCAGCCTCGCGACGGTCGGCGAGCGTGCCGCGACGGGCCTTGGTGATGAGCTTCTCCGCGTACGGACGCAGCATCTTGGCCTTGGTGTCCGTCGTGCGGATCGAGTCGTGCTCGAACAGCTGGGTCGCCAGGTTCGACAGGATGAGCCGCTGGTGGGCGGCGGATCCGCCGAGACGGCGGCCCTTCTTGGGCTTGGGCATCAGATTCTCCTAGGAATGGTGTGCAGAGCGCTCGTCAGAGCTGCTCGGTCTCGGCGTAATCCTCGCCGCCCTCATCGGTCCACGTGCCGGTCTCGGCGTCATAGCCGGCTACCGAGGCGGGATCGAATCCGGGGGGCGCATCCTTGAGCGACAGGCCCAGCTCGACGAGCTTGACCTTGACCTCGTCGATCGACTTCTGACCGAAGTTGCGGATGTCGAGCAGGTCCGACTCGCTGCGGGCCACGAGCTCGCCCACGGTGTGGACGCCCTCGCGCTTGAGGCAGTTGTAAGACCGGACCGACAGGTCGAGATCGTCGATCGGCATGCCGTAAGCGGCGATGTGATCGGCCTCGGCCGGGCTGGGCCCGATCTCGATGCCCTCGGCCTCGTCGTTGAGCTCCCGGGCCAGCCCGAAGAGCTCGACCAGGGTCTTACCCGCCGACGCCAGGGCGTCGCGGGCGGACATCGAGTTCTTGGTCTCGACGTCCAGGACCAGACGGTCGAAGTCAGTGCGCTGGTGCACACGGGTGGCCTCGACCTTGTAGGTCACCTTGAGGACCGGCGAGTAGATCGAGTCGACCGGGATCCGGCCGATCTCGTGACCCGAGTCCTTGTTCAGCCCGGCGGGCACGTAGCCCCGACCGCGCTCGACGATCAGCTCGATCTCCAGACGGCCCTTCTCGTTGAGAGTGGCGATGTGCAGATCCGGGTTGTGCACCTCCACGCCGGCGGGCGGCACGATGTCACCAGCGGTGACGTCACCGGGCCCCTGCTTCTTGAGGTACATGGTGACCGGCTCGTCCTCGACGGACGAGACGACCAGGCCCTTGAGGTTCAGGATGATGTCGGTGACATCTTCCTTGACGCCCGGCACGGTGGTGAACTCGTGCAGGACACCCTCGATGCGGATGCTGGTCACCGCTGCGCCCGGGATGGACGACAGCAGCGTGCGCCGCAGCGAGTTGCCGATGGTGTAGCCGAAACCGGGCTCGAGGGGCTCGAGCACGAACCGCGAGCGGTTCTCGGACACGACCTCCTCGGTGAGGGTGGGCCGCTGGGAGATGAGCACGTGCTACCTCTTTCAGTTCTCGACGTCCGCTATTTGACGCCGTGCTAACCCACAGTCGCGGGGGGGGGGGGGGGGCGCGGGGCCCCCCCCCCCCCGGGGGGGGCCCCCCCACAGCTGATATAAATAACCCTAAAAAGTAAAGCCCCCGGGCCACCCAC
>NZ_JAWLRW010000004.1:179013-313828 GCF_033142235.1 Rhodococcus sp. IEGM 1408
GCTAACCCCCGGGCGCGGGGGGGGCCGCGTGGCGCGGCCCGCCCGGCGACGAGGGAGGACAGATCACTTCGAGTAGAACTCGACGATCAACTGCTCCTGCAGCGGCACATCGACCTGCGCGCGCTCGGGGAGCTGGTGGACGAGGACGCGCAGGGTCGTGGGGACGACCTGCAGCCACGCCGGGACGGGACGCTCGCCGAGCGACTCGGTGGCGATCTCGAACCAGTCCATCTTGGTGGACTTGGGGCGCACGTCGACGATGTCGTACTGCGACACCCGGTAGCTCGGGATGGTCACCTTCTGGTTGTTGACCAGGAAGTGCCCGTGGGCCACGAGCTGACGGGCCTGGCGACGCGTCCGCGCGAGACCCGCGCGGTAGACGACGTTGTCCAGGCGCGACTCCAGGATCTGGAGCAGGTTCTCACCGGTCTTACCAGCGCGGCGGTGGGCCTCCTGGTAGTAACGGCGGAACTGCTTCTCCATGACGCCGTAGGTGAAGCGGGCCTTCTGCTTCTCCTGCAGCTGAGTGCGGTACTCAGACTCTTTGATCCGCGCGCGACCGTGGTGGCCGGGCGGGAAGGGACGACGCTCGAATGCAGCGTCTCCACCTACGAGGTCCACGCCCAGACGGCGGGACTTGCGGGTGGCGGGGCCGGTGTAACGTGCCATTATTCTCTACGTTCCTTCCGGCTCAGACTCGACGCCGCTTGGGCGGGCGGCAGCCGTTGTGCGGCTGTGGGGTGACATCGGAGATGGTGCCCACCTCGAGGCCGGCGGCCTGGAGCGAGCGAATCGCGGTCTCGCGGCCCGAACCCGGGCCCTTGACAAACACGTCAACCTTCTTGACGCCGTGCTCCTGCGCCTTGCGGGCCGCGTTCTCGGCGGCGAGCTGAGCGGCGAAGGGCGTCGACTTGCGCGAGCCCTTGAAGCCGACGTGACCGGAGGACGCCCAGGCGAGGACGGCACCGGACGGGTCGGTGATCGACACGATCGTGTTGTTGAACGTGCTCTTGATGTGGGCGTGGCCCAGCGGGACGTTCTTCTTTTCCTTGCGACGGCCCGTCTTCTTGGGGCCCGCAGCGCGTGACTTGGGGGGCATTACTTCTTCTTTCCGGCGACGGTCTTCTTCGGGCCCTTACGGGTACGGGCGTTGGTCTTGGTGCGCTGACCGTGGACGGGGAGACCCCGACGGTGACGCAGACCCTGGTAGGCCCCGATCTCGATCTTGCGACGGATGTCGGCCTGCACCTCGCGGCGGAGGTCGCCCTCCACCTTCAGGTTGGTCTCGATGTCGTCGCGAAGGATCGTCAACTGCTCGTCAGTGAGGTCCTTGGTACGCAGGTCCGGGCTGATACCCGTGCGCTCCAGGATCTGCACCGAGCGGGTGCGACCGATGCCGAAAATGTAGGTAAGCGCGATCTCCATACGCTTGTCACGTGGGAGATCAACGCCGGCAAGACGTGCCATGTGGCGCTTCTCTTTCGTCGTGCGGTAGGTCTGCTCCCCGACCGTCCCCGGTACGGATGGTCATCTCTCGATGAGAATCCGATCGGGGCCCTGGCCTCCGCGTCCAGGGGTACAAAACCCGCCTCGGCCATTAGCCGAGGCGGCTGGTGCGGGGAGTTGAGGTTCTTTACTTGTACCGGTAGACGATCCGACCGCGCGTGAGGTCGTAGGGCGACAGCTCCACGACCACCCGGTCCTCAGGGAGGATGCGGATGTAGTGCTGCCGCATCTTGCCGCTGATATGAGCGAGGACCTTGTGTCCGTTTTCGAGTTCGACGCGGAACATAGCGTTCGGCAACGGCTCGACTACGCGACCCTCGACCTCGATGGCTCCGTCTTTCTTTGCCATGCTGGTTACGGTCCTCCAAGATTCCCCGGGTGATGTCTACCGGATTGTGGTGCACTGGTGGGCACACCGACGTGTAAGCCTACGGGAGCGCTAGCCTGAGCGCCAATCGGACGGGCAGCCCGTGTGCGCCGCCGGCGATCGCGCGGCTCAGACGTAGCAGGCGCGACCCGCCGGCACCCCGTCGAACCTCTGCTGCAGCCAGTCCAGCGCCGCGGGCAGCTTCTCGACGGCACCGATCAGATGCTCGGGCGCGACACCCGGCTCCCAGGTGAGTGGCGTGCCCTCCCGGCAGTACCGCTTGGCGGTGTCCTCCGCGTCCCAGAACGGCACCAGCGGATCAGTACCGGAGTGCCACATGAAGACCGCGACCTTTGGCACGTCCGGCGAGAGCCTCACGCTGTTCTCCGCGAACGCGTCCATCAGCCCCGTCTCCGCCATGAGGTCCCCGCCCTGCAGGACCATCGGAACGGATCTGAACGCACCGAAGGTCAGCAGGGACGCCGTGCACCTGCCCTTCAGCTGGTTGTAGAGCGCCCAGCCGTCCGGCGTGAGCTTCTCATCGAGCCGGATGTCCTCCGGGTACTCCCTGGCCATTCCCACGGCCGCCGCGAACGCCAGACCGAAGGCCGGGTGGGGCCAGTTGCCGATCATCCGCGCCATGGTGGTCATGTCCGTCGGGACACCACCCTGGGCGACGCCCACCAGGTTGACGTCCGGAGCGTAGTCGTCGTGCATGTTGGCCGTCCATGCGCTCGCGATTCCCCCTCCGGAGTACCCGAGTGCGCCGAATCGGCTGTTCCGGGAGTCGAACCGCGGATAGTCCCGGACCGCCCGCATGCCGTCGAGCACGATCCGGGCCGAGAGCTTGCCGCCCGGGTAGGCGACCTTGGGCCCGAGGTGGTCAGGGATGATCACCGTCCATCCCTGGTCAAGGCGCAACCTCAGGAACACCATCGCGCTGTCCTGCACGGTCTCCAGCGTCGGGTTGACCAGGGTCTCGGTGGGCGCGCACCTCTGGCCGAGCGCGTTGAGGTAGTGCTGATAACTGAGGACCGGGCCATCTGGCCTGGCGTTGTGGGGACGGATCACCGTCGCCGTGGCGAGAAGAGGCTGGTCGCGGGAATCCGTGGACCGGTACGCGATCTCGGTGACGGGGTAGCCCAGGAAGGCGGGCATGGTGACGTCCCGGGTGTTGATCACCTGACCGTTGGCAGCAACCGCCAACATCGCAGGGTCCGCGTGGTAGAAGGGCCCCGGCTGGGGGTCCTCCATGAGGGAACCCGCCCCGCCCTCCATCAGCGACTGCGCTCGAGCACCCGGTACCGGGCCCACCACGTGCAGGATCGCCATGAGGGCGGCTGTGAATACAGCGGCGATGACGCGTGCCGAAGTGGAGCGGGCGGCGTCCGCCCTGCTGAGTGCGAGCATATGTTGTCCTCCGGGCGGTCCGATCCTGACGGGACACCTTAACCCGGGGGGACTCCTATCGGTCCGTTCACCCTCCCCGAGCGCGTCGGGATTCCGGACACCTCGAGTTGACGCTCGCCACCCGGGCGTCAGGGGTCAGCTGCCGGGAGGGCGCGGGGTCAGGATGCGGGGGCCGTCCACTGTGACCGCGACGGTGTGTTCCCAATGGGACGCCGGTGATCCGTCGACGGTGACGACGGTCCAGTCGTCGGACAGGGTCCGGGTGTCGGTCTCACCGCCGAGGACGAGCATCGGCTCCACCGCGAGAACCGAACCCACCTGGAGTCTCGGTCCCTTCCCGGGCTTCCCCTCGTTGGCCAGGAACGGCCACTCGTGCATCTCTCGACCGATCCCGTGGCCACCGAACCCGTCGACGATCCCGAGCGACACCCCCAACCGCTCCTCGGCGCGGCGGGTCGCCACCTCGAGGGCATGGGAGACGTCGGTGAGACGGTTCCCGGGGAGCATGGCGAGGATCCCCTCCTCGAGGACCTCGCGGGTCGCCTCATTGAGCTTGGCCACGTCGGGCGCCAGTGAACCGACGCCGAAGGTCCAGGCCGAATCCCCGTGCCATCCGTCCAGGATCGCCCCGCAGTCCACCGATACCAGGTCACCCTCCCCCAGTACGGTGTCGTCGCCCGGGATCCCGTGGACCACCACCTCGTTGACGGAGGAGCAGATCGACCCGGGGAATCCCTCGTAGCCCTTGAAGGACGGGACCGCCCCGGCATCTCGGATCAACTGCTCGACCAACGCGTCCAGCTCTGCCGTGGTCGCCCCGGGCACCGCGGCGTCACTCGCGGCGACCAGGGCGCGGCCGACGATGCGTCCCGCCGCTTCCATGGCGTCCAGCTCACCCGGTGTGCGAGCAGCGACCGCACCCTTGCGCGATCTCCCCAACACGATCGGTCAGCGATCCAGCGCCGACAGGGCGCGGGCGTTGATCTCGTCGACCTCGCCGACCGCGTCGATCGTCTTGACCTCGGAGCCGTAGTACTCGAGCAGCGGGGCGGTCTCGGAACGGTAGACGGACATCCGGTTACGAATGACGTCCTCGGAGTCGTCCTCGCGACCACGGGCCAGCATCCGCTTGACCACGGTGTCCTCGTCCACCCTGAACTCCAGTACGGCGTCCAGCGACAAGCCGGCCTCGGCCAGCATGGCCTTGAGCGCATCTGCTTGCTCGGTGCTCCGAGGGTAGCCGTCGAGGAGGAACCCCTCGGTGGCGTCCGGCTCGCCGATGCGAGCTTCGACCATGCGGTTGGTGACATCGGCGGGGACGAGGTTGCCCGCATCGATGTAGCTCTTGGCTTCTCTGCCGAGATCCGTGTCCTGCGAGATGTTGGCACGGAAGAGGTCGCCTGTGGAGATGTGCGGCACTCCGAGCTTCTCCGACAACAGAGCCGCCTGGGTTCCCTTGCCGGCGCCGGGGGGGCCGAGGAGGACGAGACGCATGGTAGGAACCAGCCTTTCTACAGTCGGAAATTCTCCGGGTGAAGCGGTTATTTCAGGAAACCCTCGTAGTTGCGCTGCATGAGCTGTGCCTCGATCTGCTTCACGGTGTCGAGGCCCACAGACACCATGATGAGCACTGCCGTGCCGCCGAAGGGCATGTTCTGCATATCTCCGCCGCCGCTCCCCATGTCGAGGAAAATATTCGGCAGTACGGCGATGAGCCCGAGGTAGAGCGAACCGAACAGCAGGATCCGGTTGAGTACGTAACCCAGGTACTCGGCGGTGGGGCGGCCCGGGCGGATGCCCGGGATGAAGCCGCCGTACTTCTTCATGTTCTCGGCCTGCTCCATCGGGTCGAACTGGATGGCCACGTAGAAGTACGCGAAGAAGATGATGAGGGCGAAGTACAGGAGGATGTAGCCCCAGCTCGAGGGGTTCTGCAGGTACTGCATGATGTACCGCTGCCAGAAGCCGTCGCCCGAGGGGTCCGGGCCCTGGATCAGCTGGGTGATCAGGATCGGCACGTACATGAGTGACGACGCGAAGATCACCGGGATGACGCCGGCCTGGTTGACCTTGAGCGGGAGGTAGGTGGAGGTGCCGCCGTACTGGCGACGCCCGACCATGCGCTTGGCGTACTGAACCGGGATCCGGCGCTGACCCTGCTCGACAAAGACGACGGCGACCACGATGAGGATCACTGCCAGCATCACCGCGGCGAACTTCATCGTCGAGGCGTTCTGGTAGATGTTGACGCCCTCGGCCGGGATGCGCGAGGCGATGCCGGCGAAGATCAGCAGCGACATGCCGTTGCCGACACCGCGGTCGGTGATGAGCTCACCGAACCACATCACCAGGGCGGCGCCGGCGGTCATCACGACCACGATCGTGAGGAGGGTCAGGATGTCGCCGTCCATCAGGACGGACTGACCGTTGCCGAGAAGCTGCCCTCGATCGGCGAGCGCGACGATGCCCGAGGACTGGAGGACGGCCAGCGCGATGGTCAGATACCGCGTGTACTGCGTCATCTTGGCCTGGCCGGACTGCCCCTCCTTCTTGAGCTGCTCGAAGTAAGGGATGACCACCGTCAGGAGCTGCACGATGATGCTCGCGGTGATGTACGGCATGATGCCGATCGCGAACACGGAGAGTTGCAGGAGGGCGCCACCCGAGAACAGGTTGACCAGGGAGAACAACTGCGCGTTGTCTCCGGTCATCGCCGTGTCGAGTAGTCCCCGGAGTTTGGGGTAGTCGACACCGGGCGACGGGATCTGCGCGCCGAGCCGGTAGAGGATGATGATCCCGAGGGTGAAGAAGATCTTCTTCCTCAGGTCCCGGTCCTTGATCGCGGACGCGAGTGCGGAGAGCACATGTCCTCCTGGTCATGGACGGCTCGTAGCCGCCGCCGTCGTCGAATGCAGATGCGCCGGGTGGGTCAGACCGACGGCAGTGGTGCCGGAGCCCGAACGCACAACAGGAAAAACTCTATCAAGATAAGTGCAGGGGCCGGATCCGAGACTCTCGGACACGACCCCTGCACCCGTTGCCGGGCCCCTGTGGGACCCGCCGGGGAATCAGGCCCCGGACTCCGACGCGGTTCCGCCGGCGGCTTCGATCTTGCTCTTGGCCGAGCCGGAGACCTTGTCGACGGTCACGGTGACGGCAACGGAGATCTCCCCGTCGCCCAGCACCTTGACCGGCTGGTTCTTCCGGACCGCACCGACGGCGACGAGCTCGGCGACGCCGACCTCCCCACCCTTCGGGAACAGTCGCTCGATGTCGGACACGTTGACGACCTGGAAGACGACCTTGTTGCGGTTCTTGAAGCCCTTCAGCTTCGGGAGCCGCATGTGGATCGGCATCTGGCCGCCCTCGAACGCCGCGGGGACGTTCTTGCGTGCCTTCGTACCCTTGGTACCGCGACCAGCGGTCTTGCCCCTCTTACCGCCCTCACCGCGACCCACGCGGGTCTTGGAGGTGTGGGCACCGGGCGCCGGGCGCAGGTGGTGCAGCTTGATGGTCATGGCGTCACTTCCGTCTCTTCGACCACGACGAGGTGGCTCACGACGTTGATGAGACCCCGGTTCTGCGAGTTGTCCTCACGGACAACCGACTTCCGGATGCCCTTGAGTCCCAACGTACGCAGGGAGTCCTTCTGGTTCTGCTTGGTCCCGACCGTGCCACGGACCTGGGTGATCTTGAGGTTCCCCATGATCAGGCCCCCTGTCCGGCACGCGCGCGGAGCATGCCCGCGGGCGCGACGTCCTCGATGGGCAGTCCACGGCGAGCCGCGACCTCCTCGGGACGGTGCAGACCCTTGAGCGCGGCCACGGTGGCGTGCACGACGTTGATGGCGTTGTCCGAGCCGAGCGACTTGCACAGGATGTCATGGACACCTGCACACTCGAGCACGGCGCGAGCGGCGCCACCAGCGATGACACCGGTACCCGGCGAAGCCGGACGCATCATGACGACGCCTGCGGCGGCCTCACCCTGGATCGGGTGCGGAATGGTGGAGCCGATGAGCGGGACGCGGAAGAAGTTCTTCCGAGCCTCCTCCGATCCCTTCTGGATCGCCGCCGGCACCTCTTTGGCCTTGCCGTAGCCGACGCCGACCATGCCCTTGCCGTCGCCCAGGATCACGAGGGCGGTGAAGCTGAAGCGACGACCGCCCTTGACGACCTTGGAGACGCGGTTGATGGTGACAACCCGCTCGATGAACTGCGACTTCTCTTCTTCGCGACCCCGGCCACGGCCGCGGTCGTTTCCGCCACGGCCGCCGCCGGCGCCTCCGCCGGTGCGCCCCTGGGCGTTGTCGGTGGTGGTCTTGCTGTCTGCGGCGGGCCCTGTGCTTCCGCCGTCACGACGCTGACGTCCCGGCATCAGACGGTCCTTCCGTTAGCGGTCAGTGCAATGTTGTTGGTCATCAGAACTCCAGCCCACCCTCGCGGGCGGCGTCGGCGAGCGACGCGATCCGGCCGTGGTACTTGTTGCCACCACGGTCGAATACGACGGCCTCGATGCCGGCGGCCTTGGCGCGCTCGGCCAGGAGCTGCCCGACCTTCGCGCTGCGGGCCTTCTTGTCGCCCTCGAGAGTGCGCACATCGGCCTCGATCGTCGACGCGGCAGCCAGCGTGCGGCCGGCCAGGTCGTCGATGATCTGGGCGTGGATGTGGCGCGAGGAACGGTTGACGACCAACCGCGGCCGCGCGGGGGTACCGGCGACCTTCTTGCGGAGGCGGAAGTGGCGCCGGGCACGACCGATACGACGCTTCGTCGATGCGTCTTTGCCCAGCGGGGAACGCTTCTTTGTGCTGCTCATGGTCACTTACCCGTCTTTCCGACCTTGCGACGGACCTGCTCGCCCGCGTAACGGATGCCCTTGCCCTTGTACGGGTCGTGCTTCCGCAGCCGCTTGATGTTGGCGGCGATCTGACCCACCTGCTGCTTGTCGTTCCCGGAGATCGAGAACTTCGTGGCGGTCTCGACGGCGAACGTGATGCCGTCCGGAGCCACGATCGGGACCGCGTGCGAGTAGCCCAGGGCGAACTCGAGGTCCTTGCCCTTGGCCAGGACGCGGTAGCCGACGCCGAAGATCTCCATGTTCTGCTTGTAACCCTCGGTGACGCCCACGACCATGTTGTTGACCAGGGAGCGGGAGAGCCCGTGCAGGGAACGGTTGTCGCGGTGGTCGTCGGGACGGATCACCGTGATGGTGTTGTCCTCGACCGACACCGTGATCGGTGAGGGAAGGTCCTGGGTGAGCTCACCCTTGGGACCCTTGACGGTGATCGTCTGGCCGTCGACCTTGATGTCGACACCGGACGGAATGCTGATCGGAGCTTTGCCGATACGTGACATATCTCGCCCCTTACCAGACGTAGGCGAGGACTTCCCCGCCCACCTTCTTGTTGTGCGCCTGACGGTCCGTGACCAGACCCTGGGACGACGAGATGATGGCGATACCCAGGCCGCCGAAGACCTTGGGAAGGCCGGTGGACTTGGTGTACACGCGCAGGCCGGGCTTGGAGATCCGCTTGATGCCTACGATCGTGCGCTGCCGCGACGGGCCGTACTTGAGGTTGATGGTGAGCTTCTTGCCCACCTCAGCGTCCTCGACGGCGTAGTCAGCGATGTAACCCTCTTGCTTGAGGATCGCAGCGATGTTGCCCTTGAGCTTGGAATGCGGCATGGAGACGGTGTCGTGGAACGCCGAGTTGGCGTTACGCACACGTGTCAGCATGTCCGCGATGGGATCTGTCATCGACATGGATTGACCATGTTCCTTTCTCGTAACGGTTCCCATGCAACACGGCGTCGGGTGGCCTGTGGGCCACCCACGTTCGTCGTGGGCCTATCACGAAGAGTGCGAATGTTCTGTTGTGTGGGGCCCGATACCTCTGGAGGTGATCGGGGGTCCCGCCGCGCGTGGCGCTCTTCTCACCACTTGCGACCTGACGACTGGGCCGTCTGTCCGGCGTCGGGGTCCCGCTTCGAGCGGAGCCCCGGCGCGGACGGCCGGTCCGGCCCTGACGCGAGGTCAGTCCTCCTTGAAGGGGAACCCGAGGTGCTTGAGCAGTGCCCGACCCTCTTCGTCGTTGGTCGCCGTGGTGACGACCGTGATGTCCATGCCGCGGGGACGATCGACCTTGTCCACGTCGATCTCGTAGAACATGGTCTGCTCGTTGAGGCCGAACGTGTAGTTGCCGTGGCCGTCGAACTGCTTGCCGGAGAGTCCGCGGAAGTCGCGGATCCGCGGGAGGGCGACGGTCGTGAGGCGGTCGAGGAACTCCCACATGCGGTCGCCGCGCAGCGTGACGCGCGCACCGATCGGCATGCCCTCGCGCAGCTTGAACTGTGCGATGGACTTGCGGGCCCGACGGACCTCCGGCTTCTGGCCGGTGATCAGGGTGAGGTCGGTGATGGCGCCGTTGATGAGCTTGGCGTCACGGGCGGCGTCGCCGACACCCATGTTCACGACGACCTTGACGACGCCCGGGATCTGCATGACGTTGACGTACTCGAACGTCTCGTTCAGTGCCGGGCGGATCTCGGAACGGTACCGAGCCTTCAGACGCGGCGTGTAACCGGTGGGAAGAGCAGTATCAGTCATGGTCACAGGTCCTTACCGGTCTTACGCGAGACACGCACGCGCTTACCGTTGTCATCGGTACGGACGCCGACGCGGGTCGGCGTGCCGTCGGCGTCCACGATCATCACGTTGGAAACGTGGATCGGGGCCTCCTGCGTCACGATGCCACCCGAAGAGGCGCCACGCTCAGCAGCCGAATCGGCGGTGTGCTTCTTGATCCGGTTGACGCCCTCGACGAGGACCTTCTCCCGATCCGGGAAGGCCTGGATGACCTTGCCCTTCGCGCCCTTGTCCTTGCCAGCGATGACGAGCACGGTGTCGCCCTTGTGAATTCTCATATCAGAGCACCTCCGGCGCCAGCGAGACGATGCGCATGAACTTCTTGTCGCGCAGCTCGCGGCCGACGGGGCCGAAGATGCGCGTTCCACGCGGATCGTTGTCGTTCTTGATGATGACGGCGGCGTTCTCATCGAACTTGATGTACGAGCCGTCCGGGCGACGGCGCTCCTTGGCGGTGCGCACGATGACCGCCTTGACGATCTCGCCCTTCTTGACGTTGCCACCGGGGATGGCATCTTTGACGGTGGCGACGATGATGTCGCCGACGCCTGCATAGCGACGCTTGGATCCACCGAGAACGCGGATGCACAAGATTTCCTTGGCACCCGTGTTGTCGGCGATCTTGAGTCGCGACTCCTGCTGGATCATTGTTCTCCTGACCAGGTCAGTTCAGATGTGTGCCGGATACCGACCCGACACACGCGGTCATGCGACCCGGCGCCACGCCTTCAAGACGCGGACAGCTCGGGCAACTGGTCCAGTGTAGGGCTCCCGGACCCCGAGCCCCAAATCAGCCTCAGCTGCCGGCGGACCCGCCGAGCGAGCTGGACGACCCGGTTGACCCGGTTGAACCAAGCGACCCCGTCGAACCGAGAGACCCTCCCGAGCCAGCGGACCCCTCCCCCAGCCCCCCTGTCGTCGTCCGACCGTTCGGCGCAGCCGGCGCCAGCCCCGACAGGATGTGGTCCATGCCCGGGAGCATCTGGGTGACGAACACCGGCCAGTTGTGGATCCCGGTGGGCATGTAGTTCATGCGCAGGTTGACCTCGTCCACGTCGCCCAACGCGGCTTCCAGGGCCCTGGTGCTCTCGTACGACCCCTTCTCGAGGATGTGACCGTCGATGAGGATCATCTCGTTGCTCCCGAAGTGCCCCAGCTCGGAGGAGCCGACCACACCCGTGGCAGCGCTGAGGTAAACCGTCTTGCCGGCGAGCCCCGAGGGGTTGGCGACGGTGTCGTGGCTCAGCCACTCGGCCGAACCGCGCGGGCCCCACATGTTGGTGACCTCGCCGTTGCGGGCCGCCACGGTCAACCGGGTGTACTGGTAGCCGAGCTCGTCGGTGGTCGAATACGCCCCGCTGACTCCCGCCACCGCGCCGAACATCTCCCGGGTGTTGGCGAGGTGCACCGCGGACGCGGCACCCATTGACAGCCCCATCACACCCCAGTCACCGTTGTGCGCGAGCCCGTCGACCGTGCCCGGTAGACCCCCCTCCAACAACTCGGGGAGTTCGTCGGTCAGGAAGGTCTCCCAGTTGTTCGGTCCCAGGACCGGGTCGTCCGTCTTCCAGTCGGCCCACATCGAGGCCGGGGCGCCCGTCGGCGCGATCACGTTGACCGCCCGCTCACGCAGCGCCGGGTCCCCCCAGCCCATCCCTGTACTCCACCCCGACGGCGTCTCGCTGCCCACCCCGTCCAAAAAATAGACGTTGGGGGCGTTGACACCGGCCGGTGCACGGTAGACCTCCACGCGCACGGTGCGTTGCATGGAGGCGGAGGTCACGGTCCAGACCTCCGCGCGCTGGTCGTCCGGGTTCACCGAACCCGGGAACAACGGCCTGACCTCACGAACCGTGGACGAGGTGATCGAGTCGTCCCTCGTGACCAGGGGTCCGCTCGGCGCCTCGGAGCTCCCCGGTCGGGGGAACTCACCGGATCCGGCAGCGGCGACCGAGCCGAGCACGGAGGTCAGCGGGATCGGCGCGCCGAGCTGGGTCAGGGCGGCCACGCTGAGCGACGGGGTGCCGAGAAGGCTCCCGGGCGCCACGCTCGGGACGAGAGATCCGGGATCCAGGCTCTGCGCTCCCGCAGGCCCGGTGCCTGCTGCTGCGAGCGCGGCCACCAGAGCCAGGGCAGCTGCGCGGATACCGGTTCGGGCACCCGGCGCCACTCCCCCACGTCGGTCGGTCTGCGGGTGTGCGGTCATGTGACGATCCTGCTCTCGTTCGAGCCGCGGCCCCGGGAGCCGGAGGCCCAGGGGTCGCGCGGGCAATTTCGGCCCATCAGCCGCTGACACAATACAAGGATGTCGTATCAGAGAGAATTTTGTTACATCAGAAACGCCACAGGCCCGGCCCCGGATGATCCGGGGCCGGGCCTGTGGTCTTACGGGGAGCGGTATTACTTGGCGCGCTCCAGCACCTCGACGAGCCGGTACCGCTTGGTGGCGGACAGCGGGCGGGTCTCCATGATCCGCACGCGGTCGCCGACACCGGCGGTGTTGGCCTCGTCGTGAGCCTTGACGCGCTCGGTACGACGCATGATCTTGCCGTACTTCGGGTGCTTCACGCGGTCCTCGAGCTCGACGATGATGGTCTTCTCCATCTTGTCGGACACGACGTACCCGATCCGCACCTTGCGGCTGTTGCGCTCGGTGTTCTCGCTGGCCTCAGTCACAACTGCATCCTTGTCACTCACTTAGCATCACCCGGCGCTGCCGACAGCCCGAGCTCGCGCTCGCGGATGACGGTGTAAATGCGAGCGATGTCGTGACGAACGACCCGCAGGCGACGGTTGTTGGTCAACTGACCGGTGACCATCTGGAAGCGCAGGTTGAACAGCTCTTCCTTGGCCTCACGCAGACGCGCGGTGATCGCGTCGGCTTCGAGCTCACGCAGCTCGGGGGCGGTGATTCCATTTGCCATCAGAACTGCCCCTCTCGGGTCACGATGCGGGTCTTGCACGGGAGCTTGTGCTGCGCACGGCGCAGGGCCTCCCGAGCGGTCTCCTCGCTCGGGTACGACATCTCAAAGAGGATGCGACCCGGCTTGACGTTGGCGACCCACCACTCCACAGAACCCTTACCGGAGCCCATGCGGACCTCGGCAGGCTTCTTGGTGAGCGGACGATCCGGGTAGATGTTGATCCACACCTTGCCGCCGCGCTTGATGTGGCGGTTGATCGCGATACGAGCGGACTCGATCTGACGGTTGGTGATGTAGGCGGGCTCGAGAGCCTGGATGCCGTACTCACCGAACGTCACCTTGTTGCCGCCCTTGGACCCGCCCTTACGGCCGGGGTGGTGCTGCTTGCGGTGCTTGACGCGCTTGGGGATAAGCACTGTCACGCCTCCCTGGTCTGATTCTGCGGAGCCTCAGCAGGTGCCTCGACAGCCGCACCGGAACCAGCGCGGCCGGTCTCGGTGCTCGTGGCTGTGGTGCCCTGGGCTCCGGAGCGACGCGGCCGGCCGGCAGCGCGCTCGCGACGCGGCGCCCCACGGTCCGCGGCACCGCGGTTGTTGGACTGGGTGAACTGATCGGACTCGCGGCGACCGCCGACGACGTCACCCTTGTAGATCCACACCTTGACGCCGATACGACCAAAGGTCGTCTTGGCCTCGTACGTGCCGTAGTCGATCTCGGCACGCAGCGTGTGGAGCGGGACGCGACCCTCGTGGTAGCGCTCCGAGCGAGACATCTCGGCGCCGCCGAGACGACCGGCGCACACCACCTTGATGCCCTTGACCTGCGGCTGGCGCATGGCGGACTGGATGCCCTTACGCATCGCGCGGCGGAACGCCACGCGATTGGACAGCTGCTCCGCGATGCCCTGGGCCACGAGCTGGGCGTCGGCCTCGGTGTTCTTGATCTCGAGGATGTTGAGGTGGACCTGCTTCGCGGT
Organism: Rhodococcus sp. IEGM 1408; assembly: GCF_033142235.1. NCBI lineage: Bacteria > Bacillati > Actinomycetota > Actinomycetes > Mycobacteriales > Nocardiaceae > Rhodococcus > Rhodococcus sp. IEGM 1408. The sequence goes on from NZ_JAWLRW010000004.1 coordinate 192,843, forward strand.
GAGCTTCTCGAGCTCTCCACGGAGACGGTCCGCCTCAGCACCACGACGACCGATCACGATGCCCGGGCGGGCGGTGTGGATGTCGACGTTGACACGGTCACGGGTGCGGGAGATGTCCACGCCCGAGATGCCGGCCCGCTCCATGCCCTTGGACAGGAGCTGACGGATCTTGATGTCCTCGGCCACGTAATCCGCGTACTGCTTGTCGGCGAACCACTTGGACGTCCAGTCCGAGGTGATGCCGAGACGGAAGCCGTGCGGCTGGATCTTCTGTCCCATTTAGCGGGCACCTCCCTGGTTGCGACGTCCCCGGCCGGTCGAACCGGCCTTGTCGGGAACGCTGGTCACCTCGACGGTGATGTGGCTCGTGCGCTTACGGATTCGGAACGCACGACCCTGTGCACGCGGCCGGAACCGCTTGAGGGTCGGGCCCTCGTCGGCGAACGCCGCGGACACGACGAGGGTCCGGGGATCCAGGTCGAGGTTGTTCTCGGCGTTCGCGATCGCGGAAGCGAGGACCTTGCCGACCGGCTCGCTGGCAGCCTGCGGGGCGAACCGCAGGGTGTTCAGCGCGTCGGAGGCGTCCTTGCCGCGGATCAGGTCGATCACGCGACGCGCCTTCATGGGCGTGACGCGGACGAACTTGGCGGTGGCGCGGGCGGTGAGCTGCTGCTCGACCTGCGCCGTGTCGTCTGCGGTCTTCTTCGTTTCAGTGCTCATCGACGCTTACTCTTTCGATCGTCCTTGATGTGCCCCTTGAACGTGCGCGTCGGCGCGAACTCGCCGAGCTTGTGACCCACCATGGAGTCGGACACGAACACGGGCACATGCTTGCGGCCATCATGGACGGCGAACGTGTGGCCGATGAAATCGGGCAGGATCGTCGAGCGACGCGACCAGGTCTTGATGACCTGATGAGTGCCCTTGTCGTTCTGCACGTCCACCTTCGCGAGGAGGTGTTCGTCGACGAACGGACCCTTCTTGAGACTACGAGGCATCCTAGTTTCCCTCCTTATCGCTTCTTGCCGGTGCGACGGCGACGGACAATCATGCTGTCACTCGCCTTCTTGGGCTTACGGGTCCGGCCCTCGGGCTGGCCCCACGGGCTGACGGGGTGACGTCCACCGGACGTCTTGCCCTCGCCGCCACCGTGCGGGTGGTCGACGGGGTTCATGACGACACCACGGACGGTCGGGCGGACGCCCTTCCACCGCATACGGCCGGCCTTACCCCAGTTGATGTTGCCCTGCTCGGCGTTGCCGACCTCGCCGATGGTGGCGCGGCAGCGCACGTCGACGCGGCGGATCTCACCGGACGGCATGCGGAGGGACGCGTACGCACCCTCCTTGCCCAGCAGCTGGATCCCGGCGCCGGCCGCGCGGGCCATCTTGGCCCCGCCGCCCGGGCGCAGCTCCACCGCGTGCACGACGGTGCCCGCGGGGATGTTGCGGAGCGGGAGGTTGTTGCCGACCTTGATGTCGGCGGTGGCGCCCGACTCGATCCTCATACCCTGCTTGAGATTGCGCGGGGAGAGGATGTACCGCTTCTCACCGTCCAAGTAGTGCAGGAGGGCGATGTTGGCGGTGCGGTTCGGGTCGTACTCGATGTGCGCGACCACGGCGTCGACGCCGTCCTTGTCGTTACGACGGAAGTCGATGACGCGGTACTGCCGCTTGTGTCCACCGCCCTTGTGGCGGGTGGTGATACGGCCGTGGCCGTTACGTCCGCCGGTCCTGTTCAGGGGGCGAAGCAGCGACTTCTCGGGCGTCGAGCGGGTGATCTCGGCGAAGTCCGAGACGCTCGAGCCGCGACGGCCGGGCGTCGTGGGCTTGTACTTGCGGATAGCCATGAGGTTCTCTCGTCCTTAACTCTGCCCGCCCTCAGGCGGTCAGACCCGGGATCTCGATGGGCTTGCTGTCGGCCGCGAGGGTCACGATGGCGCGCTTGGTGCTCTTGCGCTGACCGAAGCCCGTGCGGGTGCGCTTGCGCTTGCCCTGACGGTTGGCGGTGTTGACGGACTCAACGGTGACACCGAAGATCTCCTTGATGGCGATCTTGATCTGTGTCTTGTTGGCGTCCGGGGCGACCAGGAACGTGTACACACCCTGCTCGAGCAGGCCGTAGGCCTTCTCGGAGACAACGGGGGCGAGGATCACGTCCCGGGGATCGGCGATGGTGCTCACTTGTCGGCCTCCTTCGCGGCGGTGGTCGTCGTGCCGGCGACTCGCTTGCTCGCCTGCGTGACGAACGCGTCCAGGGCCTCCACCGTGAAGATGACGTCGTCTGCGTTCAGGACGTCGTAGGTGTTCAGCTGATCCGGAGCGATCGGGTGGACGTGATCGAGGTTGCCCACGGAACGCCATGCTGCGACGTCCTCGCGACCGACGACGACCAGGAACTTCCGGCGATCGGACAGGCTGCCGAGGAAGTCACGGACGCCTGCGGTCGACGGCTTCTGGCCCTCGACGAACTCGCTGACCACGTGGATCCGCTCGCTGCTGGCCCGGTCGGAGAGGGCACCGCGGAGGGCGGCGGCAATCATCTTCTTGGGCGTGCGCTGCGAGTAGTCGCGCGGCTTCGGTCCGTGGACCGTGCCACCACCGGTGTAGGCGGGGGCGCGGGTCGAACCCTGACGGGCGCGGCCGGTGCCCTTCTGGGCGAAGGGCTTGCGCCCACCGCCACGGACCTCGCCGCGGGTCTTGGTCGAGTGCGTGCCCTGCCGCGCCGCGGCGAGCTGTGCGACGACGACCTGGTGCATCAGGTGCAGGTTGGGCTCGACGCCGAAGATCTCGGCGGGGAGCTCGACCGACCCGTTGGCCGAACCGGCCGGGGTACGGACGTCGAGCTTGAGATTCACGGTGTTCTCCGTCGTGGTCATGCGCGCGCACCGCCCTTCACTGCGGATCGGACCATCACGAGGCCGCCGTTGCGACCCGGGATGGCACCCTTGATGAGGAGGACGCCGGCCTCGGCGTCGACCTTGTGGACCGTCAGGTTCATGGTGGTCACACGGTCATTACCCATGCGACCGGCCATCTTCTTGCCCCTGAACACGCGACCCGGGGTCGACGCGCCACCGATGGAGCCGGGCCGACGGTGCACGGCCTGGGTGCCGTGTGAGGCGCCCTGTCCGTGGAAACCGTGCCGCTTCATGGTGCCGGCGAAGCCCTTGCCCTTGGAGGTGCCGGTGACGTCGACGAATGCGCCGTCCTCGAACACGTCCGCGCCGATCTCCTGGCCCAGCTCGAAAGCTGCGGCCTGCTCGGCGTTGTCGAGCCGGATCTCCGCGAGGTGACGACGCGGCGTCACACCCGCCTTGGAGAACTGGCCCGTGACGGGCTTGGTGACCTTACGGGGGTCGATCGCGCCAAAGGCGATCTGGATGGCGTTGTAGCCATCGGTCTTCTCGTTTCGGATGCCTGTGACGACGCACGGCCCGGCCTTGATGACGGTAACCGGGACAACCCGGTTGTTCTCGTCGAAGACCTGGGTCATGCCGAGCTTCGCGCCCAGGATTCCCTTGATCTCGGTAGTACTCATGTGTTCACTGTCTCCGCTGCACGTTGCTTGCTGACCGCTGCTCGGTCGGAGGTCACTGGATATTGACGTCGACGCTGGCGGGCAGGTCGATGCGCATGAGCGCGTCCACGGTCTTAGGCGTGGGGTCGAGGATGTCGATCAACCGCTTGTGGGTACGCATCTCGAAGTGCTCACGCGAGTCCTTGTACTTGTGCGGTGAGCGGATGACGCAGTACACGTTCTTCTCGGTCGGCAACGGCACGGGGCCTACGACGCGAGCTCCCGTACGGGTGACCGTCTCGACGATCTTGCGCGCCGAGGCGTCGATAGCCTCGTGGTCATAGGCCTTGAGCCGGATGCGGATCTTTTGTCCCGCCACTTGGTCCTCATTCTCCCCCCGCCCGTGAAGGCGGATGTCGTGAGCGCCCCCGCTCGGCGGGGGACACTGCTGTGTTCGCTGAACATGCGTGACACCGTCAGACCGTCGAACACCCGGTCACATGCATCGATACTCCGTCGTGGAGGGCTGCCGTCGCGCGCTCACGAACGTGACACGACTTCAAAGCTCCCCAGAGGACGGAGTGCCGCACACCCGCGAACGAGGGTGAGACGAAACCGATCCGCTGCCGCTGTTGATGATGTGTCACGACGTGTCCACGCGGTCGGGCGTGTCGCCCTTCCGCTTTTCCAGCGGGTGATCTCTCACCCGCCCGTCGTGCTCGCCCGCCCAACCCGACTCCCGGCGGGAACCCTGAGGTATCCACGCTGGGTCGCCGACTTGTCCGGGCAACTCGACCAGTATGCCGCATGGATGACCGGGGAACAAAATCGAGGCCCCGCCGGCCCGTGAGCCGCCGCCGTCCCCTCGCCCGCTTGGGTACCGTCGGAGGGATGAGCGCGAGCCGCGCCACACACCCAGGAGGCCTGAACGTGAACAGTCGACGCGAACCACGCGACCCCGTCGCCTACAAGCGGGATCGACGTCGGGCCGTCCTGCAACACCACCCCGACAAGGGCGGCGACCCCGACCAGATGCTCCGCGCACTCGAGGAGGTCGATCGCCGACACGGGGTAGTCGGCCCCGGCCGCGCGGATCACGGCGCGAGCGCCGAGCAGGTTGCTGCCATCGCCGTGACCGCCCTTGCCGGCGTTGCCGCGGTCGGTCTCTCCGTGGCGATGAGCCTCCTGGGCCGACGGAGATGATCTGATCCCCCGATAGTCCCGGACGTCCTCTGCAACGAGAAAGGGGCGCCCCACCTTCCGGTGGGACGCCCCTCGATCGTGTGGTTCGGACTATCTCGTCCGATCCGTCATGTCACTCGATCACTTGATGATCTTGGTGACCTGACCGGCGCCGACGGTGCGGCCACCCTCGCGGATGGCGAAGCGCAGGCCCTCGTCCATGGCGACCGGCTGGATGAGCTCGACGCTCATCTCGGTGTTGTCGCCCGGCATGACCATCTCGGTGCCCTCGGGAAGGGTAACGACACCGGTCACGTCCGTGGTACGGAAGTAGAACTGCGGACGGTAGTTGTTGAAGAACGGCGTGTGACGCCCGCCCTCGTCCTTGGACAGGATGTACGCCTGGCCCTCGAAGTTGGTGTGCGGGGTGTACGCGCCCGGCTTGATGACAACCTGGCCGCGCTCGACGTCCTCACGCTTGAGGCCACGGACCAGCAGACCGACGTTGTCGCCCGCCTCGCCGTAGTCGAGGAGCTTCCGGAACATCTCGATGCCGGTGACGGTGGTCTTGGAAGCCTTCTCCTTGATACCGATCAGCTCGACGTCCTCGTTCACCTTGACCGAGCCACGCTCGATACGACCGGTGACGACGGTGCCACGACCGGTGATCGTGAAGACGTCCTCGACGGGCATGAGGAACGGCTTCTCCATCTCGCGGACGGGATCCGGGACGGAGTCGTCGCAGGCCTGCATGAGGTCGACGATGGCCTGGACCCACTTCGGGTCACCCTCGAGCGCCTTGAGCGCCGAGATGTGCACGACGGGGGCGTCCTCGTCGAACTCCTGCGAAGCGAGAAGCTCACGCACCTCCATCTCGACGAGCTCGAGGATCTCCTCGTCGTCGACCATGTCGCACTTGTTCAGGGCGACAAGGATGTAGGGCACGCCGACCTGACGGGCGAGCAGCACGTGCTCACGCGTCTGCGGCATCGGGCCGTCGGTGGCGGCGACGACCAAGATCGCGCCGTCCATCTGGGCGGCACCGGTGATCATGTTCTTGATGTAGTCCGCGTGACCCGGAGCATCGACGTGCGCGTAGTGGCGCTTCTCCGTCTGGTACTCGACGTGGGAGATGTTGATCGTGATACCACGAGCCTTCTCCTCCGGCGCCTTGTCGATCTGGTCGAACGCGAACGCCTCGTTGAGCGTCGGGAAGGTGTCCGCCAGGACCTTCGTGATGGCCGCGGTGGTGGTGGTCTTGCCGTGGTCGACGTGACCGATGGTGCCGATGTTAACGTGCGGTTTCGTCCGCTCGAACTTCGCCTTCGCCACTTGTGGTCCTCCTGGACTGTTCTGTCCCCACTGGGTCGTGGGCACATTCATGATGTGTGGGTACTGATCTTACTCGTCGTGCCGTGGGGCACGTCCGGCGGCCACCCGGGGGTTCGACCGTGCGCCGCCGGTATCGGTCCCGCCCTCCCTGTTTCAGCAGGGCGGGACCACTACCGGTTACTCGCCGGTCGCCTTGGCGATGATCTCCTTGGACACGCTCGCCGGAACCTCGGCGTAGTGAGAGAAGACCATCGAGTAGTTGGCCCGGCCCTGCGTCTTCGACCGGAGGTCGCCGACGTAGCCGAACATCTCGGACAGCGGAACGCTGGCCTTGACGACGCGGGCGCCGGAGCGCTCCTCCATCGCCTGGATCTGGCCGCGACGGGAGTTGATGTCGCCGATCACGTCGCCCATGTAGTCGTCGGGCGTGATGACCTCGACCGCCATGAGCGGCTCCAGGATCACCGGCTGGCATCGACGTGCGGCCTCCTTGAAGGCCATCGAGCCGGCGACCTTGAACGCCATCTCGGACGAGTCGACCTCGTGGTAGGCACCGTCGAGCAGGGTGGCCTTGACGTTGACCATCGGGTACCCGGCGAGGATGCCGTACTGCATGGCGTCCTTGATGCCGTGATCCACGGACGGTATGTACTCCTTGGGCACGCGGCCACCGGTGACCTTGTCCGAGAACTCGTAGGTCTCCCCCGCCTCGATCTGCTCCTGCGGGAGCGGCTCGAGACGGATCTGCACCTTCGCGAACTGGCCGGAACCACCGGTCTGCTTCTTGTGCGTGAAGTCGAACTTCTCCAGGGTGCCCTTGATGGTCTCCCGGTAGGCGACCTGCGGCTTACCGACGTTGGCCTCGACCTTGAACTCGCGCCGCATGCGGTCCACCAGGACGTCCAGGTGGAGCTCGCCCATCCCGCCGATCACGGTCTGGCCGGTCTCGTCGTCGAGCCGCACGGAGAACGTCGGATCCTCACGGGCCAGCTTCTGGATGGCCGTGCCGAGCTTCTCCTGGTCAGCCTTGGTCTTCGGCTCGATCGAGACGTCGATCACCGGCGCCGGGAACGTCATGGACTCGAGGATGACCTGGTTGTTCAGGTCGCACAGGGTATCGCCCGTGGTGGTGTCCTTGAGGCCGATGAACGCGTAGATGTGGCCGGCGACGGCCTCCGAGACGGGCATCTCCTTGTTGGCGTGCATCTGGAAGAGCTTGCCGACGCGCTCCTTCTTCCCCTTGGTCGCGTTCATGACCTGGGTGCTCGGGTCGATCCGGCCCGAGTAGACGCGGACGAAGGTGAGCTCGCCGAAGAACGGGTGCACGGCGATCTTGAACGCCAACGCCGCGAACGGCTCGTCCTTGGCGGGCTGACGGCTGACGACCTTGTCCTCGTCGCCCACGGCGTGGCCCTCGATCGAGCCGACGTCCAGCGGGTTGGGCAGGTACGCGATGACCGCGTCGAGCAGAGGCTGAACGCCCTTGTTCTTGTACGCCGAACCACACAGCACCGGGTAGATCTCGGCGTTGACGGTCATCTTGCGGATCGCGCCCTGGATCTCGGCCTTCGTCAGCTCCTCGCCGCCGAAGTACTTCTCCATGAGGACCTCGTCGCTCTCGGCGACGGTCTCGAGGAGCTTCTCGCGGTACTCGTCAGCCTTCTCCTGGAGCTCCGCGGGGATCTCCTGGACGGTGGCGTCGGTGCCGACGGGCGTGACGCCCGGCCACACGTAGGCCTTCATCTCCACGAGGTCGACGACCCCGTCGAACGCGTCCTCGGCGCCGATCGGCAGCTGGAGGACGAGCGGCTTCGCACCGAGACGGTCGATGATGGTCTGGACCGTGTAGTAGAAGTCCGCGCCCATCTTGTCCATCTTGTTGACGAAGCAGATGCGGGGGACGTCATACTTCTCGGCCTGACGCCAGACCTGCTCCGACTGGGGCTCGACGCCCTCTTTGCCGTCGAACACCGCGACCGCGCCGTCGAGGACGCGGAGCGACCGCTCCACCTCGACGGTGAAGTCGACGTGGCCCGGGGTGTCGATGATGTTGATCTGGTTGTTGGCCCAGAAGCAGGTCACGGCGGCCGACGTGATCGTGATGCCGCGCTCTTTCTCCTGCTCCATCCAGTCGGTCGTTGAAGCACCGTCGTGCGTTTCGCCGGCCTTGCGGTTGACACCCGTGTAGAACAGGATGCGCTCGGTGACGGTTGTCTTACCGGCGTCGATGTGCGCCATGATGCCGATGTTGCGGACCTTGTTGAGGTCGGTCAGCACGTCCTGTGCCACGGATGGTCCCCGATCGTGAGTCGTCGGTGGTCCGTGCGGTCTGAGTCGACCGTCCGAACCGGGTCTGGTGTAGAAATGCCAGCACGCTCTCTCGTGAGAGCGAATACGGGCCCTTGTTCAATAGTGCCACCCTGCGGGCGACAGCGGGACCCGGGCCGGGGCGTCGAATCGACACCGCGCCGGACCGGGCCCCACCGGATCACCAGCGGTAGTGCGCGAACGCCCGGTTGGCCTCGGCCATCTTGTGGGTGTCCTCGCGGCGCTTGACCGCGGCACCCAGACCGTTGGAGGCATCCAGGATCTCGTTGGCCAGACGCTCGACCATGGTGTTCTCGCGACGCTGCCGTGAGAAGGTCACCAGCCACCGCATGGCGAGAGTCGTGGAGCGCCCGGGGCGGACCTCGACGGGCACCTGGTACGTGGCGCCACCGACACGGCGGGAGCGGACCTCGAGTGCGGGCTTGACGTTGTCGAGCCCCTTCTTGAGGGTGACGACCGGATCGGTACCGGTCTTCTCGCGGCAGATCTCGAGGGCCGAGTAGACGATCCGCTCGGCGGTCGTCTTCTTGCCGTCGACGAGGATCTTGTTGACGAGCTGCGTGACCAGCTGCGACCCGTAGACCGGGTCGTTGATGAGGTTGCGCTTCGGGGCGGGACCCTTACGAGGCATTACTTCTCCTTCTTGGCGCCGTAGCGGGAGCGGGCCTGCTTGCGGTCCTTCACGCCCTGCGTGTCGAGGGAGCCGCGGATGATCTTGTAACGCACACCCGGGAGGTCCTTCACTCGACCGCCACGGACGAGCACCATGGAGTGCTCCTGGAGGTTGTGACCCTCACCGGGGATGTAGGCGGAGACCTCGATACCGCTGGTCAGGCGAACACGCGCGACCTTACGGAGAGCGGAGTTCGGCTTCTTGGGGGTGGTGGTGTACACACGGGTGCACACGCCGCGCCGCTGCGGCGAGCCCTTGAGGGCAGCCGTCGCGGACGATGACTTCTTGTCCTGGCGGCCCTTGCGGACCAGCTGGTTGATGGTGGGCATGAACCGTCTTTCTCTAGCTGGCGGCCTCCTCGCGGGGCGACCACCGGTCACTGGGACGTTGCTCGTATCCGGACTCTCGCGCTCCCCGACGGGCGCACGGGCGACCACGTCAGCCGCTCTCGCTGGCCTACTGGGCACGATCCTCCAGCTCGCGTACTGCGAGCACGATGGTCAAGCCTAACCGCCACCGAGAGGATCGGTCAAAACGTGGCCGAGATGACACCGTCGGCCTGCGGCTCCCCCGAATGCGCGAGCACCAGATCCAGGGTCTCGGCCCAGAACCGGATCACCTTGTCCCGGCGGGCCGAATCGTCGGACAGCACGTCCGCGAGGCCGAGTCCGCGGGCCAGGTCCAGGGTCGCCTGGAGGCCCCTGCGCACACCCGTCTCCCGGGGGTCGCGCCCCAGGGCCGCGGCCGCGATGGCCAGGACCTCGCGGGACATGTGGTTCTCGAGCGGCAGCACGCGGTCGCGGAGCGCGGGGTCACTGGCAGCGGCGGTCCATACGTGGAGCGCGGCCTTGAACAGATCGGAGGTGTAGTGCTGGACGATCAGCCGCACCACGGCCACCGTCCGCTCCGGGCCGGGGCCCGGCAGATCGAGGCCCACGCGGCGGACGTCCTCGAGCCGCTGTTCGATCATGTGACCGAGAGCGGCCGTGATGAGGTCCTCGCGGGTGGGGAAATGGTGCTGCGCGGCGCCCCGTGAGACGCCGGCGGCGGCGGCCACCGCTCCCACGGTGGTCGCCGCCCAGCCCTGCGTGGCGAGCAGGTCGATGGAGGCGCCGAGCAGCCGTTCCCGCGTGATGCGGCTACGGTCCTGTTTGGGGGTTCGCTGCTCGGGCTCCGTCATAGCTGCCTCCTGTTACCAGTCCTGCTCGTCATAGATGATCACGCCGCGGATGTTCTTGCCGTCCCGCATGTCCTGGAAGCCCTGATTGATCTCCTCGAGCCGGTACGTCTTGGTGACGAGCTCGTCGAGCTTGAGGTTCCCGGCACGGTACTGGTGGAGCAGATGCGGGATCTGCTTGCGCGGGCCGGTGCCGCCGAAGATGGCGCCCTGGAGGGTCTTCTGCTGCATCGCCAGGTCGAGGATCGAGATCTGTGCGTCGACGGCCATCATGTCGCCGAGGCCCACCACCACGCAGCGACGCCCCTTGCCGGTGAGCAGGAGCCCCGACATGAGCATGGAACCCTCGACGACGCCCGGGGTGAGCAGAACGAGGTCGGCCATGCGGCCCCAGCTCAGCTCGCCGACGAGGGCCATGGCCTCGTCCATCGACGCGCAGGTGTGGGTGGCCCCGAACTCCATGGCCTTCTCGCGCTTGAACTCCACCGGGTCGACGCCCACGATCACGCGGGCACCCGCAGCCGCGGCGCCCTGCACGGAGTTGATCCCGATGCCGCCGACGCCGACGACCACGACGACGTCACCCTCTTTCGCCTGCCCGATCTCGGTGGCCGACCCCCATCCCGTGCACACGCCGCAGCCGAGGAGAGCGGCCTTGTCCAGCGGGATGTCCTTCTCGATCTTGACGACCGATGACTGGTGGACCGTGACGAACGGGGAGAACGTACCGAGCACACACATCGTGGCGACGGGCTCGCCGTCCGCGGTGTGGACCCGGTACGAGTCATCCGTGATCGCCCGACCGGTCAGCAGACCGGCGCCGTTGTCGCAGAGGTTCTGCAGACCCTCGGCACACGGCGGGCAGGTTCCGCAGGCGGGGATGAACGCCAGGACCACGTGATCGCCCTCTTCGAGGCCCATGACCCCGTCCCCGACCTTGGTGACCACACCCGCGCCCTCGTGCCCACCCAGGATCGGGTAGGTCTCGAACTGCAAGTCACCGGTGAGGAGGTGCTCGTCCGAGTGACACAGGCCCGTGGCGGCCAGCTTGACCTGGACCTCACCGGCCCTGGGGTCACCCAGATCAACTTCGACGATCTCCCAGCCGTCCTGCTTCGGCTCCCGGATGATGGCGGCCTTTGTGCGCATGCAAACTCCTCGAAAGAGAACTGGTGGCGTGGTACTGGTCATGTGACCAGCACCACACCACACGTTACTCGGCGGCGGCCGCCCAGGAGGGCGGTCGGCGCTCAAGAAATGCCGTCATCCCCTCGGCTACCTCCGGCGTGGTGAACAGTCGCGCCGTCACCCCGGCCAGGTCGTCTCCACGGGCGTCGAGTTCGGCCAGCATCGGCCCCGCGAGCAGGGCCTTGTTCTCCCTCAGGCCCTGCGGCGAGCAGGGCCGGAACGCGGCGACGAGCTCGTCGACAGCTGCATGGACGTCGTCCACGGCCTCGGTGAGCAGACCGATCCGCCGGGCGTGCGCGGAGTCGAACTTCTCCCCCGTCAGCAGTGCCCGAGCGAGGTCTCGCGAGCCCACCCGCGCCGCCATCGGCACCGAGATCATGGCCGCCGCGAGCCCGAGCCGGACCTCGGTGAGGGCGAACGTCGACGTGGGGCCGGCGAGCGCGAAGTCGCAGGCGGCCACCAGGCCCATCCCGCCGGCGCGGACGTGGCCGTCGACGGCCGCGATCACGGGCTTGGGGTGCGAGATGATCGCGCGCAGCAGACCCAGGAAGATCCGGGTCCGCTCCGCGGCCTGCTCCTCGGGGCTCCCCTGGCTCGCGGAGGCCTCCGAGAGGTCGGCACCGGCGCAGAACGTCCCGCCGGCGTGGCCGAGGACCACGACGCGGGCGCCGTCGTCGGCGGCCGCCCGGTTCAGTGCCTCGTGCAGCTGCGCCACCAGGGCGCTCGAGATGGCATTGCGGTTGTGCTGTGAGTCCAGCGTCAGCCGCGCTGCCCCACCCCGGACCTCGTAGTGCACAAGGGTCTGGCCACCCGCCGTCTGCTCACTCACCGTCTGATCGCTCACCTGCTGTTCATCCACCCCGGCCACCTCAGTAGCTCTTGGGCAGCCCGAGCGAATGCTGGGCCACGTAGTTGAGGATCATCTCCCGGCTGACGGGGGCGATGCGGGGCAGGCGCGATGCCGCGAGCAGGCCGGCCAGGCCGTACTCCACCGACAGCCCGTTGCCGCCCAGGGTCTGGATGGCCTGGTCGACCGTGCGGGCCGAGACCTCGCCGGAGGCGTACTTGGCCATGTTGGCCGCCTCCGCCGCGAGGTCGTCGAGCCCGGCGTCGACGAGGGCCGCCGCCTTCCGCATCATCAACCGGGCCAGCTCGAGCTCGATCTTGCACTGCGCCAGCGGGTGCGCGATGCCCTGGTGGGCACCGATCGGGGTCTTCCACACCGTGCGCTCGTTGGCGTACTTGGTGGCCCGGTCCATCGCGAAGCGCGCGGTGCCGATCGCCATGCCCGAGGCCATGATCCGCTCAGGGTTGAGACCGGCGAACAACATGAGCAGCGCGGTGTCGCCGTCACCGATGAGCGCCTCGGCAGGCAGCCGGATGTCGTCGAAGTACAGCTGGAACTGCCGCTCGGGCGTGCGCACCTCCGTGGGGATGTGCGTCTTCTGCAGGCCCGGGGCGTCGGTCGGGACCATGAACAACGCCGGCTGGAGCTTGCCGCTGGTGGCGCCCTCGAGGCGGGCCACCACGAGGATGGCGTCGGCCTGGTCCACGCCCGAGATGTAGGTCTTCTGCCCGCTGAGCAGGAAGTCCGAGCCGTCGCGGCGCGCGGTGGTGGTGATGGCGTGCGAGTTGGAACCGGCGTCGGGCTCGGTGATCGCGAAGGAGGTGATGGTCTCGCCGGAGGCGATGCCCGGCAGCCACTGCTTCTTCTGGTCCTCGGTTCCGAAGCGCGAGATGATCGAACCGTTGATGGCGGGCGAGACCACCATCATCAGCAGCCCGGCGCCGGCGGCCGAGAGCTCCTCCTCGACGATCGCGAGTTCGGTCATCCCGGCCCCGCCGCCGCCGTACTCCTCGGGCAGGTTCACGCCGAGCAGCCCGAGCTTGCCGGCCTCGTTCCACAGCTCCTCGGTGGTCTCGCCGGCGTCGGACTTCTCGCGCATGTACTCGATCCCGTAGCGCGAGCCCAGGTCGTAGGCGACCTTGCGGAGGGCTTTCTGCTCGTCGGTGTCGACGACGGGATTGGGGATCTGTGAGATGTCGGTCATCGTGATCACTCCTGGGGGGTGGTGGTGTCGGTGGCGGCGTCGGTGCTGGCGGTGTCGGTGGCGGCGTCGGTGCTGTCGAGATCGGCGGGATCGGCGACGACGGCAAGGATGGTGCCGGTCTCGACCTGCGAGCCGACCTCGACGGGCAGCTCGGTGACGATGCCGTCGACGGCGGCGGAGATGGTGTGTTCCATCTTCATGGCCTCCATCCACAGCAGCGGCTGGCCGGCGGTGACGGTGTCGCCCACGGAGACCGCGACGCGGATGACCGAGCCCGGCATGGGGGCCAGCAGCGAACCGGCGGCGACCTCCGCTCCGGGATCGGTGTAGCGCGGCGGCTCGACGAGCGAGACCGGGCCGAGAGGCGAGTCCACCTCGACGACGGTGTCCGATCCGACCACCTCGTACCGGGCCACGGAGAAGGTGCGGAGCACTCCCCTGACCTCGAGGTCCACCGCGTCGGGGCGGACCTGCTCGACGCGGACGATGTCAGCGAGATCGCCGTCCGCGTGGGCTCCGGAGCGGTCGCGGATGTACGTCACCTCGAGCTCGTCCTCGCCGAACCGGTAGGTCCGCTTCTGGAGCGTGCGGCCGACATTGCGGAACCCTGCCTGGGCCAGAGCGACCGGGCCGGCGGCGTGGTCGGCGGTACCGGACACGATCGCGGCGGCGAGGGCCGATATCGCCGTGGCCTCGGGGCTCGCGAGCGGGGCGGCGAGCCCCCCGGCACCGTTCTCGTCGACACCGTGGTCGTCGAGGAACGCGGTGGACAGGTTGCCGGCGATGAACTCCGGGTGCCGCAGCACGCGGACGAGCTGGGCACGGTTGGTCGTCAGACCGTGGACCTTCGCCCGACCGAGGGCACCGGCGAGCGAGGCGCAGGCCTCGGAGCGGGTGCGGCCGTAGGAGATGATCTTGGCGAGCATCGGGTCGTAGTGCACGCCGATGAGCGCGCCCTCGGCCCCGGGCTCGACCCCGCTGTCCAGCCGGATACCCGGCCGGTGGGGGCCCTCGAAGTACGAGGACACACCGGGGACGTCGAGCGCCCACAGCGTGCCGGACCCCGGCGTGTAGTCGTGTGCCGGGTCCTCGGCGTAGAGGCGGGCCTCGAAGGACCACCCGTGGGAGGCCGGGGGCTCAGCGGACGGCAGGGGCAGGCCCGCGGCCACGTCGAGCTGGAGGGCGACGAGATCCAGGCCGGTGGTGGCCTCCGTGACCGGGTGCTCCACCTGGAGACGGGTGTTCATCTCGAGGAAGAAGAACTCGCCGTCGTCGGTCGCCAGGAACTCGACCGTGCCGGCACCGGTGTACCCGATCGCCGCGGCGGCGTCGCGGGCGGCGGAGTACAGCTTCTCCCGCATCCCCGGGGTCCGCTCCACGAGCGGGCTCGGGGCCTCCTCGATGACCTTCTGGTGACGCCGCTGGATCGAGCACTCGCGCTCGCCCACCGCCCAGACGGTGCCGTGGGCGTCGGCCATGATCTGGACCTCGATGTGACGCCCCCGCTCGAGGTAGCGCTCGCAGAACACGGCGTCGTCGCCGAAGGCGGACCTGGCCTCGCGCTGGGCATTGGCGATCTCGTCGTGCAGCGAGTCCAGCGTGCGGACCACGCGCATTCCGCGGCCACCGCCACCGGCGGAGGCCTTGATGAGCACCGGGAGGATGTCCTCGGTGACGTCGGCGGGCTCGAGGTCGGTGAGCATCGGGACGCCCGCCTCGCCCATCATCTTCTTGGCCTCGATCTTGGAGCCCATGGCCTCGATGGACTCCACCGGCGGGCCGACCCAGGTGAGACCGGCGTCGATCACGGCGCGGGCGAACCCGGCGTTCTCGGACAGGAAGCCGTACCCGGGGTGGATGGCGTCGGCTCCGGCAGCGCGCGCGGCCTCGATGATGAGGTCGCCGCGCAGGTAGGTCTCGCCGGGGGTGTTGCCCGGGAGCCGGACGGCGGCGTCGGCCTCACGGGTGTGCGGGGCATCGGCGTCGGCGTCCGAGTAGACGGCCACCGTGGTCATGCCGAGCGCGCGGGCGGTGCGGTGGACGCGTCGGGCGATCTCGCCGCGGTTGGCCACCAGGACTGAGGTGATCGGCGGCTGCGCGGCCGATGGGGTGGGATTGGGTGTGCTCATGATTTCGTTCCTCACATCCGGAAGACGCCGAAGCGGTCGGTTCCGGCGACTTCTCCGGAGTGGATCGCGGACAGGCTGAGGCCCAGCACAGTCCGGGTGTCGCGGGGGTCGATGACGCCGTCGTCGTAGAGCATCCCGGACAGGAAGGCCGGCAGAGACTCCTTCTCGATCTGGTCGGAGATCATCGTCTTGAGTCCGTCGATCGTGTCCTGGGCCATCTCCTCGCCACGCGCGGCGGAGGCCGCCGCGGCCACGGAGGTGACCACGTCGGCGAGCTGCTGGGCCCCCATGACGGCGGACTTGGAGCTGGGCCAGGTGTAGAGGAACCGCGGGTCGAAGGCGCGACCGCACATGCCGTAGTGGCCGGCGCCGTAGGAGGCGGCGGTGATCAGTGACAGGTGCGGGACCTCCGAGTTGGAGACCGCGTTGATCATCATCGCACCGTGCTTGATGATGCCGCCGCGCTCGTACTCGGAGCCCACCATGTACCCGGTGGTGTTGTGCATGAACACCAGCGGGGTGTCGTAACGGTTGGCCAGCTCGATGAACTGGGTGGCCTTCTGTGCCTCCGCGCTGAACAGCACGCCGCGGGCGTTGGCGATGATGCCCACCGGGTAGCCGTGGATCTCGGCCCAGCCGGTCACCAGACTGGCGCCGTACATCGGCTTGAACTCGTCGAAGTCGGAGCCGTCCACGATCCGGGCGATGATCTCGCGCGGGTCGAAGGGGATCTTGAGATCCTCCGGGACGATGCCGAGCAGGTCCTCGTTGCCGTAGAGCGGCTCGATGACCTCGGCGCGCGGGGCGCGCCCCTTCTTGGACCAGTTGAGCCGGCGGACGATGCCGCGCGTGATCCGCGCGGCGTCGGCCTCGTCGAGGGCGTAGTGGTCGGCGAGCCCGGAGACCCGCGCGTGCATCTCGGCGCCACCGAGGGTCTCCTCGTCGGCGATCTCACCGGTGGCGGCCTTGACCAGCGGCGGCCCGGCCAGGAAGACCTTGGATCGCTCCTCGATCATCACCACGTGGTCGCTCATGCCCGGGACGTACGCGCCGCCCGCGGTGGAGTTCCCGTAGACCACGGCGATGGTCGGGATGCCCGCCTTGGACAGCCGGGTGAGGTCGCGGAAGAGCGCACCGCCGGGGACGAACACCTCCTTCTGCGTGGGCAGGTCGGCGCCACCGGACTCCACCAGGCTGATCACCGGGAGCCGGTTCTTGCTGGCCACGTCGTTGAGACGGAGGATCTTGCGCAGGGTCCACGGGTTGGACGTGCCGCCCTTGACCGTGGGGTCGTTGGCGATGAGCAGGCACTCGACGCCCTCGACCACACCGATCCCGGCGACCACGGAGGCGCCGGTCTGGAAGTCCGAGCCCCACGCGGCGAGCGCGCACAGCTCGACGAACGGGGACTCGCGGTCGAGGATCATGTCGATCCGCTCGCGGGCGGTGAACTTGCCGCGCTCACGGTGGCGGGCGACCTTGCGCTCGCCACCGCCGGCCAGCGCCGGTTCGAGGTCGGAGGTCAGCTGCTCGAGCTTGGCCTCCATGGCTTCTTTCGCAGCGCCGAACTCGGCGCTGTTGGTATCGAGCGTGGAACGCAGGATGGTCATGCGGTGTACCCCAAACGTCGTCCGGCGAGGGTGGTCAGGATTTCGGTGGTGCCGCCGCCGATGCCCAGGAGGCGGACATCGCGGTACTGGCGGCTCACCTCGGACTCGGCCATGAAGCCGAGCCCGCCGAAGAGCTGGACCGCCTGGTTGGCGACCCATTCAGCGCACTCCACGGCGGTGTTCTTGGCAAAGCAGACCTCGGCGATCGAGTCGTGACCCGACACCGCCAGGTTCATGCAGTGGTGCGTGTAGTTGCGAGCGACGTCGATGCGGCGGGCCATCTCGGTGACCGTGTTCTGCACGGCCTGACGGGACAGCAGCGGGCGACCGAAGGTCTCGCGCTCGCGCACCCACTCGAGGGTGATGTCCAGGCAGCGTTGGGCGTGGGAGTACCCCTGGGCGGCCAGCGCGGCGCGCTCCCCCACGAAGCCGATCGCGATCTGGGCGAACCCGTCGTTCTCCGCTCCCACGAGGTTCTCCACCGGCACGCGGCAGTCGGTGAAAGTGAGCTCGGCGGTGTCCGAGGCGCGCCAGCCGAGCTTGTCGAGCGGCGCGGAGACGTGGAAGCCGGGGGTGTCGGTGGGGATCACCAGGAGGCTGACGCCGGCGGCGCCCTTGAGCTCGGCGCCGCCGGTGCGGACCGCGGTGACCACGAAGTCGGCGCGGGTGGCGGAGGTGATGTAGGTCTTAGAGCCGTTGACCACGTAGTGGTCGCCGTCGCGACGAGCCGAGGTGGTCAGGTGACCGACGTCCGATCCGCCGCCGGGCTCGGTGATGGCCAGGGAGCCGATCATCTCGCCGGCGAGGGTGGGCTTGACCCAGCGGTCGATCTGATCGGGACGCCCGGACTGGGCCAAGTGCGGGGTGGCGATGCCGCAGGTGAACAGCGAGGCGAACACGCCGCCGGACACCCCGGCCTCGTGCAGCGCCTCGCACACGACCAGGGAGTCGATCGGGTCGCCACCGCCGCCGCCGACCTCCTCGGGGAACGAGACCCCGAGCAGGCCCAGCTCGCCGGCCTTGCGGTGCAGCTCGCGAGGAATCGCGCCCGCGGCCTCCCACTCGGCCAGGTGGGGGAGGATCTCCCGCTCGGCGAAGCGGGTCGTGGTCTCGCGCAGGGCGAGGCGCTCTTCGGAGTACCAGGGATCCCCTGGTACATGGGGCGGGATGGTCACGCGTTCTCCTCTGTGGGGTCGACTGCAGTGGGGGCGACTGCGGTGGATGTCGCGGCGGTGAGTGCCGGGGCGGTGATGTGGTCGGGGATGTCGACGACGCGGGAGCGCAGCCATTCGGCGAAGCCCTTGGCCTGCGGGTCCCAGCGGTAGCCGTGGGCGACGCCCTTGCCCAGGAGCCCGTCGACGACGAAGTTCACCGCGTTCAGGCGGGGCAGCTCGAAGCGCTCGACCGGCAGATCGGCGGTCTCGGGCAGCAGGCGGCGGAACTCCTCGACGGTGAGGGCCTCGCGCATCCAGCGATAGGCCTCGGGGTCGCCGGCCCACAGCCCGATGTTGGCGGTGCCGCCCTTGTCGCCCGAGCGGGCCCCGAGCACGTCACCCAGGGGCCGACGCGTGGTGGGGACGGCCGACGTGGTGGCCCCGGCCGGCGTGGTGGCCCCGGCCGGCGTGGTGGCCCCGGTCGACGGCGTGACCGGGGCCAGCGGTGCGCCGTCGGCGTCGAGGCCGTCGGACGCGTGCCCGTCGCCCATCTCCGCCATGGTCTCCGGCGGCGCGATGTCCACCCGGGTCCCGTCGGGCAGCACCGCGATGTGCGGGATCTCGCCCTGCGCGAGGTAGGCGGGGATGTACACGCCGTAGGGGCCCCCGCGTCCTGGCGGAGCGCTGGGCGTGGCACCCGGGTAGCTGGACAGGGTCATGGCCACCGCGGCGTCGGAGAACGCGCGACCCACGACGTCCTTGTCCGGGTCCCACGCCACGATCGTCAGCATCGCGGTGGCGGCGGCCTGGGTGTCGGCGTCGGGGTGGTCGGTGCGCTGCAACCGGAAGTCGATCTCCGCGGGGCGGTCCGGGAGTCCGGCGAGGAACTGGCGCTCGACCAGAGCAGCCTTGGCCTCGATGTCCAGGCCGGTGAGCAGGAAGGTGAGCTCGTTGCGGAAGCCGCCGAGGCAGGTCACCGACACCTTGGTGGTGGTGGGGGCGGTCTCGCCGCGCACCCCGGAGATCCGGACGCGGTCCGGGCCCTCCTGCTCGAGGGTCGCGGTGTCGAGGCGGGTGACGACGTCGGGTCCGCCGTAGCGCGCGCCGGTGACCTCGTAGAGCAGCTGCGAGGTGACGGTACCGACCGTGACCGCTCCCCCGGTTCCGGCGTGCTTGGTGATCACCGAGCTGCCGTCGGCGGAGATCTCCGCGATCGGGAAGCCGGGCGTGACGGGGTCGGCGATCTCGCCCCGGTTGAAGAACGAGTAGTTGCCGCCTGTGGCCTGCGTGCCGCACTCGATGACATGCCCGGCGGCGGTGGCGCCGGCCAGGGCGTCGAGGTCGTCGCGGCCCCAGCCGAAGTGGCTGATGGCCGGTCCGACGATCACCGAGGCGTCGGTGACGCGCCCGGTGACGACGATGTCGGCGCCGGCGTCCAGGCAGCGGGCGATCCCGAAGCCCCCGAGGTACGCGTTGGCGGTGACCGGGAAGCCGGCGTCGGCCGGGATGTCGAGCTCGCCGATGCGGCCGATGAGGTCGTCACCCTCCACGTGGGCGACGACGGGCGCCAGGCCCAGCCGCGTGCCGAGCTCGCGCACGGCGGTCGCCAGTGCGGCGGGGTTGACCCCGCCGGCGTTGGCGACGATCTTGACGTTCTTCTCCATCGCCAGCCCGAGGCAGTCCTCGAGCTGACGCAGGAAGGTCTTGGCGTAACCGAGCTCGGCGTTCTTCATCCGGTCGCGGCCGAGGATGAGCATGGTCAGCTCGGCGAGGTAGTCGCCGGTGAGGACGTCGAGCTCGCCGCCCTCGAGCATCTCGCGCATGGCGGAGATGCGGTCTCCGTAGAAGCCGGACATGTTGCCGACGCGCAGCGCAGGCACCGTTGACTCTGTGCCGACGCGCAGCGGCGCGGTGCGGTTCTGATCGCTCATGCTCGTGCTCCCTTCTCACGGCCGCCGCCGGGGAGTCCGGCGAAGGCCTGGGCGATACGCAGCCACCCCAGCGCGTCCTCGCCGACCGCCTCGAGCGCGGTGTCGTCGAGGTGCACGCGCTGGGTGACCAGCAGGCAGAAGTCGAGGATCGGGCCGGTGACGCGCTGCTGCGCGTCGGCGGGGCCGAACTCGAGGACGGTGCCGTCGGTGCGGGTGAGCGCGACGTGGACCTCGGAGGCGGGGGCCTCGAGCCCGTTCATCAGGTAGGCGAAGCCGCGGGTCTTGAAGCCCAGACGGGCGATGTGCGGGAGGGCACCGTCGAAGGCCGGATCGGCATCGACGGGCACGCCGAGTGCGTCGGCGACGTCCACGCCGTGCGCCCAGGTCTCCATGATCCGGGCGGTGGTCATGGACTTGGACCGCATCGGCGGGCCGAACCACGGGATCTGGTCCCCCGGGTCGGCGGCCTTGAGCGCGTCGGCGAGCTCGCCGCGGGCCAGGCGCCAGCGGGCCAGCACCTCGTCGCGGCCGGTGGCGGCGATCTCGGCGGCTCCGACGTCGACGAAACCGGTCGGATCGGCCATGGCCTTGTCGACGACGGTCTGGAAGGCGTCCGGGTAGTTGATGGCGGTGACGGAGACCTCGTCGGTCCAGGCCAGGTGGGCGATCTGCATGGCGACATCCCAGCCGGCTGCCGGGGTGTCGGTGTTCCAGCGTTCAGAACCGGCGGTCTCGACGAGCTCGTCCACCCGGGCGTTGAGCGCGGCGAGAGCCGCGTGCGGGTCCTCTGTCGCGGAGGGCTGTGCATTGGTCATGACCAGAACGATCCCATCCCCGACGAAATAAAGCAAGCACGCTTGCTTGCTTTATTCGGAGCCTTTTGGAAGTCTTGACGCGTGGTGATCCCGGTCACAGGACCACGGACGCCCCGACCCTCTTGGAGACACCGTGCGACTGGACCTGACCGGGATCGACCCCGTTGACCACGCCCTGGCCCGACGCTGTTCGGTGGGTGACATCGCGACCCGCGCCGCGGCCACCTTCGCAGGCCGGACCGCCCTCACCGACGACGCCGGGTCGTGGACCTTTTCCGAGCTCGAGGCCGTGTCCAACAGGTTCGCCCACGGCCTCGTCGCGCACGGGATCGAGGCGGAGGAGCCGGTCGCGATCCTGTCGACCAACTGTCGCGAGTTCGTGGCCACCTACTTCGGGACGGCCAAGGCCGGGATGGTCTCGCTGCCCATCAACCTCCTGTCCGGGCTGGACAACATCGCGCACGCCCTGACCGACTCGGGGACCCGCATCCTCGTGGTCCAAGGCTCACTCGCGGAACTGGTGTTGGGGGCGGTCGCCGCCATTCCCGCGATCCGCACCGTCGTCGTCGTCGGGGGTGTCCCGGGCGGCCTGGAGGCCCCCGCCGACGGTCCCGCGCTGATCGGCTGGGACGACCTCCTCGCCGATGACGCCACCAACCCCGACACGGTGATCGGCGACCGCCAGGTCGTGCAGTGCCTCTACTCCTCCGGCACCACCTCGCGCCCCAAGGGCGTCCTCACCTCGCACCTCGCGGTGACCGTGGCCGCGCTCGGCAACGGGGCGGTGTTCGGCCTCAACTGGGGCGCCGAGGCCTCGGTCACCGTGTGCCCGCTCCCCCTCTTCCACACCGCCGGCCTCAACGGGGTCCTGCTGTCCGCCGTCACCATGGGCGCGACGGTCCACCTCCTGCCGGGTTTCGACCCGGTCGGGTACGCCGACACCGTCGCCCGCGTCCGCGCCACCCACCTGGTGGGGTTGCCGCTCATGCTGGAGGCGCTGGCCGACGGCACGGACCGCGGACTGGACCTCTCCTCGATCCAGTTCCTCCTCTACGCCATGGCCCCCATGTCCGCGGACATGCGCACGCGCCTGGAGGCTGCGCTCCCCGACGCCAAGATGGTCCTGGCCTCGGGCATGAGCGAGTGCACCCCGGCGACGGTCATGCAGTGGCCCGAGCTGAACCCGGACAAGTCCGACTCCTGGGGTTACCCCACCCCGATCGCCGAGAACCGGATCAGCGAACCGGGCGCCGGCACGCTGGTGCCCACCGGCGAGGACGGCGAGATCGTCTACCGCGGCCCGACGGTCATGGAGGGCTACTGGAACAACCCGCAGGCTAACGCCGAGGCGTTCGTGGGTGGCCGCCTGCACTCCGGCGACCTGGGACGCATCGACGACGAGGGCGTGGTGTGGTTCTCCGACCGCGTCAAGGACATCGTCAAGTCCGGCGGCGAGAACGTCTCCTCGATGCACGTGGAGCGCGTCCTCATGGATCACCCGGACGTCGCCGAGGTGGCGTGTGTGGGGCGGCCGGACGCTAAGTGGGGCGAGCTGGTGGTCGCCGTGGTGGTCCCGGTGGAGGGTGCGCCGGACGACGACGAGCTGATCGCCTCCGTCATGGAGTACGGCGCCGAGCGGCTCTCGTCCTCACACCGCCCGCGCGACGTCGTGATCACCGACGCCATCCCCCGCACCGCCACGGGCAAGATCCGGAAGGTGGAGCTGCGCGGGATGCGCTGATCACCCGGGTGGCGCGGTGATAGTGCTGCGGCGGTCCGGCTAGGGGCCGACTTCCAGGAGCTCGCCGGGGATCTCCAGGCGGGCGGAGGCGAGGTCGGCCCCCACCGCGGTGTCGAGCACCGTGCCACGCGGCGGGCGCGCGACCAGGTTGACGGCCCGGAGGTTGGGCAGCAGGTAGAGCATCGTCTCCATACCCTCGAGCCCGGGGACGAGCTCACGGAAACGCTCCACCGTGAGCTCACCGGCCAGCCACGCGAACGCCGAATCGTCCCAGGTCCACACCGCGATGTTGACCCCGCGGCCCACCACACCGCGATGCACGCCGGCGATCGAACCCAGCACCGACGTGACCGGGGCCCCTCCGGGGACGGATCCCGGGGACCAGGGAGTGGGGAGCTCGCCGGGCCCGATGTCCGCGGTCTCCGGGGGGACGGGGACGGCGACCCGCTCGCCCCCGGGCAGCACGACGGTGTGCCCGGCCTCCTCCTGCGCCAGTGGGCGCGCGACCCGTTGCGGCCGCCCGGGCCCCCTGGTCATGGCCACCACCGCCACGACCGGCGGGGCGGGCTCGCCGCGCGCGCCCGTCAGTCGCACGCGGTCGGAGCCCTCCTGCGCGAGGCGCACGGAATCCAGCCGGAGAACCACGTCGGGGGCGGCGTACCGCGACCCTGCCACTCCGTCGAGCAGCTGGTCGGTGACGGTCCCCACCGTGACGGAGCCGAACGCCGACGGGTGCCGGGTGATGACGGCCGAACCGTCGGCTGCGATCTCGGCGATCGGGTACCCGCCCGTCACCGGATCGGTGGTGCGGGTGACATCTGTAGAGGAGTCCACGACGCCGGTGGCACCCGGACCGCCGGACAGGACGTGCCCCACCGCCACCGACCCGGCGAGCGCGTCCAGGGCGGCCGGCGTCCAGCCGTGGTGGGCCGCCGCGGCGCCGGTGACCAGGGCCTCGCGACTGACCCGACCGGTGACGACGACGTGGGCGCCCCCGGCGAGTGCCCGCGCGATCCCGAACGCCCCGTGGCGGACGGTGGCGACGTCCGCTTCGCCGAGACCCAGGGCGACCGCGCGGTCGGTCACATCACCGGAGTCCACCGAGGCCACCGACAGCAGGACACCGGCCTCGGCGGCCACGCCGCGCAGTGCCTCGGCCAGCCCGGCAGGGTCCAGGGCACCCGCGTTGGTGACGATCCGCACGCCGCCGGCGCCGATGAGCTCGAGGCACTCCCCGATCTGCACGAGCGCAGCGGACTCGTAACCGGATCCACCCCGGGCACCCTGCTCGGCGAGCTCCAGCATCGCCTCGTCGGACAGCATGTCCAGCGCGAGGACGTCCAGGGCGGCCGCCGAGAGGAACTCGGCGGCCGCGGAGGCGCGGTCGTTCCGCGAGGCGGAGACGTTGCCGATACGCAACGGGCTCGAGGGAGTGGTCATGGGTCCTCGGGGTCCTTCCGGTCGGGAGCGGGTCCTACCGCAGCATGCTCCCGGTCCCCGCGAAGCGGGTGTGGAACGAGAACGCCTCCTCGAGGATATGCGGTGTGTTCCCGGAATCGGGCCGGGCCTCGGCGCGATCGAGATAGTCGTGCAGCAGCGGGCGGAACGACGGGTCGGCACATCGGTCCACGATGAGCCGCGACCGCTTGCGGGGACTCAGGCTCCGCAGGTCCGCGAGGCCGTGCTCGGTGACGATGACCTGCACGTCGTGCTCGGTGTGGTCGACGTGCGGCACCATCGGGACGATCGCCGAGACCGCACCGTTCTTGGCCGTCGACGGACTGAGGAACATCGAGACGTTGCCGTTGCGGGTGAAGTCACCCGAGCCGCCGACCCCGTTCATGATCTTGGTGCCGCCGACGTGGGTGGAGTTGACGTTCCCGTAGATGTCGGCCTCCAGCATCCCGTTCATCGCGATGATCCCGAGCCGCCGCACGACCTCCGGGTGGTTGCTGATCTCCTGCGGGCGCAGCGTGATGTGGCGTCGGTAGCGATCGAAGTTCTCCACCAGCTCGGACAGCCCGTCCCCGGACAGGGCGAGCGCCGTGGCCGAGGCGTGCGAGACCTTGCCGTCCTTGATCAGCCGGAGCATCGAGTCCTGGATGACCTCGGAGTAGCAGGTGAGGTCCGAGTACGGCCCCGCCGCGAGTCCGGACAGGACCGCGTTGGCCACGTTGCCGATGCCCGCCTGGAGCGGGAGCAGGCTCCCCTCCGGCAACCGCCCGACACTGACCTCGTGGTGGAAGAACTCCAACACGTGCCCGGCGATCGCCTCGCTGACCGCGTCCGGCGGCGTGAGGATGGTCTTGGAGTCCCAGTGGTTGGTGGGGATGACGGCGATGACCTTCGCCGGGTCCACCTCGAGGTGGACCTGACCGATGCGGGAGTCCGCGCTGGTGAGCATGATCGGTGTGCGGTCCGGCGGCAGCGCCGTGCCGTAGTAGATGTCATGCATCCCCTCGACGCCGAGGGGGACCCACGAGTTGACCTCGAGGATCACCTTGTCGGCCACGTCGAGCCAGGTCTTGTTGTTGCCCACGGACATACCGGGGACCAACTTGCCGTCCTCGGTGATGGCGGCCACCTCGACCACGGCCACGTCCACGTTCCCGTAGTAGCCCTGCCACACCTGCTGGGCCACGTGGGAGAGGTGGACATCCACGTAGTCCATCTCGCCCGCGTTGATCTTGCGCCGGGCGGTGGGCTCGCTCTGGTACGGCATCCGGAGCGCGATGCCGTCGACCTCGGCCAGGGTGCGCTCCGCCTCATTGGCGACCGAGGCCCCGGTGAGCAGATTGACCGACATCCGCCCGCCCTCGGACCTGACCGCCCGGATGCGCTCGGCGAGGGCCGGGGCGAAGGCCTTGGGGGTACCGGCGCTGGCGAACCCGCTGATCGCCACGGTGTCACCGTCGCCGATCGCGGCTACTGCCGAGGCTGCGTCAGTGACCAACCCCTGGAAATACCTGTTGCGGACGCGGGACGGATCGTAGGCGATTCCCGCCTGGTGGACCGGACTGCTCATTGGGTGAGCCTATAACCGGGTCACGCAAATCCCTGTGCCCGGACGAGGCAGCCACCCCTGCGTTGGTGCACCCGCGGTGACCACTTCACTCCCCCGGGCCGCTACCGCTGGTCTGCCGGACGCTACCGCTGGTCTGCCGGATAGGTGGCGGTCATACGGATAGACTCTGCTGATCAACCGCCGACGTGTCCTCCAGGAGAGTCAGTTGCCGCCCAGGACCGCCCCGATCCCCGATCGCATCGACCAGGCCCGCGCCAACTGGGAGCGAGAGGGCTGGACGGACGCCGCGCAGGGGATGACCGTGGTGACCTCCGTGATGCGCGCCCACCAGATCCTGCTCGCCAGGGTCGAGGACACCCTGCGGCCCTGGAACCTGTCGTTCCCCCGCTACGAACTCCTCCGGCTGCTCGCCTTCTCCCGGTCGGGATCGCTGCCCATCACCAAGGCCTCCGAGCGCCTGCAGGTGCACGTCACGAGCGTCACCAGCGCGATGAAGCGTCTGCTCGACGCAGGACTGGTGGAGCGACGACCGCACCCGACCGACGGCCGCACCACCCTCGTCGAGATCACGGCGGAAGGCAGGCGCGTGGTCTCCGAGGCCACCGATGCCCTCAATGCCGGCGTCTTCTCGGAACCGGGGATGGACCCTGCCGAACAGCTCGCGCTCATCGACGCCATCTCCTCGCTGCGGCACTCCGCCGGAGACTTCTGACCACCTCTCGCGGGGTCGCGCACCTGCGGCGCACCTGCGCACCGTCGTGGTGACGTAGCCGCTCCCGGACCGGGCGAGGTCACCGCCGTCGGCATACACGACACCGCGCCCGGCCCCCTCTCGGGTGGGGCCGGGCGCGGCTGCTGTGGGGTGGAGCAGTGAAGCGGGCTGACGGAGCGTCAGCCTCGGGTCACGGCATCTCGGTGACGAGGACTCCGCCCTCGCCCACCTCTGCGTCGGCATGGATCTCGTTCTTGCTCGACTCCTTCATGGCCAGCA
Organism: Rhodococcus sp. IEGM 1408; assembly: GCF_033142235.1. Lineage (NCBI taxonomy): Bacteria > Bacillati > Actinomycetota > Actinomycetes > Mycobacteriales > Nocardiaceae > Rhodococcus > Rhodococcus sp. IEGM 1408. Next base: position 219,689 of record NZ_JAWLRW010000004.1, read on the forward strand.
CGCAGAGCATCGAGATCACCGAGAGCACGGCGAGCATGATCCCCACGCCGAGCGTGTTACCGCGGGCGACCATCGCGGCGGCGGCCAGCGGCGGGAGCGCGCCACCGAGGATGCCCGCCAGGTTGTAGCCGAGGCCGGCTCCCGTGTAGCGGTAGCGGGCCTGGAACAGCTCCGGGAGGAGCGCTCCGGCCGGGCCGTAGGCGATACCGAAGATGACCAGCGTCACCAGGAGCACCACGGCGAACGCGATGGGTGATCCGGTATCGAGGATCGGGAAGACGAACATCGACCAGAGGATGGCCAGTCCGACCGAGGTGCCGATGACCTTCTTCCGACCGATCCGGTCCGAGTACATGGCCGACACCGCGATGGCCACGCCGAACACCAGTGCGGCGACCATGCCCATGCCCAGGACGAACGGGCGGGAGTGCTCGAGGTTCTTGGTGGCGTAGTTCGTGAGGAACGAGGTGCCCATGTAGAAGAGGGAGAACAGCGAGGTGAGCGCGCCACCTGCGATGAGGATCTCCTTCCACTGGTAGCGGAGCGCATCGGCGAACGGCAGGGTCTTGGGCGCGGCGTCGACTGCCGCCTTTTCGCGGTCCTGCTGGAAGACCGGGGTCTCCTCGATGGAGATACGGATCCACAGGCCGATGAGCACCAGCACGGCCGACAGCAGGAAGGGGATGCGCCAGCCGTACTGCATGAACGGGCTGTTGACGTCGGAGCTGTCGCCGGCGACCAGCGAGAAGATGAGGAACGTGGTGGAGGAGAGGAAGAACGCGAAGGCCACGCCCAGCTGCGGCCACATCCCCATCATCCCGCGCTTGCCAGCGGGTGCGTACTCGGCCGTGAGCAGGGTCGCGCCGGCCCATTCGCCGCCCACTGCGAAGCCCTGGAAGAAGCGGCAGACGACGAGCAGGGTCGGCGCCCAGATGCCGATACCCCCCTCGAACATGCCGAACGCCCCGGTGCCGTACCCGGGCAGCAGGCCGATGAACACAGTCGCGATGCCCATGATGAACAGCGTCCACACCAGCGTGCGCTTCCGGCCGATGCGGTCGCCGAAGTGGCCGAAGATCGCGGCGCCCACCGGTCGGGCGAAGAACGCGACGGCGAACGTCGCGAACGACGAGAGCGTGGCAGCCGCGGGGTCCTGACCGGGGAAGAACAGCGTCGGGAAGACCAGCGCAGCGGCGGTGCCGTAGATGAAGAAGTCGTACCACTCGATCGTGGTACCGATTGAGGACGCCGCGGCGACCTTCTTGAGCGAGGTCTTGGGCTGGACAGGGGGGAGGTTGGGCGACAGTGGTGCCGCGCCCTCCGGCGGGGTGTTGATGGACTGCGTCAAGACAGCTCCAGTCTTGTCAGGTTCACCGGGTATCGGACCTCCGGTGAGGCGGGTGATCGCCGACGCGTCAACGTCGATTGCCAAAATCGTATGTGATGGGGACCACACCCGATACACCCGAAAGTGGATGGGTGGTGAGCTAGGCCACACCTGAGACCAGGGGTTCACCGATAAACGCGAGTAGCCGCCACCCTGGGCGGTCACGGGTGGCGGCTGAGGGTGGCGGCTGAGGGTGGCGGCGCAGGGTGGCGGCAGAGGACCGAGATCGACGACGACAACCCGGTGTTCCGGGCGCTCGCCGGCAGCCCCTCCCTGCTGGCCCGGTCAGAGCCGGGTCAGACGGGTCAGACGGGTCAGAGCAGGACGCCCAGGAGCCGGGCGCGGGCCACGGATTCCATCCGTGAGCGCGTCCCCAGTTTGGTGCCGATGTTGCGCATGTAGGCCTTGATCGTCTCGGGCGAGAGGGACAACCGTGCCCCGACCTCGGCGTTCGAGCAGCCGAGCGCCACCTGGGACAACACGTCGATCTCCCGGGGGGACAGGATCGACGGCGCCGGGGCCGGGTCCTCCCCCGGGATCTGGACCCGGCCGACACCGGCGAGGGCCGATCCCGCCGCCAGGAGACGTTCCCGCAGCTCGGTATCCCCGAGCTCGGCCGCGATCGCCCGCAGCTCCCCATGGAGAGCACGGAGCTGCTCGCGGTCGGTCGACTCCAGGCCCACGCTGTGCTCGGCCGCCGCCAGGTCGGCCATCCGCAGACGACGGTCCACCTCGTCCCGGACCTCGAACTCCGACGCCAGATCAGCCGCAACGGAGACGAACGACCTGGACACCTGCTCGCCGAGCTGGGTGGCCACGCGCGCCGAGCCGTAGAGGATCGTGCGCGCCACACCCGAGACCATGACGGGCACCGAGATGATCGCCCGCAGCCCCTCACGCTCGACCGCGTGGGCGTAGTCGCGGGTGATGTTGGAGCAGTCCTCGTAGTCGCGGACCGTCGCCGGACGGCCGGAGGCCATGACGTGGCCACCCAGCCCCCGACCCTTGGCCACGGCCAGTCCCTGCATGGAATCCGTTCGGGCGCCGATGAAGCTGGTCAGCCTGGCCGTCTCACCGTCGGCCTCCCCGGCGAAGACGATCGGGAGTCCGGTGTCGTTCCGGGCTCTGCGCAGGGCACTGAGAACAGCGTCGGAGTCCTTGGGTCGGAGGGTGGGCATGGTGGTCTCCCGAGAGTGGAGTGCGTCAGCCCCGCGAGGAATCGCGGATGCTGGTGATGATGGCACTGAAGTCCTTGCCACCGTTGTCCTGCGCGAACTCGTCGTACAGAGCCGCCGCCGCCGCGCCGAGTGGGGCGACTGTTCCCGTGCTCTCCAGGGCCGCGAGCGCGAGCCCGAGGTCCTTGTTCATGAGCGCCGTCGCGAACCCGGGCTTGTAGTCGTTGTTGGCGGGAGAGGTGGGGACCGGGCCCGGGACAGGGCAGTTGGTGTGCAGCGCCCAACTGTTGCCCGTGGCACCGGTGACGACGTCGAACAGTGCCTGGTGCTCGAGCCCCAGCCGCTCGGCCAGCACGAACGCCTCGCCGATCGCGATCTGGTGCACGGCGAGCACCATGTTGTTGCAGACCTTGGCGGCCTGTCCGGCACCCGTGCCGCCGCAGTGGATGACCTTGCCCGCCATCGGCTCGAGCACGGGCTCGGCGGCGGCGAACGCCTCGTCCTCGCCGCCGACCATGAACGCCAGCGAACCGGCGGTGGCGCCCTTGACGCCGCCCGAGACGGGGGCGTCGACCTGCAGCATCCCCGCCGCCACGGCCTTGGCGTGCACGGCGCGGGCGTCGTCGACCGAGATGGTGGAGGAGTCGATGAACAGCGTCCCGGCCTCCGCCTCGCCCAGGACGTCGTCGTAGGTCGAGGTCACGAGCGCGCCGTTGGGCAGCATGGTGATGACCACGCCCGCCCCCCGCACGGCCTCGGCGGGCGAGTCACACACGGTGATCCCGGCGCCGCGCGCAGCCTCCTGAGCCGCCTCGACGGGGTCGAAGCCGCGGACCCGGTGGCCGGCGCCGACCAGGTTGGCGGCCATCGGCCCGCCCATGTTGCCCAGGCCGAGAAACGCCACGGTATGCGATCCGTTGTTCATGTCCTACGCTCCCAGTCCGCGTGTGGCGACGGCCCGGCCGACGACGACACGCATGATCTCATTCGTCCCCTCCAGGATGCGGTGCACCCGGAGATCTCGCACGATCTTCTCGATTCCGTACTCGGCGAGGTACCCGTACCCCCCGAACAGCTGCAACGCACGGTCCGCGACCTCGAAGCAGCGGTCGGTGACGAAGAGCTTCGCCATCGCGCACTGCTCGACGTAGTCCGGCTCCTTGGCGTCGAGCGCCACGGCGGCCCGCCACAACATCAGGCGGCTCGCCTCCAGGTCGGTGGCCAGCTCGGCGAGCGTGAAACGGATGGTCGGCTCGTCGATGAGGGCACCGCCGAAGGCCTCGCGGTCCCGCAGGTGGGCCACGGCGCGGGTGTACGCGTCCTGCGCACCGCCCAGCGAGCAGGCCGCGATGTTGATGCGCCCGCCGTTGAGGCCGCGCATGGCGATGGTGAAGCCGAGTCCCTCGCCGCCCTCGTCGGCGCCGCCGATGAGGTTGGCGGCCGGCACCCGCACGCCCTCCATGATCACCTGCGCGGTGGGCTGCGCGTTCCAGCCCATCTTCTGCTCGTTCGGACCGAAGCTGAGCCCGGCCGAATCCGCCGGGACGAGGAACGCCGAGATCCCCTTGGCCCCGGCGGCACCGGTGCGCGCCATCACCACGTAGACGTCCGACTGGCCGCCCCCGGAGATGAACTGCTTGGTACCGGTGAGGACGTACTCAGCGTCCGGGCCCTCACCCTCCTTTACCGCCTTGGTCCGCAGCGCGGCCGCGTCCGAACCGGCGCCCGGCTCGGTCAGGCAGTAGCTGGCGAAGTGCTCCAGGGTCGCCAACCGCGGGATCCACTCGTGACGCTGCGCCTCCGTGCCGAACTCGTCGATCATCCACACGCACATGTTGTGGATGGACAGGTAGGCGGCCACGGACGGACATCCCCGGGCGAGCTGCTCGAAGATGCGGACCCCGTCCAGGCGGCGCATCCCGCTGCCCCCGACGTCCTCCGAGATGTAGATCGCGCCCATCCCCATCTCGGCCGCCTCGCGAAGCACGTCTTTGGGGAAGTGGTGTGTGGCGTCCCACTCCAGCGCCTTGGGCGCGATCCGCTTGGCAGAGAAGTCGCGGGCCGCTTCGACGATGACCTTGTCGTCGTCATCAAGAGTGAACATGGTGTGCCCCTCCTACGCCGGCCGCCGTCAGTCCATCGTCGGGATGTTGAAGTCGGCGCCGTCCTTGATGCCCGACGGCCAGCGCTGCGTGACCGTCTTGACCTTGGAGTAGAACTTGATCGACTCCGGGCCGTGCTGGTTGAGGTCGCCGAATCCGGACTTCTTCCAGCCGCCGAAAGTGTGGTAGGCGATCGGCACGGGGATCGGCACGTTGACGCCGACCATGCCGACCTCGACGCGGGAGACGAACTCGCGGGCGGCGTCGCCGTCGCGGGTGAAGATGGCCACGCCGTTGCCGTACTCGTGCTCGTTGGGCAGGGCCAGGGCCTCCTCGAAGTCCTTCGCGCGCACGATCGTCAGGACCGGGCCGAAGATCTCGTCGGTGTAGATGCTCATGTCCCTGGTGACGTTGTCGAAGAGCGTCGGGCCGACGAAGTAGCCCTCGCTGATGTCCTCGCCGTTGAAGCTGTCCGTGTACCCACCGACGCCGCGGCCGTCGACGAGCACCGTCGCGCCGGCCTTCTCGCCCTGGTCGATATAGTCCAGCACGCGGGCCTTGGACTCGGGGGTCACCAGCGGGCCGTAGTCCGACTGCGGGTCGTGGCTGTGGCCCACCTTGAGCGCCTTGACCTTGGGCAGGAGCTTCTCCAGCAGCCGCTCGGCCGTGCCCTCGCCCACCGGAACGGCCACCGAGATGGCCATGCAGCGCTCGCCGGCGGAACCGAAACCGGCTCCGAGCAGGGCGTCCGCGACCTGGTCCAGGTCGGCATCGGGCATGATGATCGCGTGGTTCTTGGCGCCACCGAAGCACTGGGCGCGCTTGCCGGTGCGGGCCGCGGTCTCGTAGATGTACTGCGCGATGGGCGTGGAGCCGACGAAGCCGACCGCCCGGATGGTGTCGCTGTGCAGGATGGCGTCGACGGCCTCCTTGTCACCGTGGACCACCTGGAAGATGCCGTCCGGCAGACCGGCCTCGGTGAAGAGCTCGGCCAGGCGCACGGGCACCGAGGGGTCGCGCTCGGAGGGCTTGAGGACGAAGGCGTTGCCGCAGGCGATGGCCGGGCCGGCCTTCCACAGCGGGATCATGGCCGGGAAGTTGAACGGGGTGATGCCCGCGACCACGCCGAGCGGCTGGCGCATGGAGTAGACGTCCACGCCGGTGCCCGCGTTCTCGGTGAACTCGCCCTTGAGCAGGTGCGGGATGCCGATCGCGAACTCCACGACCTCCAGGCCGCGCTGGATGTCACCCTTCGCGTCCGGGGTGGTCTTGCCGTGCTCGATGGCCAGCAGCTCGGCGAGCTCGTCCATGTTCTGGTTGACCAGGTCCACGAAGCGCATCAGGACGCGGGCGCGCTTCTGCGGGTTCTGGGCGGCCCACTTCTTCTGCGCGGCGGCGGCCTTGGCGATGACGTCGTCGACCTCGGCCGTGGTGGCCAGCGGCACGATGGCCTGCGCCTTGCCCGTGCTCGGGTTGAGCACCTCCTGCGAGCGCCCGCCCGTCGCGGCGACCCGCTTACCGTTGATGAAGTGCTCGATCTGCCTGAGATCCGACATGGACATCCCTTCGTCGTGGGGCCGCGGTCTCGGAATGACCGCGTGCCACCGCTCCCGTGATGCCCATCACCCTATACTTGCAAGTCCTAGTAATCCAGGCCAGGTGCCTCCGTCTGCCCCCCTCCCCTCCCCTTTCGGGTGTACCGCCACCTCGTCACCAACCCATACTGTGAGCTGACTCACGTCCGCTGCCTTTCTCGACCCATGCTCGTTGTCAGGAGATCCCATGGCCCCGCTCGCCACCGACGCCACCGCACGCTTCCGCACCGCCCGCGACTTCCTGCAGGCGCATTCGGAGGACTACGACGCCGCGCGCGCGGGCTTCGCCTGGCCCGAGCTCGACGAGTGGAACTGGGCACTCAACTGGTTTGACGTGCAGGCCGAGGGCAACACGGACCCGGCGCTGTGGATCGTCGAGGAACACGACGGAGGCGGCGACCCGACCGAGACCAAGTACTCGTTCGACGAGATGCGGGTCCGCTCCGACCGCACCGCCAACTGGCTACGCGAGCGCGGGGTCGGCCCGGGCGACCGGATCCTGCTCATGCTGGCCAATCAGGTCGAGCTGTGGGACGTCATGCTGGCCGTCATCAAGCTCGGCGCCGTCGTCATCCCCGCGACCACGCTCCTGGCCGAGGGCGACCTGCGCGACCGCATCGCCCGCGGCGGGATCAAGCACGTCATCGCCCGCGCCGAACTCGCCGAACGATTCGCCGGCATCTCGGGTGACTATCAGCGCATCTCGGTCGGCGGAACCGGCACGTCGACGCCCCTCGGCGGAGCGCCCGAGGGGTGGACCGACCTCGCCGGCGCGATGGACGCCTCCCCCGACTTCGAGCCGAGCCACACCACCCACGCCGACGACACGCTGCTGCTCTACTTCACGTCCGGGACCACCAGTAAGCCCAAGCTCGTCGAGCACACGCACGCCTCCTACCCGGCCGGCCACCTGTCCACCATGTACTGGATCGGCCTCCAGCCCGGCGACGTCCACCTCAACGTGTCCTCGCCCGGCTGGGCCAAGCACGCCTGGTCCAACGTGTTCACCCCGTGGATCGCCGGGTCGTGCGTGTTCATCTACAACTACTCGCGCTTCGACGCCACGGCGATGATGCGCGAGATGGACCGCTGCGGGGTGACCAGCCTGTGTTGCCCGCCCACCGTGTGGCGCATGCTCATCCAGGCCGATCTGACCCAGCTCCAGACCCCGCCGCGACTGGCGGTGGGCGCCGGGGAACCGCTGAACCCCGAGGTGATCGGCCGGGTCCGCGACGCGTGGGGCGTGACGATCCGCGACGGGTTCGGCCAGACCGAGACCACCGTGCAGATCGCCAACACCCCGGGCCAGCCCATCAAGGACGGCTCGATGGGTCGGCCGTGTCCCGGGTTCGAGGTGGCGCTGGTGGATCCGGCCACGGGCCGGGAGGTCGAGGGCGCCGGCGCGGAGGGCGAGATCTGTCTGCAGCTGGACCCGCGCCCGCTCGGGCTGATGGTCGGCTACCACGGCGACGCCGAGCGCACCGAGGCCGCCTACGCCGACGGTTTCTACCACACCGGCGACGTGGGATCGCGGGACTCCGACGGTTACATCACCTACGTCGGCCGGACCGACGACGTCTTCAAGTCCTCCGACTACCGGATCTCACCGTTCGAGCTGGAGTCGGTGTTGCTGGAGCACCCGGCGGTCGCCGAGGCGGCGGTCGTCCCCTCGCCCGACCCCGTGCGGCTGAGCGTGCCCAAGGCGTTCGTCGTCCTGGCCGGCGGATGGGAGCCGGACGAGGACACCGCGCGGCAGATCTTCGAGTACTCGCGGAACCACCTGGCGGGCTACAAGCGGATCCGCCGACTGCAGTTCACCGACCTGCCCAAGACCATCTCGGGCAAGATCCGCCGCGTGGAACTGCGCCGCGGCGAGAGCGCGAACGGCCCGTCGGTGGACTTCCCCGGGGAGTTCCGCGAGGAATCGCTGCGCTGACCGACGGCGGGCTCCGCTCAGGCCCGGATGAACGCGTCGATCTCCTCGGGGGTCCACGGCGGGTTGTCGTGGAAGTCGCGGTAGGCCAGGATCGTCGCCTCCGGCGTGGGGAAGCGTCCGACGAACCCGCCTGCTCCGGCGAAGAGCCCGCCGGTGATGCCCTCCGCGAGATCGGACACCAGATAGGTGTAGAGGGGCGCCACGTACTCGGGGCCCGCCGGGTCGAGCGCGCCGGCCACACTCAGCTCGTCGAGCATGCCCCGGCGGCCGAGTTCGCGGATCTGCTCGTCGTAGTCGTCGCCGCTCGAGAGCCGGGTCCGGGCCCCGGGACACACGACGTTGGCCCGCACCCCGTGCTCGGCGAGCTCCGCGGCGATCGCCATGGTCAACGACGTGACCGCACCCTTGCCTGCCGGGTATCCGGTGCCGCCGTAGTCGCCCTTCCAGGCGAACGACGAGGTGGTGACGATCGCGCCCGCTCCCGCGGCGACGAAGTGTGGCGCGAACACGCGGCACGTGGCGAACACCGTGCCGAGGTGGGCGTCCATGAGTCCGGCGAACTCCTCGTGGGACACGGTGAGGATCGACGACCCCGGGGACTCGGCCACCCCGGCGCACGTGATGAGCCCGGCTACCGCCGATCCGCCATCCGCCGCCGCGTCGAGCAGCGCCCGGGCGACGGCGGGTTCGTGCGCGGATCCTGCGACGCCGACGATCCGCCCGTCGGACCGGGCGGCGAGCTCGGCCACCCGGTTCTGCAGCGCCTCGTCGTCGCGCCCGTTGAGGACCACGTCCGCACCGCGGGCCGCCAGGTCGTCGGCCACCGCCGCCCCGATGCCGCGGGAGGATCCGGTGACGGCGAAGGCCCGGCCGTCCAGACGAAGGCCGTCGGGCCGGAGCCGGGCGTCACCGGCCGGCGGGGTCACGGGGGCGGGGTCACGGCGGGCGGGGTCACGGAGCGGGGTCACAGCCGCCGGTCGTGGTCCGGGGCCGCCCCGGTGACAACGCGGCGAGCCCAGCCGTAGTCGGTCTTGCTGCTGGGATGGCGTTCGACGGCGGGGACCACCCAGAACGCCACCGGCACCTTGTAGCCGGTGAGGTCGGTGCGCAGGGCGGCTTCGAGTGCGGCGAAGTCGCCCTCGTGCCCGTCGGACCACTGCAGCACCGTGCCGACCCGGTGGCCGAAGCGCTCGTCCGCCACCCCGAGGACGACCGCGTCCTCCACGCCCTCGACCGCCTTGAGCGCGGCCTCGACCTCCTCGGCGAAGATCTTCTCGCCACCGGAGTTGATCACCTGGCTGGCACGGCCGAGCATGACCAGCGAGTCGGGCCCGTCGTAGCGCCCGCGGTCCCCGGTGAACACGCTGTGGACCCCGGCGATCTCGCGGAAGGTCTCGGCCGACTTCGCGGGGTCCTTGTAGTAGCCGCGCGGCAGGTAGCCGGTCTTGACGATCCAGCCGATCTCGGTGGAATCGTCGGACAGCGGCTCGTCGAGGTCGTCGACGAGCCGCAGCGTGGTGCCCCGGGGGATACGCGGCCCGTGACTGGCGAAGAGCGAGCCGTCGTCGACGTTGGCCTTGGTGACCACGCCGAGTCCACCGAACCCGCTCTCGGACGACCCGAAGGCGTCCATGATCATCAGATCCGGGCGCAACTCGAGCAGCTCCGCCTTGACCTTCGGGGAGAACAGTGCGGCGCCGGAACTGATCATGAACATGCTCGAGGTGTCGGTCTCGCGCATCTGTTCCAGCATCGGGCGGACCATCGCGTCGCCCGCCAGGATCACCACCTGGATCTTCTCGCTCTCCACCTCCGCCAGCACCTCGTCGGCCCGGAAGTAGGGCAGGTAGTGGCACGTGCCGCCGGCGAACAGGCCGGTGAACGACGGCATGAGTCCCGAGGTGTGGATGAGCGGCAGGAGGATGAGATACCGCGCGGGATCGCCCCCGAGGCCCGACCTGGACTGCTGGTACTCATCGGCCACCGGCTCACCCGAGTGGTAGTCGGCGCCGCCGCCGAGGCTGCGCCACAGATCCTCCTGGCGCCACATCACGCCCTTGGGCTTTCCGGTCGTGCCGCCGGTGAACACCAGGAAGAGGTCGTCGGCGCTGCGCTCGACCCCCACCCGCTCGGGCGAGGCGGCGTCCAGGATCTCCCGCGCCTCCAGCACCTCGCCCGGGAGGTCCGTGACCGAGGACCCATCGTCGACGACGACGGTGTGGCGCAGCGAGTCCAGACCCGCGACCGCGTCCGTGACCGCCGGCCCGAACTCGCGGTGGAACACCAGCACGCAGGTGTCTGAGTAGTCGTAGAGGTACCGCAGCTCGGGCCCCGAATAGCGGTAGTTGATGCTGATCGGCACCGCCCGCAGCTTGAGCACCCCGAGGAACAGCGCCAGGCAGTCCACGCCGTTGCGCAGGTGCACGCCGACGTGGTCGCCGGCCCCCACCCCGAGCCCGGTGAGGGCGGCGGCCCACCTGTTGGCCTCGGCGTCGAGCCCGGTGTAGGTGAGACGACGGTCGTCCTCGACCACCGCGAGGCGGTCCTCCCCGTAGGCGTCTACGGCGTGTTCGAACAGGTCGGCCAGGTTGTGCGCCATTCGGGTGTCCTCCGGGACGGGTGGGGGTGCGAACTCAGACGGGCGTGATGGGCAACGAGGTGCGCGTGGGTCCGAAGCTGAACGCCGCGCCGGTGCTGAACCGGGTGACGGCCACCTCCTCGGGCTCCGTGGCGGCCTCGTCGCCCAGGCGCAGTACCGCCTCCACCCTGGAGCCGTCCGTGGGGACGCGCTCCACGGTCCAGTGCGGGTCGACGGCCTGCGCGGCGGCCTCCAGCGGCCGCAGACCGTCTCGCGCCAGCAGGGGCAGCCAGGTGTCGTCGGCGAACCCGTCGGCGGAGGAGTCCCAAGCGACGGTGAGGGCCGCGCCGTCGTCGGAGACCGACGACGAATACCCGGTGTAGGCCGTGGGTCCGGCCAGCGGGTGCACGTCGAGCACCGCCGCGAGCCCACGCGCATCGCCGTCGACCCCGAGGACGTCGCGGATCCGTCCCGCTGCCACACCCGCGATCCCGGCCGCCTGGTACGCGAGCAACCGGTCCGCGATCGTGGCGTCCGACCGGCGGCGCACCGCCTGGTGGAAACCCACCGCCAGCAGGTGCATCTGGAGGTACACCTCGCGCGTGATGCGGATGAGCGCGGCCGAGGTGAACTCGGAGAACACCAGGTCGGTCAGCAGCGGGCCCGCGTAGTCGTCCCGCGCACCCTCCCCCGCGGTGTCCCCGGGTGCGGGCGACTCGAAGACGAAGTCGATCAACCGGCTGGTGGCCGACTCGACCGCCGGCCCGGGCAGTGTCGCGGGCGCGATGTCCGGGTCGATCCGCACGGACCAGTGGCAGTGCGGGGTGCGGCCCTCGGGACTCCGGGGCGGGCGGTGGATCGCCTCGAACACCGCCCGCGGGTTGGTGGCCAACGCGGTGGCGGGGAAGGTGGGGTCCTCGATGTGGTGGCACATCGTGGTGACCAGGCGGTCCCCCATCGGCTCGACGTCCATGAGCGCGCCGCAGTGGTCCAGCCAGAACTCGCCGTTGTCGTGGTCGGTCACCCCGTAGCGGAAGTCCATGAACTCCGGCGGCGCACCCACGTCCAGTTGGAAGCCCTTGAAGATCTCGGCGACGCCGTCACCGGTGATCAACAGCGCGGCCTTCATCCGGCGGGTGTAGTGCGGGCTCGCGGCCAGCCACTCGTCGATGGCCACGTCCTGCATGCCGTCCACACCGAACTCGCTGAGCAGGGCGGGCATGCCGGCCCGGTCGATGAGCTGGCCGATCAGCAGCAGGTCGGGGAGCAACCGTGCGAGGGTCGCATGGTCGAGCGACTCGAGGGGGTCGGGGCGACCCGCCGACGGACCCGTGGACGTGGTCACGGCGGCTCAGACCTCGTCCGGCGCGGACACGGGCCACAGCGGAGCGGGGCTGTCCTCGATGCGGTACCAACCGGCCGGCTTGTCGCCGGCGGCCGCGAAGCGCTCCTTCATGGAGTCGGTGAGCGCGTCGGCCTCGTACATGCGCATGAACAGGTCCACCACGTTGCCGAAGTCGAAGAAATCGCGGTGCCAGGCCCACTGCTGGTCGCCGTTGTAGAGGAACCACGAACCACCGAGACCGTGGACCTCGTACGGCTCACCGGTCTTGGGATCCACGGTGTCCCGGGCGATCTGCTTCCACAGGCACAGGACGTCGCCCGTCTCGGGGTCGATGATCGTCCGGATGTACGGGTACTCCCAGCCGTCGAGCCCGGCCATCTCCTGGCCCAGGGCGATGTCGCGGATCTCGTCGCGACCGACGGCCATGAAGTCGTCCTTGGTTCCGTAGTTCCAGCCGTAGGTGGCGTCCTCCGCGTAGAACTGCGCGAGCGGCGTCCAGTCCTTGTTGCGCTCGCACTCCCGGTTGGCCTCCAGCCAACGGTCCACGAACTCGGCGATCTCGGCACGGTCGAAACGGGTCACGTCACTCACTCCTGGCTTGTCTGGTCGTCGACGAGGCGGAGCGCCTGCGTCGGGCAGTACTTGACCGCGTCCTTGACGGCCGCGAGCTGATCGGCGGGGATCGCCCCGCGCTTGGCACGCACCTTGGCCTCGGAGCCCTTGCCGACGGTGAACCAGTCGGGAGCCTCGGCCTGACACTCCGCGTGTCCCTGGCAGAGGTCGAAGTCAACCTCCACGCGCAGGGGCTTTACCTCGGCCATCAGCGCTGCCTCCTCCGGTACCGGACGGTGCACGGCTGGGCCAGCTGGACGACCATCTTGGAGTGGTCGTTGTGGTAGCTCTCGGCCGGCTGGGCGAGCTCGAACTCGAACTCGCGTAGCAGGATCGAGAAGATGGCCTTGATCTGGAGCTGGGCGAACGCCGCCCCCACGCAGCGGTGCCGGCCGGCGCCGAAGGGGATCCAGGTCCAGCGGTTGACGATGTCCTCCTGCCGCGGCTCGGCGTAGCGGTCCGGGTCGAAGGCCTCGGCGTCGGGGAAGTCCTCGGGCAGCCGGTTGGAGACGGCCGGCGAGGCCGCGACGGTCTGTCCGGCCCGCACCACGTGCTCGCCGATCTGGACGTCCTCCTGGGCCACCCGCATGAGGATGATGAGCGGCGGGTGCATCCGCAGCGTCTCCTTGAGCGCGTTCTCCACCTTAGGCATCTGCCGCAGCGCGCCGAAGGAGTACTCCGCGCCGTCAGCGTAGACCTCGTCGAGCTCGGCGACGACCTGGGCCAGGTACTCGGGGTGCTTGAGCAACTCGATGAGCATCCACGCGCTCGTACCGGAGGTGGTGTGGTGCCCGGCGAACATCATCGAGATGAAGATGCCGGTGACCTCGTCGGGACTGAACTTGTTGGTGCCGTCGTCCTCCTTGACCGAGATCAACACGTCGAGCAGGTCCCGGTCCGCCTTGTCGGTCGGCGGGTTGGCGACCCGGTCGTCCATGATCGCGGAGACGAGTTCGACCAGACCGGCCCGCGCCGCGTCGCGGGTACGGAACGCCGGGATGTCGGCGTAGGCGTCGATGTAGGCGTGGGGATCGGTGCCCTGCTCGAGGTCGTGGTACAGGTGGGCGAAGCGCGCGTCGAGCTGCTCGCGGAACTTCGGTCCGATCAGGCACGCCGAGGAGGTGTAGATGGTGAGCTCGGAGAACCACTCGAGCAGGTCGATCTCGCCCTCGTCGCCCCACTCGGCCACCATGCGCTGGACCTCGTGGGGGATGGTCACGGCGTGCTGACGCATGTGGTCACCGCGCAGCGCGGTGTTGTGCAGCATCTCCGATCGGCGCTCCGGGCTGGCGTCGAAGACGACGCCCTCGCCGAACACCGGGGTCATGAAGGGATAGGCGGCGGCCTGGCCGAGCGACTCGTCCGGGGCACGGAAGAACGCCTCGTTGGCGGCGGCGCCGGAGGCCAGGCAGATGTCCCGGTCGACGATCTTGAAGACGCCGAGGTCGCCACACTCCTCGCGGACCCGCCAGAACAGGCTGATCGGATCGGTGCGCAGCTCATCCATGTGGCCGAGTTCGCCCTCACCGCCGGACACTCTCCCCGGCACCTTGAGGGTCGAGAAGTCGGTCGGGTTGTCGGTGGAGCTGTCGGTACTGGTCACGAGAAGTCCTCCTCGATAGGGGCCTCCGGCTGGATCTCCAGCTCGGTGATCTGGGCGCCGCGGGGCATCGACACCATGGCGGCGACCCCTCGGGCGAGGTCGGCGGGCTTGCACATGCGCGGGTGGCGCCCGAACCCGTGCTTGACCCAGTCGTTGATGACGGACTCGGCGGTCTCCGGGTCGAACTCGGACCCCATCTCCGTCATGACGGGCCCGGGCCGGACCACTCCCAGCCGGACGCCCGTACCCTCGAGCTCCTTGCGGAGCTGGTGGGCCATGGTCTCGAGGCCGGCCTTGGCCGCCACGTACGCGCCGGAGCGCGGGCGTGCGGTGTAGGCCACGTCGGAGCCGATGAGCACCACGTCGCCCCGTCGGCGGTCCACCATCCCGGGGACCACCGCGTGCAACAGCCGCTGCACCGAGAGCAGGTGGACGTCGATCTGGTCGGCGAAGTCGGCCGGGTCCATCTCCCACGCGCGGGCCATCTTGAGATGCCCGGCGCTCGAGAGCAGGACCTCGGGGGGACCGTAGGCCTCGGTGGCGGCGCCGACGAACGCCTGGACGGACACCGAACTGGTGACGTCGACCGCGCAGGCGGTGGCCTGTCCCCCGGCCGCGCGGATGGTCTCGACGAGCTCGTCGAGCCGATCGGCGCGGCGGGCCCCCACGACCACGGGATGCCCGAGGGCGGCCAGGGCCTCGGCGGAGGCCCGTCCGATCCCGGACGAGGCCCCGGTCACCAGTGCCGGTCGTAGCCCGGTGTCGATCGACGGCGGGAACCTCAGGCTCATCGGCGCCTCACCTCGACCCGCATGGGCAGGTGGGCGAAGCCGCGCACGTTGGAGGAGTGGACGCGCTCGGAACCCGGCAGGAGCTCGTAACCGGAGATCGAGCGGGCGATCATGTCCAGCGCCACTCGTCCCTCCAGCCGGGCGAGGTGGGCGCCCAGGCAGAAGTGGGGCCCCTGCCCGAAGCTCAGGCTGGCCGTGGTGTCGCGGCCCAGGTCAAAGGCGTCGCCACCCGCGAACACCTCCTCGTCGCGGTTGGCCGCGCCGATCAGGAGCAGCACCTTCTGGTCGGCCGGGATCGTCACGTCGCGCACCGTCACCTCCTGCGTGGTCGTGCGCAGCACCATCTGGCTCGAGGTGTCGAAGCGCAGGGTCTCCTCGACCCACGCCGGGACCAGCTCGGGGTCGGCGAACACCGAGCGGGACTGCTCGCGGTACTCGTGCCCCCAGAACAGTGAGTTCGCGAGCAGCTTGGTGGTGGTCTCGTTGCCGGCCACGACCATGAGGAACAGGAAGGACAGGATCTCGTCCTCGTCCAACCTCTCGCCGTCGATCTCCGCGTCCAGCAGCGCGGAGGTCAGGTCCTCGGTGCGGGCCTTCCGGCGCTCGGCCACCATCCCCTGGTAGTAGGTGATGAGGTCGAGCGCGGCGACCATCGAGTCCTGCGGGACGTCCTGGACGCCCTCGTCGCGGTGCATGACCAGGTCCGCCAGTCGGCGCAGTTCGGCGCGATCGGCGTCCGGCACGCCCATGAGGTCGGAGATGACGTCCATCGGCAGCTTGCCGGCGTAGTCGTCGACGAAGTCGAACTCGCCCTTCTCCAGGCATTCGTCCCAGTACTGGCGGGAGATCTTCTCGATCCCCTCGGAGAGAGCGTCCACCCGGCGCGCGGTGAACCCCTTGCTCACCAGCTTGCGCAGGCGGGCGTGGCGCGGGTCGTCCATGGCCAGGAACGACATCGTCTTGTAGGCGTGCGGGCCGTACGCGGCCGGGTCGAGGGAGACACCTTTGGCGTTGGAGAACACGTCCGGGGCGCGGAAGGCCTCACGGACATCCGCGTGCCTGCTCAGCGCCCAGAAGTCCAGGTCAGCATTGTGGTAGACGGGCGCCTCGGCCCGGAGACGGGCGTAGAGGGGATACGGGTCCTCGTGCACGGCGTAGTCGTACGGGCTGAACACGAGCGGGGCGGAAGTCGCAGAAGTCATTACCGGTGTCACCTCAGGATCAGTCGTGCGGCGGATTCGATCGCGTCTGCCATGTCGGTGTAGGTGCCGTAGCCCATACCTGCTCTGACGAGCGCGCCGGCGTAGACCATCTCCAGCGCGCCGACCACCTCGTCGTCGTTCTCCTCCCCCAGCGCTGCCACCAGACGGCGACGGATGTCGGCGCCGATCCGGATACGCAGATGGGAGACCTCGGGGTCGTCGCCCAGCAGGGCGGCGGTGACCGCGGAGGAGAGCTCGGGCTCGTCCGCCAGCAGCAGCGCGACGCTGCGCAGGACCGCCACCACCCGGTCGACCGTGGTCCCACCGTCGACGGGCTCGGTGACGTGGTCCCCCAGACGCCGCCAGAAGACCTCGGCGATCAGGTGCCCCTTGGACGAGAAGTAGGTGTAGGCCGTGGCCGGCGCGACACCCGCCCGGGAGGCCACGGCGCGGACGGCCAGACCGCCCGCGCCCTTCTCACGCAGCTCCTCGACGGCGGCGGCGGTGAGACGGTCGACGGTCTCTGCCTGCTGGCCGTTCAGGCGCCGCCTGGTCGACTCGAATCGAGCATCACTGGACATGTGTCTGGACAGTACACCACCTGCCGGACTATCGTCTAGACAGTTGTCCACCCGTATTTCCCCAACTGAGTCCACCCACTGAGTCCACCTACCGAGTGCACCCACTGTGAGATGTCCATGAATCCCGACGGAAGGCTCCTCGTGACCGCGAGCACCACCGACACCGCCCCGCTCCTCATCGGCGGCGAGCTGCGCCCCGCCTCCGGGGGAGGCACGTTCGACGTCCTCAACCCGGCCACCGAGGAGCTGATCGGCCAGGCGGCGGACGGAACGGCCGCCGACATGGACGCGGCCATCGCCGCCGCCCGCACGGCCTTCGACACCACCGACTGGTCCACCGACCACACGTTCCGGGCGCGGTGCCTGCGTCAACTCCGCGACGCGCTGCAGTCCCACATCGAGGAGCTGCGCGCGCTGACCATCGCCGAGGTGGGCGCCCCACACATGTTCACCACCGGCCCGCAGCTCGAGGGGCCCGTGGCCGACCTCGGCTGGCTGGCCGACCTCGTCGACGCATACCAGTGGGTCGAGGAGTTGGGCGAGTCCGAGGTAATGGGGATCCGCTCCCTCCGCTCGGCGCGCCGGGAAGCGATCGGCGTGGTGGGTGCCATCACCCCGTGGAACTTCCCCAACCAGATCAACCTGGCCAAGCTCGGCCCCGCGCTGGCCGCCGGCTGCACCGTGGTGCTCAAGCCCGCACCGGACACCCCGCTCATCGCCGCGGCCGTGGCCCGGATCGCCGCCGAGGAGACCGACATCCCCGCCGGCGTGCTCAACGTGGTGTCGTCCTCGGACCACGGCGTGGGCGCGCAGCTGAGTACCGATCCGCGGGTGGACCTGGTCTCGTTCACCGGATCCACCGCCACCGGCAAGAAGATCATGGTGGCCGCGGCGGAGACCCTCAAGAAGGTGTTCCTCGAGCTGGGCGGCAAGTCCGCGGCGGTCGTGCTGGACGACGCCGACCTGAACGCCGCCTGCTTCATGACCGCCCTCAACGCCTGCACCCACGCCGGTCAGGGTTGCGCGCTGACCACGCGACTGGTGGTCCCGCGAGAGAAGTACGCCGAGGCCGTCGAGGCCGCCAAGGGCGCCATGGCCGCGTTCGCGCCGGGCGACCCCACCGACCCCGGCACCCTGTGCGGACCGCTGATCTCCGAGCTCCAGCGCGAGCGGGTCGAGGCGTACATCGCCCTGGCGGTGCAGGAGGGCGGGACCATCGAGATCGGCGGCGGCCGTCCCTCCGGCGCGGACAAGGCCGCGGGGTTCTGGGTCGAGCCCACCCTGATCTCCGGTCTCGACAACTCCGCGCGGGTCGCGCAGGAGGAGATCTTCGGCCCCGTCCTCGTGGTCATCCCCCACGACGGTGACGACGACGCCGTCCGGATCGCCAACGACTCCCCCTACGGCCTGTCCGGCGCCGTCTGGGGCAGCGACCTCGAGCGGGTCGAGAAGGTCGTCGCCGGCATCCGCACCGGCACGCTCGGGGTGAACGGCGGCGTCTGGTACGGCGCCGACGTGCCCTTCGGCGGCTACAAGCAGTCCGGGATCGGCCGCGAGATGGGCCGCCAGGGCTTCGAGGAATACCTCGAGACCAAGTCCGTGGCCACCCCGGCCTGATCGGCCGCGCGAGCCTGACCCGCCACACAAGCCCGACCCACCGCACCACCTAGAGAGAGCAGCACACAGACATGGGACGTTTTGACGGCAAGTCCGTGATCGTGACCGGCGCGGCCGGCGGCATCGGAGAGGCGTACGCCAAGGCGCTCGCCGCGGAGGGCGCGAAGGTCGTGGTGGCCGACGTGTCGGACACCGAGGGCGAGCGCGTGGCCGCGGACATCGTGGCCGCCGGCGGCGAGGCCTTCTTCCAGCACACCGACGTCGCCGACCCGGACTCCGCCGGTGCGTGCGCCGAGGCGACCGTGGAGAAGTTCGGATCGCTGGACATGCTGGTCAACAACGCCGCGATCTTCGGCGGGATGAAGCTCGACTTCCTCATCACCGTGCCCTGGGACTACTACCAGAAGTTCATGCAGGTCAACATGAACGGCCAGCTCCTCATGGTGCGCGCGTGCTGGGAGAAGATGGCGGCGGCCGGCGGCGGCGCGATCGTCAACCAGTCCTCCACCGCGGCGTGGCTCTACTCGGGCTTCTACGGCCTGGCCAAGGTGGGCGTCAACGGCCTGACCCAGCAGCTCGCCACCGAGCTCGGTGGCTCCAACATCCGGGTCAACGCCATCGCGCCCGGCCCGATCGACACCGAGGCCAACCGCACCACCACCCCGCAGTCGATGGTCAAGGACATGGTCGACAAGCTGCCCCTCAACCGCATGGGCCAGCCGGAGGACCTGGTGGGCATGCTGCTGTTCCTGCTGTCGGACGAGGCGAGCTGGATCACCGGGCAGATCTTCAACGTCGACGGCGGACAGATCATCCGGTCATGAGCGGGCCTCAGGACACGGGCGCCGCGCGCATCGGCCCGGGCACGCCCGAGGACTCCCCCGCCCCGGTCGGGTTCATCGGCCTGGGCAACATGGGCGCGCCGATCGCCCGGCGGCTGCTGGACTGGCCCGGCGGGCTGGTGGTGTGCGACGTGCGCGCCGAGGCCACGGAGCCGTTCGTCGCCGAGGGCGCGACGGCGGCCGCGACGGGCGCCGAGGTGGCCCGGACCGCGCGCCTGGTGTCGGTGACGGTGCTCAACGACGACCAGGTCCGCGACGTCGTCGACGGTCCCGACGGCATCCTGCGCACCGCGGCCCCCGGGACGGTCATCGCGGTCCACTCCACCATCTCCGACACCACGGCCGTCGAGCTGGCCGGGGTGTGCGCCGCGAGCGGGGTGCACCTGGTGGACGCCCCGGTCTCCGGCGGCGCTCCGGGCGCGGAAAAGGGTCAGCTCGCCGCCATGGTCGGCGGGCCCCGCGAGGTCTACGAGGCCTGCAAGCCGGTCTTCGCCCTCTGGGCCGCCATGCCGGTCCACGCCGGCGAGGTGGGCGCGGGCACGCAGATGAAGCTGGCCCGCAACCTGCTGCACTTCATCTCCTTCACGGCCACCGCCGAGGCCTCGCGCCTGGCGGAGGCGGCCGGCGTCGACATCGCCAAGCTGGGCCGCGTGGTCCGGCACACCGACGCCATCACCGGCGGCGCCGGAGCCGTCATGCTGCGCGAGACCACCGCACCGATCGCCACCGACGACTTCTGGCACGGCGTGTTCACCCACGTCCGTGGACTGGGCGAGAAGGACCTGTCCCTGGCCCTGGCGCTGGGCGAGCGGCTGGGCGTGGACCTCCCGCTGGGCACGATCGCGCTACGCGACCTGGGCACCGGGTTCGGCGTGGGGCCGGGCGAGATCGCGCGCGCCGCGGGCGGCGACCCGGGTGGCGACGCCGGCGGGGACGCCGGTAGTGGCAACAACGACGACGACGAGGGAGCACGATGAGCGACACCGCAGAGTCCGGCACGACACCCGAGCGCGAGCGCGGCCTGGCCATGATGACCGAGGTCTACGGCTTCGACATGTCCGACGGCCCCGGCGACTACTTCGGGGAGACCGCGGACCACCTGTTCGGGCGCATCTGGGCCCGACCGGGCCTGAGCCACCGAGACCGTCGCCTGCTGCTGCTGGGCGCGCTCACCGCCCAGGGCAATTCCGACATCGCGGACATCCAGGTGGGCGCAGCCCTGGGCAACGGCGAGCTCACCCCGGAGGAACTGGAGGAGATCGTGCTGTTCCTCTGCTACTACGCGGGTTGGCCCAACGCCACCAAGCTGGGCAACGTGGTGGGCCCGCACGTGGCGCGAGCCCGTAAGGCCGCCCGGCGGGCCGCAGCCGCGCCCGCGGCCGCGGCGGACGGCGAGGGCTGAGGGTTGAGGGCGGGAGTTCCAGGCCGAGTGTCGGGCGATAGGTTTATTCCATGACCGCACCCCAGATCGACCAGGCGCTGCTCGACGTGGCGCTCGCCGCCCCCGGCTTCATGCCGCTGGACGAGGGCCGCACCCTCTACGAGATCGCCTGCGAGTACCTGGGCGACGGCGTGGGCGTCGAGATCGGCACCTACTGCGGCCGGTCCACCGTCTTCCTCGGCGCGGCCGCGCGGGTGACCGGCGGCAGCATCGTCACCGTCGACCACCACCGTGGGTCCGAGGAGCACCAGCCCGGGTGGGAGTACCACGACACCACGATGGTGGACCCGCACACGGGCCGCCTGGAGACCCTGGTCGCGTTTCGGCACACCATGTGGGACGCGGGTCTCGACGACGTGGTGACGGCGGCCGTGGGCAGCTCGCGCCAGGTCGCGCGGGTGTGGGGCAAGCCGGCCTCGTTCGTGTTCATCGACGGCGGCCACTCCTCCGAGGCAGCGCAGGCCGACTATGAGGGTTGGGCCCCGTGGGTGGCGATCGGCGGCGCGCTGCTGATCCACGACGTGTTCCCGAACCCCGAGGACGGCGGCCGCCCGCCGTACGAGATCTACTGCCGCGCCCTGGAGTCCGGTCAGTTCACCGAGGTCCGCGCCGTGGACTCGCTGCGCGTGCTGCGTCGCGACTCCGGCGTCGTCGGCGCGCCCCTGCCGTAGGGGCCACTACACCGCCCAGCGGCCGCCCGCGTTCCACGGATCACCCGTGCCCGGGCGGCCGCGGCGCGAGTGCAGGAACCTGCCGACCACGGCGGCGCCCAGGTCGTCGACGTCCGGGGCGACCACCGTCCCGCCGACGCGGCGGGCCAACGCGTCGAGGAAGCGGCCGAGCCCTGGGTCCTCGCCCAGCCGGAAGAACGTCGTCTGCGCCCCGAACCGGGCGACCCGGTCGAGTTCGTCGACGGTGGTGCGGATGGTCTCGGGCGCCGGCGGGTAGCCGAACCACGGTTCCCCGCTGCCGAGTAGATGGGCCGTGGGCTCCCCGTCTGTCACCACCAGCAGGACCGGCTGCATGGACGGGTGCCTGCGGAAGAAGCGGCCGGCCAGCAGCAGCGCGTGGTGCAGGTTGGTCCCCATCTCGTACTCGGCGTCCAGAGAGAGCAACTCCTCCACGGTCCGCGTCTGGGCGAAGCGGCCGAACGAGATGAGCTGCAACTCGTCCTGCCGGAAGCGCGTACTGACCAGGTGGTGCAGCGCGAGCGCCGTGCGTTTCATCGGCACCCAGCGGCCCTCCATGGCCATGGAGAACGACGTGTCGACCAGCAGCGCGACCGCCGCCTGGGTGCGCGCCTCGGTCTCGCGTACCTCGATGTCGTCGGGGAGCAGGCGGATCCCGCCCCGAGGATCACCGCCCTCCGCCGCCAGCCGCGTGATGGCGTTGGTGACGGTCCGCGGCACGTCCCACGACTCGACGTCGCCGAACCGCCACTCCCGGCTGGACCCCGTCTGTTCCCCGGCCGCGCCGGAGACGCGGGTGTCACGGGCGCCCGTCCGACCCGAGAGCCGACGTGCGGCATCCCGCAGTAACGATCCCCCCAGCTTTCGCAGCGCGGCCGGGGACAGCCTGAGGTCGCCGTCGGGGCGCCGGGTCAGGTAGCCGGACTCCCGCATCGACTCCTCGAGCTTCGCCAGGGTCCGCAGGGACACGGCCGCCTCGCCGCCCAGGTGACGGGCCACGGCCTCCAGGTCGAGCTCGGACAGCGGCGACCCCTCGGTGCCCCGCGCGAGCTGTTCGGCAAGCCTGTCCAGGTCGCCGAGCTCGGCCATCGCCGCGGCCCCCTCGGAGAAGCCGAGTCCCTGGTCGCCGCCGAAGTCCTCGGAGCCGTCCCAGTCCTCGCCCGGCCGCAGGGACTGCAGCAGACCATCGAGCCGCCCGAGTTGCGCCATGAGTTCGGGCGACCCGAACGCCTGCTGCGAGAGCGCCATGAGCTCCTCGCGCTGCTCCGCGGTCATCGACCGCATCATGCGCTGCGCGGCAGCCGACCGCTTGGCCAGCGCGTCGATCAGCTCGTCGATGTTCTCGGGCTGCTCCGGGAAGGCGTCGGAGTGCTTGTCCATGAAGCGCTCGAAGTCCTCCGGGGTGTCCTCCCCGCGGGAGTGCTTGTCGAGCAGCTCGGTGAGGTCGGCCAGCATCTCCGACACGGCCTCGCGGTCGGCGTCGGTCGCGTTCTCCAGGGCCTGCTTCATTCCGGCGAACCGCGCGTCCAGAGCTTCCGCCCCGAGCAGGTCCTGGATCCGGCGGTACGCCTCCCGCGCCTCGGCGGACGCCCAGTCGTAGTCGGCCAGCTCCCCGACGGCCGCGGCCGGGGAGTCCGGGAGATTCTCGATGGTCATCTCCCGCAGGGTGCGGTCCATCGGGTCCATCTGCGTGTCGCGGGCGAGCTGCCCGCGCTCGGCCAGCAATGCCGAATTCAGGAGCTCGGCCACCTCTTCCAGCGTTCCGCCCAGGTGGTGCCGATCGAGCAGTTCGCGGCGGCGGCGCTGCACCCTGCCGGCGAGCTCGTCCAGGCCGGTCTGGTCGCTGCCGCCGCGGCGCAGGAACTCCCGCATCGACTGCTCGGGCGAGTACCCGGCCATCACCCCCTCGGATACCGCGTCGAGCGCCTCGGACAGGTCGAGCGGCGGCGCGAGCGGGTCCGGGCCACCGGTGAACCGGCCGTAGCGGGCGCGGCGTTCTGCTCGCGACATCGCGAACCTCCTTGTCCGGCGACCTCCCGGCCGCCTCCCGACCGCCTCGAGGCGCCTCGGATCGTCAGCCGTAGACGGCGGCGCCGTCCCCGGTCTCCTTGGACAGGCGCCGGGCGAGGTACAGCCCCTCCAGCGCGAGTTCGATCGCCCCGGCCCGCTGACCCGCGGAGGTCGCACCCAGGCGCTCGGCGATCTGGTCGTACAACCCCGGCTCGGACAGCTCGGGCAGCGCCGCGAGGAACTCCGCCGCGGTCACGCTGGCGCCGGTCGTCAGCGTCACCGAGCCGTCGAACGACTCGACCAGAGGGGCGAAGTCGAGGCCGCGGAAGAGGTCGCGGACGACGTCGACCGTGGCGCTGCGCAGCAGGTAGCGCAGGATCTCGGGCTCGCGGCCCTCCTCACCGGGTTCGAACTCGACCTTGCCGCGTAGGACGTCGACGGCGGCGTCCACGTCCACGAGCCGCGCGACCGCCTCCCCCGGGTCGTCGGTGCCCCGGACGGCCGCGCGCCGCCGAGCCGCCGCGGCGATGGTCTCCGCGCCCGCGATGGCGAAGCGCGCGGACACCCCCGAGGCCTGGTTGACGGAATCGGACGTCCGCAGTTCGCGGGTGAACCTGGCCAGGAGCTCCAGCAGCGCGTCCGGCACCTCCGCGGTCAGGTCGGCCTCCTGCCGGACCACGGCGATCTCGTCGGACAGGTCCAGCGGGTAGTGGGTACGGATCTCCGCGCCGAAACGGTCCTTGAGCGGGGTGATGATGCGGCCGCGGTTGGTGTAGTCCTCCGGGTTGGCCGAGGCCACCACCAGCACGTCGAGCGGCAACCGCAGCACGTAGCCGCGGATCTGCACGTCCCGCTCCTCCATGACGTTGAGCAGCGCCACCTGGATCCGCTCGGCCAGGTCGGGGAGCTCGTTGAGCGCCACGATCCCGCGGTTCGCGCGCGGCACCAACCCGTAGTGGATCGTCTCCGGGTCACCGAGTCGGCGACCCTCCGCGACCCGCATGGGGTCCACGTCGCCGATCATGTCCGCCACGGAGGTGTCGGGGGTGGAGAGCTTCTCCACGTAGCGTTCGGAGCGGTGCCGCCACGCGATCGGCAGCTCATCTCCCTCGAGTGCGATCCGGTCCCGCGTCACCGCGGTGATCGGGGCGAGCGGGTCCTCGCTCAGTTCGGAACCGGCCACCACCGGCGACCACTCGTCGAGCAGACCCACCAGCGTGCGCAGCAGGCGGGTCTTGCCCTGCCCGCGCTCGCCCAGCAGGACGATGTCGTGGCCCGCGATGACCGCCCGCTCGACCTGCGGGATCACCGTCGACTCGAAGCCGTGCATCCCCGGCCACGGGTCCCGGCCCGCGGCCAGTTGTGCGAGGAGGTTCGCGCGCAACTCGTCGCGCAGGGTTCGGCTGGTGTACCCCGCGGCGCGCAGCTGGCCGAGGGTCTGGATGTCCGGCTTGTCGCTCACACCGCCCACGGTAACCCTGCGGGGCCTGCTGCGCTCGTGTCCTGTTGTCGCGCGCCTAGAGTGGGCGGCATGCGTTCCGTCCTGATCCTGGTCCTCAATCTGATCTGGCTCGTGACGGCCGGGATCTGGTTGTTCGTCGGCTACGTCCTCGCGGGGATCCTGGCGTGCGTCTTCATCATCACGATCCCGTTCGGCGTCGCGAGTTTCCGCATCGCGGCCTACGTCCTGTGGCCGTTCGGTCGCGAGGTCGTGGACCGCGGCCGCCCCGGCGGGGTGAGCGCCGCCGCCAACGTCATCTGGTTCGTCGTCGCCGGTATCTGGCTGGCCCTCGGGCACGTGGCCACCGCGCTCGCCCAGGCCGTCACGGTCATCGGGCTCCCGCTGGCCTGGGCCAACCTCAAGCTCATCCCCGTGACGTGCTTCCCCTTCGGCAAGGAGATCATCCGCTCCGACCGCGCGGCGATGCTCCCGGTCGCCAGTCGCTGATCACCCACCGGTTCCGCCGCTGACCGCCCGCTCAGTCCTCCAGCCGCACCTGGTGGTGACTGGCGATCGACACCCGGTTGAACGCGTTGATCAGCACGATCGACCACTCCAACGCCGAGAGTTGATCGTCGTCGAACACCTCCGCGGCGGCCGCCGTGGCGGCGTGACGCTCCGTCACGTCGTCGAGTGTCGTGAGCGTCTCGGCCAGCCGCAGCGCGGCCCGCTCCGGCTCGCCGAAGTCGTCGAGATCCCGCCACGCCGGCAGCAGGTCGAGGCGCTCCTGGGAGACCCCCGCCTTCCGCGCGGCGGGCACGTGCGTAGCCAGGCAGGCGGCGCAGCCGTTGAGCTGTGAGACCCGCACGTTGACCAGCTCGAGGAGCGTCTCGGACAGCCCGGCGGACGTCGACGCCTCCCGGGAGGCGACCGCGGTGCGCACGAGCTGCTTGTAGACCTCGCGCGGGGCGCGGTCCAGTTGCGGGACCCCCACGTCAGTCGTCCCCGCCGGCCAGCCAGGCCCTGTCCTCGGGGGTGGACGGCCGGTAGGCGCCCGAGAACTCCTCGTCGTTCTTCTCCAGGAATCCCTTGACCATGCCGCACTCGGCCACGACGGGTACGCCTTCGTCGCGGGTGGCCTCGACGGCGCCGCGGACCAGCGCGGTGCCCATGCCCCGGCCGCCGAAGCGCTCGTCGACCACGGTGTGGTGGAAGATCCGCTCGCCGTCGCGCTCGCGGAAGTGGGCGTGGCCGGCGACCTCACCGCTGGCGTCGCGGATCTGGTAGGCGTCCTGCGCCGGATCGCGCTCCACGGTCACGGTGGCGCCGGTCTTGTCGGTGTACTCGGTCATCTCGAGTCCTTCCGTCGGTCAGCTGGGTCTTTTCAGTCAGCTGGGTCTTTTCAGTCAGCTGGGTCTCTGGTCAGCTGGGTCTCTGGTCAGCTGGGTCTCCCGGTCTGCGCCCGCGCGGCCGGGTTGGCGCGCGGCGTGAGAACGGTGCCCGGCAGGGTGGGCGCGGGCAACCGGGTGAGCCCGTCCGGGTCATGGCCGATGTACCCGTGGACCCGCCCGAAGCGGTCCGCCCCCGCCTCCCACTCCTGCCGGTAGCGCACGATCTCGTCGTGGGTGCGGCCGATGAAGTTCCACCACATGACGATCTCCTCGTCGAACGGGGTCCCACCGATCAGGATCATGCGCGCCTGGGTGGACCCGGTGTTGCGGATCGTCAGGGAGGTCTCGCCGACACCCGTGTAGCCCAGCTGGGCGGGTTCGACGGTCACTCCGCCCAGCGTGACGTCACCGGCGTCCACCAGCAGCCCGTGCTCGAACTCCGGGTCCACGTCGAGCCGGAGCGCGGCACCGGGGTCCAGGCGGAGCTCCGCGCCGAGGAGAGGTGAGAAGGTCGTGATCGACGACGACGAGCCCAGCAGCGAGCCCAGGAAGACCAGTGCCGAGCCACCCTCGAAGGCCACGGGCTCGGGCACGTAGTGGTCGAACCCGCGGCCGCTGGATTCGCGGTCACGCTCGGGGAGCACGGTCCACAGCTGCACCCCGTGCAGCGTGGTCGTGTCCTGGGTCGAGACCTCCGTGTGGCAGATGCCGGCGCCGGAGGTCATGAGGTTGAGCTCCCCGGGCCGCACGACCGCGTGGTTGTCCCCGGAGTCGTGGTGGGTCACCTCGCCCTCGAAGAGCCAGCTGACGGTCTGCAGGCCGGTGTGGGGGTGCGAGGGGATGTCCATGCCGCCGGAGGCCGTGACGTCGTCGGGCCCGTAGTGGTCGACAAAGCACCAGGCGCCGATGAGCGAGCGTTGCCGCTGCGGCAGCGTCCGCCTGACGGTCATCGCCCGCGGCCCGCCGAGCGGTACCTCTCGCGAGGTGAGGATCTCCACGGCCGCGCCGCCGGGTTCGGGCCCGCCCGGCGCACCGCCCGCCTCGCACTCGATCTCCTCGGGGCGGGACTCCACGTTGCTCATGTCAGATCCTCCGCGTCTGTGTGGATCAGGGCAGATCACTCACGGCAGATCGCTCACGGCCGCGCCTCCGCCTCGGCGACGCTGAGCGCCTCGGCCGCCTCCCGGCGCAGTTCGAGCTTCTTGGCGTCGATCTTCCCGCCGAGAGCCAGGGTGAGCGCCTTGTCCACCAGTGGGACCGGGAGGTGGTCGAGGAGGCGGCGGCCCAGGTCCCACCGCACCGCGTAGCGGTGGCGGGGCCGGTCGGTGGTGCCGGCGGTCCACACGGCTTCGGCGAGGACTCCGGGGTCGGTGGCCTTGTCGTCCTCGCCCGCCGCCATCTCCCCCATCACCGCGGCCATGGCAGCGAACGGCGAGCCCGGGAGCGTGGACTCCTGGAAGCGACGCCGGATCGATGCGGTCATCCCGGTCCGGAAGGGGCCGGGCTGGATCAGCACCACGTCCGGGCCGAGGAACATGAGTTCGCGCCGCAGCGAGTCGCCGTAGGCCTCGATCGCGTGCTTGCTCATGGCGTAGGCGCCGTTCATCGGCATCCCGTGCTGGGGGCCGGTCTCCGAGCTGATGAGCACCACGCGGCCGCCACTGGAGCGGAGCAGGTCGAACAGGGCGTGGACGGTGCGGACGGTGCCCATGACGTTCACGTCGAGCACCTGCTGGACCCGCTCGGGGTCCGTCTCGGCGAGCGGGCCGATCCCCAGCACCCCGGCGAAGGTGATCACGGCGTCCAGCCGGTTGTGCTCGGCACGGACGCGATCGGCGAGCGCCTTGAGGGACGCGGAGTCGGTGACGTCGGCCGCCACGGACGTGATACCGGGGCCCGAGGGCGGCGCGGTGAGGTCGACGGCGACGACGTGCCAGCCGCGGCTGGCGTAGAGCGCGGTGGTGGCGGCACCCAGGCCACCTCCCGCCCCGGTGACGACGACGACGGGGATGGCGGTGACTTCTGTGTCCATGGACCCAACGGTACCGCCGTACCGGGGCCCCGGTCAGCCGGTCGCTGTCATGCGGTCACTGTCGTGCGCCCGCTGTCATGCGGGAACCTGTCATGCGGACACCAGTCATGCGGACACCAGTCATGCGGACACCAGTCATGCGGGAACTCCGAGGCCGAGCTTCCCGGCCAGGCGCTCGATGTAGGCGAGCACCTCCTCCTCCGACTTGTCCGGGGTGCCGTAGACGAGTTCATGCACACCGAGTTCGCGGTACATCTCGATCTTCTCGGGGACGGGCTTGCCGTCCAGGACCACGATGTACGGTTCGCCCTCGCGACCGGCCTCCGCCCACAGCTCGCGCAGCTGTCGCACGCTACCGGCGATGTCCTCGGAGATCGGCGTGGTCATCCAGCCATCGGCGCTGCGGCAGATCCACTTGAAGTTCTTCTCGTTGCCGGCCGCGCCCACGAGCGTGCGGGGCCCGCCCTTCTGGACGGTCTTGGGCCAGGCCCAGCTGGGGCCGAAGTCCACGAACTGCCCGTGGTACTCGGCCTCGTCCCGGCTCCAGAGCTCACGCATGGCCTCCAGGTACTCGCGCAGCATCGTGCGGCGCAGCTTGGGCGGCACGTTGTGGTCGGCCATCTCGTCGAGGTTCCAGCCGTAGCCCACCCCGAGAACGGTGCGGCCGTCGGAGAGGTGGTCGACCGAGGCGATGGTCTTGGCCAGCGTGATCGGGTCGCTCTCGACCGGGATCGCGACAGCGGTACCGAGTCGGATCGTCGAGGTTACCGAGGACACCGCGGCGAGCGCGACCCACGGGTCCAGGGTCCGGGAGTAGCGCTCGTCGGGGAGCTCGGCACCGCCGGTCCCCGGGTGCGCGGCCTCACGCCGGACCGGGATGTGGGTGTGCTCGGGCACGTAGAACGCCGAGAACCCCGCCCTCTCCGCGGCCACCGCGGCGGTGGTCGGCCGGATGCCCCGGTCGCTGGTGAACAGGGTGAGTCCGAATTCCATGGGTCTCCTCGGGGCGCGTCGTCACCGCCGCGGGCCTCCACGGCCCTGACACCTGATCAGACAAGTGTCCAGTGACGGTTTCCGACAGACTAGCGCACGGAGACGGGGACGGGAGGGCAGATCTCGCCAGGAGCGCACTCGGCCGGATCGCCCGGGTTCGACTCCAGTCGCTGCGAGGTGTGGTCCGAGACGTACCGGAAGATCTCGTTACCCGGCGTGGCGCGCGAGAGCGCGTCCGCGGCCAGCAGCATGACCGCCCCGGTCCACGTGCTCAGCTCCACTGGCCAACGCTTGCCGTCCGCGAACACCAGCCCGGTCCAGTAGGAACCGTCGGTGTCCCGCAGGTGCTGCATGTTGGTGAACTGCTCGAGGGCCTGCTCGTGGCGCCCCGCCGCCTCCAGCGCGAGCACCAGCTCGCACGTCTCTGCGCCGGTGACCCACGGCCGGTGGTTGACGCAACGGATGCCCAGGCTGTCGACCACGAACTCGTCCCACAACGAGTCCAGCCTGTCCTGTGCCTGCTGCCCCACGAAGACCCCACCGAGAACCGGGTAGTACCAGTCCATGGAGAACTCGGGCTTGGGCGTGAACAGTTCCGGATGCGCGCGCAGGGCGTGGCCCAGCGAGTCGGCGGCCGCGTCCCAGTCCGGGGCGGTCTCCCCCAGCTCCTCGGCGATCGCCACCCCGCACCGCAGCGCGTGGTGGATGCTCGACGAACCGGTGATGAGGGCCACCTCGTCGAAGCCCTCCGGCCCGGCACCCCACCACATCTGACCCTCCGGACCCTGGAAGGTCAGGACCAGGTCGAGCGCCCGGCGCACCGTGGGCCACATGGACTGCAGGAACCCGGGCTGGGCGGCGACCAGGTGGTGGTGCCACACCCCGACCGCCACGTAGGCGCAGAAGTTGGCGTCGATGTCTCCGTCGACCACCACGCCGTCCTGCCACTTGACCGGCCAGGAACCGTCACTGCGCTGGGTGTCCCGCAGGAAGCCGTACGCCTTCTCGGCGGCCTCCCACTGGCCCGCGACAGACAATCCCATCGCCGATTCGGTGTGGTCCCACGGATCGGTGTGACCCCCCGTGAACCACGGGATCTCACCGCTCGGACGCTGCACGGAGGCGATCCACGCACCCGTGGCACGCGCTGCCTCGGCGTCGAGGACCCCCGGCACACTGGGCACGGGTCGGGAACGGTCGATTCCGCCTGTCATCGTGTGCACGGACGATCAGGCCTCCGCGGGCTTACGCAGGTAGAAGACGATGGACTTGCCCATCACCGGGTTGAGCAGCTTCTCCGCCGTGCGGGTGATCCAGGGCCCCTTCATGAGGTCCCACACCAGGAGCTGGTGGTAGGCCTTGGGCAGCGGGTGGTCGTCGTTCTGGGTACCCACCGCGCACTTGAGCCACCAGTACGGCGCGTGCAGAGCGTGCGCGAAGCCCGTGCCGGTGACCTCCAGGCCGGCGGAGCGGAGCTTGAAGCCCAGCTCCTCGGCCGTGTAGATGCGGCAGTGGCCGCCCGGGTTCGAGTGGTAGGCGTCGGAGAGCTTCCAGCACAGCTTCTCGGGCCACTCGCGCGGCACGGTCACCGCGGCGACCCCGCCCGGCTTGAGGATCCGGACCAGTTCGGCGATCGCCTTGGTGTCCTCGGGGACGTGCTCGAGCACCTCGGAGATGAGCACCAGATCGAACGTGCTGTCCTCGTAGGGCATGTTCAGCGCGTCACCGGTCGTGGCCTCGCCCCTGGACTCCGGCAGGCCTTCGCCCTCGGCTTCCATCGCGGCGAGCATCTCGGTGACCTGGCGCATCTCATCGGCGTTCTGGTCGAACGCGGTGACATCGGCGCCACGGCGGTAGAGCTCGAAGGTGTGCCGACCGAGGCCGGCCCCCACATCGATGGCTCGCATGCCGGGGGTTACCCCTAGACGATTGAAATCAGCGGTCAGCATGCGCGTCCTCCTGCTCACGAATGGCGTACTCCCCGGAATCCGGGAGCACCTCGGGCACGTCATCGGCGACGTGCTCGTCTATCTCTGTCTGATCCGGCCCGATGACCGGGCCGACGGTCAGGTCCGGCAGCGCGTCGCCGCGGACGCGGGCGATCGCCGTCTGGTAGACCTCGACGGTCCGCCTGGCGACGGCCGCCCAGCTGTAACGCTCCATCACCCGCGCGCGCCCGCCCTGCGACAGGCGTAGACGCTCGTCCGGGTCGGACAGCAGGGCGCTGATCTGGCGGGCCAGCTCGTCCACGTTCCCGGGCTCGACCAACCGGGCCGCCGAATCGTCGGTGCCCACGACCTCGGGCAGGGCACCCGCGCGGGTGGCGACCAGCGCACAACCGCTGGACATCGCCTCGACCGCGGGGAGCGAGAAGCCCTCGTACATGCTCGGCACGACCGAGATCTCGGCGGTGCCCACGAGTCGGGCCAACTCGTCGTCGTCGACCCCGGACACCAGGTCGACGCAGTCGCGCAGCCCCAACGACTCCAGCAGGCGGGCGGCCTCCCCCTTGCGCTTGAGCTTGGAGATCAGCGTGAGCCGCACCTCCGGGTGGTCCTCGCGCACCTTCGCCAGCGCACGGAGCAGGATCGGCACGCCCTTGAGCGGCTGGTCGGCGCTGGCCACGCAGACCAGGCGGCCGGGCTCACGGTCGCGACGGTCGTGGAAGCGGTCGGTGTCCACGCCCAGCGGGATGGTGACGATCCGGTCGGGGTCGACCCCGAAGTCGGACGCGATGTCCTCGGCCGAGTTGCTGGAGACCGTGATGATCTCCTGCAGCTTGCGGGAGACCCGGATCTGCATGCCGAGGAAGCCGAACCACCGCCAGGTGGTGAGCTTCTTCCGCAGCGGCGCCTCCTTCATGGCGAGCCCGCGATCCCGGGTGATCGGGTGGTGCACGGTGGCGACGACGGGGAAACCCGCCTTCTCCAGCTCGAGCAACCCGGTGCCGAGGCACTGGTTGTCGTGCACCACGTCGAAGTCGGCGAGTCGGGGCGTGAGCACCCGCGCCGCCCGCAGGCTGAAGGTGCGGGGCTCCGGGAAACCGGCGGTCCACATGGTCAGCACCTCGAGGAGGTCGATCCGGTCGCGGATCTCACGGGGGTGCGGTGTGCGGAACGGGTTGGCGTCGTTGTAGAGGTCCAGGCTCGGGACCTCGGTGAGCGTCGGCCCGGGGTCGAGCTCCGGATACGGCTGACCGGAGAACACCTCGACGGTGTGGCCCAGCGCTGCCAGCTCGCGGCTCAGGTGCCGGACGTAGACGCCCTGCCCGCCGCCGTGTGGCTTGCTCCTGTACGAGAGCAGTGCGATTCGCACTTCTCGATCGCCCCCTTCCGGTCGTCGGCCCCGCTCCCCCGCGACGGACGCGGCGGACCAGGGCACATCGGGCAAGTCTAGAACACGTTCCCGGCATGCGATAACCAGGCCGGGGATACGCACCGGACCCCCGGCACACGAGGTGCTCGGGGGTCCGGTGTGGGCAGTTCAGCCCTGGTGTACCGCTCGGGTACGCCGGGTCAGTAGCCCAGGTCGTCCAGGCGGACCGACGCGCCGGTGGCGTCGCCGAAGCCGTCCTCGGGACCGTAGAAACCATCGCCGTAGTCCGGGATGGAGTACGCGGCCGCGCGGGCCTCCTCGGTGGGCTCGACCGTCGAGTTGCGGTACTTGTTGATACCGGTACCCGCCGGGATGAGCTTACCGATGATGACGTTCTCCTTGAGGCCCACGAGCTTGTCCGACCGCTTGTTGATGGCGGCGTCGGTGAGCACGCGGGTGGTCTCCTGGAAGGAGGCCGCGGAGAGCCACGAGTCCGTGGCGAGCGAGGCCTTGGTGATGCCCATCAGGACCGGTCGCGCCGAGGCCGGCGAACCACCCTCGGCCAGCACGCGACGGTTCTCCGTCGTGAGCTCGGACCGCTCGACCAGTGCACCGGGCAGGAACTCGGTGCTGTTCGAGTCGTTGATCGCGACGCGACGCATCATCTGGCGGACGATGACCTCGAGGTGCTTGTCGTGGATCGACACGCCCTGCGCGCGGTAGACCTTCTGCACCTCGTCGACGAGGAACTTCTGGACACCGTTCGGACCGAGGATCGCCAGCACCTCGTGGGGGTCCGGCGGACCCTCGAGGAGTGCCTGACCGCGCTCCAGGTGATCGCCGTCGACGATCGGACGGGACGAACCGTCCTCCAGGACGATGTGCGCGAGGCCCTGACGCTTGGACAGCTTCTCGTACACGACCTCGTCCGCACCGTTGTCCGGCGTGATCGTGATGGTGTAGAAGCGCTCCTCCTCCTCGAGGCGGATCCGGCCCGCCTCCTCGGCGATCGGAGCCTTGCCCTTGGGCACACGAGCCTCGAAGAGCTCCTGCACTCGCGGCAGACCACCGGTGATGTCGTCGCCGACGCCACCCTGGTGGAATGTACGCATCGTGAGCTGGGTACCCGGCTCACCGATGGACTGCGCGGCGACGATGCCGACAGCCTCGCCGATGTCGACCAGCAGACCGGTCGCCATCGAGCGGCCGTAGCAGGTCGCACAGACGCCGGTGCCCGTGGTGCAGGTCAGGACCGAACGGACCTTGACCTTCTCGATGCCGGCGCCGATGAGCGCCTCGATGTTCGGGTCGCCGAGGTCGGTGCCGGCCGCCACGATGACGGTGCCCGACGCGTCGACCGCGTCCTCCGCCAGCGTGCGGGCGAACGTCGAGGTCTCGACGTGCTCGTCCCGGTCCAGGACGCCGGTCTCGACGCCCTGGGCGTCCACCTCGCGGCGGGCGATGGTCGTCTCGACACCCTTGCTGGTGCCACAGTCGGTCTCCCGGACGATGACGTCCTGCGAGACGTCGACCAGACGACGCGTGAGGTAACCGGAGTCGGCCGTACGCAGCGCCGTGTCGGCCAGACCCTTACGCGCACCGTGCGTGTTCATGAAGTACTCGAGCACGGTCAGGCCCTCGCGGAACGAGGACTTGATCGGCTGCGGGATGAACTCGCCGTTCGGTCGGGTGACCAGACCCTTCATGCCCGCGAGCGAACGGATCTGGGTCATGTTGCCCGCCGCGCCCGACTTGACGATCGTCGGGATCGGGTTGGAGTCCGGGTAGTTGGCCTCCATGGCGTTACCGATCTCGTCGGTGGCCTCCTGCCAGAGCTTGACCAGGTCGCTCTTGCGCTCCTCGTTGGTGATCTTGCCCAGGCTGTACTGCGACTCCAGGCGCGCGGCCTTGGCGTCGTACCCGGCGAGGATCTCCTTCTTGGCCGGCGGGACCAGCACGTCGGACATGGCGATGGTGACGCCCGAGCGGGTGGCCCAGTAGAAACCGGTGTCCTTGAGCTTGTCCACCGTCTGCGCCACGACGATCATCGGGTAGCGCTCGGCCAGGTCGTTGATGATCACGGCCTGACGCTTCTTGGGCATCTGCTCGTTGACGAACGGGTAGTCCGCCGGGAGCAGCTCGTTGAACATGACGCGACCCAGCGTGGTCTCGGCGATCCACGCCTGACCGGGGGTCCACCCCTCGGGGAAGCGCTCCGCCTCGATCTCGGCGGACGGACGCTGCATCGTCAGTCGCACCTGGATCGGCGCGTGGATGTCGAGCACCTTGAGGTCGACGGCCATGATGGCCTCGGCCGAGGTCGAGTACACACCGGTCGCCGGGGAGTCGACGGCGGCCGGCACGTACGCGCCGGTCCCGTCCTCGTCCAGACGGGTCAGGTAGTACAGACCCGTGACCATGTCCAGTCGCGGCATGGCGAGCGGACGACCCGATGCCGGCGACAGGATGTTGTTCGAGGCGAGCATGAGGATGCGGGCCTCGGCCTGCGCCTCCGCGGACAGCGGGAGGTGCACGGCCATCTGGTCGCCGTCGAAGTCGGCGTTGAAGGCCTCACACACGAGCGGGTGCAGCTGGATGGCCTTACCCTCCACGAGCTGCGGCTCGAACGCCTGGATGCCGAGGCGGTGCAGCGTGGGTGCACGGTTGAGCATCACCGGGTGCTCGGAGATGACCTCTTCGAGCACGTCCCACACCTGGTCGCGCTGACGCTCGACCATGCGCTTGGCGGACTTGATGTTCTGCGCGTGGTTGAGGTCCACCAGACGCTTCATGACGAAGGGCTTGAACAGCTCGAGCGCCATCAGCTTGGGCAGACCACACTGGTGCAGCTGCAGCTGCGGGCCCACGACGATCACGGAACGACCCGAGTAGTCGACGCGCTTGCCCAGCAGGTTCTGACGGAACCGACCCTGCTTGCCCTTGAGGAGGTCCGAGAGCGACTTGAGCGGGCGGTTGCCCGGGCCCGTGACGGGCCGGCCGCGACGACCGTTGTCGAACAGCGCGTCGACGGACTCCTGGAGCATCCGCTTCTCGTTGTTGACGATGATCTCGGGGGCACCGAGATCCATCAGCCGCTTGAGGCGGTTGTTGCGGTTGATCACGCGCCGGTAGAGGTCGTTGAGGTCCGACGTGGCGAACCGGCCACCGTCGAGCTGGACCATCGGCCGCAGCTCCGGCGGGATCACCGGGACGGCACCGAGCACCATCGCGGCCGGGTGGTTGCCCGACTGCAGGAACGCGGAGACGACCTTGAGTCGCTTGAGGGCGCGGATCTTCTTCTGACCCTTGCCGTTGCGGATGACGTCGCGGAGGATCTCGGCCTCGGCCGCGAGGTCGAAGTTGAGCAGCAGCGTCTGGATCGCCTCGGCGCCCATGCCGCCCTCGAAGTACTCGCCGAAGCGGTCCTCGAGCTCGCGGTAGATGCCCTCGTCGACAATGATCTGGTTGATGTCGAGCTTGATGAAGGCGGTCCAGATCTCGTCGAGGCGGTCCAGCTCGCGCTGGGCTCCCTCTCGGAGCTTCTTCATCTCCTTCTCGCCGCCGTCCTTGACCTTGCGGCGCTGGTCGGCCTTGGCACCCTCGGCCTCCAGCTCGGCCAGGTCGGCCTCGAGCTTCTTGGCCCGGGCCTCGATGTCCGAGTCGCGCTCGTCCTCGACGATCTTGCGCTCCTCGAGCATCTGCGCCTCGAGGGTGCTGAGCTCGTTGTGGCGCAGATCCTTGTCCACTCCGGTGATCACGTAGGCCGCGAAGTAGATGATCTTGTCGAGGTCCTTGGGCGCGAGGTCCAGCAGGTAGCCGAGCCGCGACGGGACACCCTTGAAGTACCAGATGTGGGTGACGGGTGCGGCCAACTCGATGTGGCCCATCCGCTCACGGCGCACCTTGGCGCGGGTCACCTCGACGCCGCAGCGCTCACAGATGATCCCCTTGAAGCGCACGCGCTTGTACTTGCCGCAGTAGCACTCCCAGTCCCGGGTGGGGCCGAAGATCTTCTCGCAGAACAGGCCCTCCTTCTCCGGCTTGAGGGTGCGGTAGTTGATGGTCTCCGGCTTCTTGACCTCGCCGTAGGACCAGTTACGGATGTTATCCGCGGTCGCGAGACTGATGACCAGCTCGTCGAAGTGATTGACGTCCTGCACGTAGGCGTCCTTTCCCGGGTGGGATGATGGCGGGCCCCTCGCGGGGTGGGCCGGTGTGGGGCCCGCCGTGGTGGAACGTGGAATTCTCGGGATCGGGGCGCCGGTGAAGCGCGCCCCCGGCGCCTACTGCGCCAGTTCGTCTGCTGCTGAGGACTCGTCGCGGGAGAGGTTGATCCCCAGGTTCGCGGCGGTCCGATCGAGATCGTCGTCCTCGGCACCCTCGCCGAGGGAGACGGTCTGGCCGTCGCTGGAGAGCACCTCGACGTTGAGGCACAGCGACTGCAGCTCCTTGAGGAGCACCTTGAAGGACTCCGGGATACCCGGCTCCGGGATGTTCTCGCCCTTGACGATCGCCTCGTACACCTTCACGCGGCCCACGACGTCGTCGGACTTGATCGTGAGCAGCTCCTGGAGCGTGTACGCGGCGCCGTACGCCTGCATCGCCCAGCACTCCATCTCACCGAAGCGCTGGCCACCGAACTGGGCCTTACCGCCGAGCGGCTGCTGGGTGATCATCGAGTACGGACCCGTGGAACGAGCGTGGATCTTGTCGTCCACCAGGTGGTGCAGCTTGAGGATGTACATGTAACCCACGGACACCGGGTACGGGAACGGCTCGCCCGAACGACCGTCCATCAGGACCGACTTGCCGTCGCCCTTGACCATCCGCTCGCCGTCACGGTTCGGGAGGGTGCAGCCCAGGAGGCCGGTGATCTCCGTGTCCGCCGCACCGTCGAAGACGGGGGTGGCCGTGTTGGTGCCGGCCTCGACGCTGTGGATCTCCTCCGGCAGCTTGGCGGCCCACTCGGGCAGGGAGCCGTCCGCCTCACGCGGCACCTCCCAGCCCGCCTTGGCCAGCCAGCCGAGGTGGGTCTCCATGATCTGACCGATGTTCATACGACGCGGGACGCCGTGCGTGTTGAGGATGATGTCCACGGGCGTGCCGTCGGGCATGAACGGCATGTCCTCGGCGGGGAGGATCTTGCCGATGACGCCCTTGTTGCCGTGGCGGCCGGCGAGCTTGTCGCCGTCCTGGATCTTGCGCTTCTGCGCCACGTACACGCGGACCAGCTCGTTGACGCCGGGGGGCAGGTCGTCGTCGTCATCACGCGAGAACACGCGGACGCCGATCACCTTCCCGGACTCACCGTGGGGCACCTTGAGCGAGGTGTCGCGCACCTCGCGTGCCTTCTCACCGAAGATGGCGCGCAGCAGGCGCTCCTCGGGGGTCAGCTCGGTCTCGCCCTTGGGCGTGACCTTGCCGACCAGCACGTCGCCGTCACGGACCTCGGCGCCGATACGCACGATGCCGCGGTCGTCCAGGTCCGCGAGGACCTCGTCGGAGACGTTGGGGATGTCGCGCGTGATCTCCTCGGCACCCAGCTTGGTGTCGCGGGCGTCGATCTCGTGCTCCTCGATGTGGATGGACGTGAGCACGTCCTCCTCCACCAGGCGCTGCGAGAGGATGATGGCGTCCTCGTAGTTGTGGCCCTCCCACGGCATGATCGCCACGAGGAGGTTCTTGCCGAGCGCCATCTCACCGTTCTCGGTACAGGGGCCGTCGGCGAGGACCTGGCCGGCCTCGACGCGGTCACCCTCGTCGACGATCGGCCGCTGGTTGGAACAGGTGCCCTGGTTGGACCGGGCGAACTTGGCCAGGCGGTAGGTCTCGCGACTGCCGTTGTCGTCCATCACGGTGATGAAGTCGGCCGAGACCTCCTCCACCATGCCGCCGGAGAGGTTGACGACGACGTCGCCCGCATCCACGGCCGCACGCAGCTCCATACCGGTGCCGACGAGCGGCGACTCGCTGCGCACCAGCGGGACGGCCTGGCGCTGCATGTTCGCGCCCATCAGGGCACGGTTGGCATCGTCGTGCTCGAGGAACGGGATCATCGCGGTGGCCACGGAGACCATCTGCCGCGGCGAGACGTCCATGTAGTCGACGTCCTCACCCGCGACGACCTCGACGTCACCGTGCTTCTTGCGCACCAGGACGAGGTCCTCGACGAAGCGACCGTCGGCGTCGACCTCCGAGTTGGCCTGCGCCACGATGTGGCGGTCCTCCTCGTCGGCGGTCAGGTAGTCCACGTCGTCGGTGACGACGCCCTCGACGACCCGGCGGTACGGGGTCTCGATGAAGCCGAACGGGTTGACCCGCGCGTACACGGAGAGCGAGCCGATCAGGCCGATGTTCGGGCCCTCAGGGGTCTCGATCGGGCACATGCGGCCGTAGTGCGACGCGTGGACGTCGCGGACCTCGAGGCCGGCGCGCTCACGCGACAGGCCACCGGGGCCCAGCGCCGACAGACGCCGCTTGTGGGTCAGACCCGAGAGCGGGTTGTTCTGGTCCATGAACTGCGACATCTGGGAGGTTCCGAAGAACTCCTTGAGCGCGGCGGTGATGGGCCGGATGTTGATCAGCGACTGCGGGGTGATCGCCTCGGAGTCCTGCGTGGTCATGCGCTCGCGGACCACGCGCTCCATGCGGGACAGACCCACGCGGACCTGGTTCTGGATGAGCTCGCCGACCGTACGCAGACGACGGTTACCGAAGTGGTCGATGTCGTCGACGTCGACGGGCACCTCGCGGCCGCCCTCGACCTGCATCGACTCGTCGCCGGCGTGGAGCCGCACGAGGTACTCGATGGTGGCGGCGATGTCCTCACGCGTGAGCGTGGTGGTGGAGTCGCCCTCGGGGTCCGGCAGACCGAGCTTGCGGTTGACCTTGTAGCGACCCACGCGGGCCAGGTCGTAGCGCTTCTCCTTGAAGAACAGGTTCTCCAGCAGCGCCTCCGCGGACTCCTTGGTCGGCGGCTCGCCCGGACGCAGCTTGCGGTAGATCTCCAGCAGCGCCTGGTCCGTGTCCTCGACCGAGTCCTTCTCGAGGGTGGACATCATGATCTCGGAGAAGCCGTAGCGCTCCTTGATCTCGGTGGTGGTCCAACCGAGCGCCTTGAGCAGCACGGTCACCGACTGACGACGCTTACGGTCGATGCGGACGCCGACCGTGTCGCGCTTGTCCACGTCGAACTCGAGCCATGCGCCGCGGGACGGGATGACCTTGACGGAGTGGACGTCCTTCTCCGTGGACTTGTCGCGGTTCCGGTCGAAGTACACGCCCGGCGAACGGACGAGCTGCGAGACCACGACACGCTCGGTGCCGTTGATGATGAACGTGCCCTTGTCGGTCATCATGGGGAAATCACCCATGAAGACGGTCTGGGACTTGATCTCACCCGTCTCGGTGTTCTCGAACTCCGCGGTGACGAACAGCGGAGCCTCGTAGGTGCGGTCCTTCTCGCGGCAATCCTCCATGGAGGCCTTGACCTCTTCGAAGTACGAATCCGAGAACGAGAGCGACATCGATCCGGAGAAGTCCTCGATCGGGGAGATCTCCCTGAGGATCGACTCGAGCCCCCCCTCGAAGTTTGTGGCGCCGCGTGATGCGGCCCTTGTTTGCCACTCCTCCGACCCGATGAACCACTCGAACGACTCCGTCTGGAGGTCGAGCAGTCCCGGGACCGGCAGCGGCTCGGAGAGCTTCGCGAACGAAACTCTCCGGGGCGCACCCGGAACGGTGGAAACTGACTTGGTCTGGCGGGAGACTGCCAAGATGGGTCCTTCCAGCACCTCACGTGATCACCACGGGCGGTGATCACAGATGTATCTGCGAGCGGTCCGCCGACGGGTATCCACCCTGGTCCGACCCGATTCGAGGACTCGAAGTACACCCGGGAATACCGGGGCCGAGCCGTCACGGACGGACGAGAGTGCAAATAGCAGCCAGCGCAACGACCTAATCTAGTGCATGGCGGCGCAGAAGTCCAGCCGTCTACGGGGTGGACCCGGAGGCTGTTCACGGACGGGTGCGTCGTCCGTCCCTGCGCTGGTTGCCCTCGTGGCTCTCGCCTCATCGGCTCCCGGTCGGGACGTCGCATCCGCGGGCACTCGCAAGTAGCCCGATGCCCCTAAAGGGTGACGGGTGAAAGGCCATTCGTCAAGGATCCACGCCAGCGCACCGCCAGCAACGCGGCACGACATCGCAGGCCCGGCACCGATTCGTGCGTCACTCCGCCGACTGCCGCCGCGGACTCCGGTCCATCACCCGGAACCCGCGTCGCCCGCTCGTCAGGAGGGCAGGTCGGGGATCCGGGACAGCTTCCACACGCCGTCGACCTTGTCCAGCCCGACCAGGTAGGTGCCGCTGGTACTCCCGGCGGCCACCCCGTCCCGCATCATGGACACGTCCTGCACGAGCAACACCTCGGCCCGGTCGTCGGCGAGGTAGGACAGGCCGGCCTCGCTCACCCGGGCGTCGACGGTGGTCGCCGACTGTTCGTAACTGTCCCGGAGCGCGGGCCAGTTCTTGTCGAGCTCCGCCACGAGGTTCGGGGTGAGGAACTCCCCCAGCGAGTCGTGGTACTCGTCGA
Organism: Rhodococcus sp. IEGM 1408; assembly: GCF_033142235.1. Lineage (NCBI taxonomy): Bacteria > Bacillati > Actinomycetota > Actinomycetes > Mycobacteriales > Nocardiaceae > Rhodococcus > Rhodococcus sp. IEGM 1408. Next base: position 260,960 of record NZ_JAWLRW010000004.1, read on the forward strand.
GGCTCTGGTGATCGATCGCCACGAGGCGCTGGACGTTGGTGCTGGCCGCCGCCAGGACCTCGTCCGTGGCGGCGCGGTCGACGAACGCCTGGTTGTCCACGTTCACGCCCGGCTCGGTGTACAGGTACGCGCCCGCGGCCCCGGCCACCAGCCCCACCGCGAGGCCGGCGTACGCCAGCGACCGGCCCGTGGGGCGACGGCGACCCGGCGCGCCCCCGGCGTCGGCGGCGCTCCCGGGAGCGATCACCTCGTCGTCGTGACGGGTCTTGTCCAACCAGGATGCGGAACCCGGCCCGGATGCGGGCGCGGGCGCAGGCGTGGACGCGGGTTCGGGCGTTGCGGTGGCAGGGGCGGTGTGACCGGCCAACCGCCGACGCGACGGCGGCGTGACGGGCTTCTGGGTCCTCTTGATGGGTGGCATCAGCTTCTCAGGCGTCCTTACTCATCGACCGGCGGAGGTGGTCGGCGCAGTGGACGACTCCTCCTCGGTGTCGTTGTCGGCGGTGTCGGAGGGGCCTTCCTCCGACTGCGGCGCCTCGAGCTCCTGCACGGACTGGCTGGAGGTCCCGACCGGCACCGTCACGCCCACCTGGTTGACCGCGTCGGCCTTCCACTCGTCGTCCACACGGGTGAGATCCACCCGCATCGCCTGGCGGCCCGTGATGTCGTCCTGGCCCTCTCGTTCGGAGTGGGCGGTGAAGACCACCAGCACGGCGGCGTCGCCGGCCTCGAGGTCCAGAACCTCCACCGCGGTCTGGGAGGGAGTGGCCGTGGTGACCGCCTTCTGCTCCACCACACGGGTGCGGACGTCCTCGGCCCACTGCTCCTGCTCCGCGAGGAAGGCCCCCGTCGAGGCGTCGGCGAGCTGCTGCAGCGAATCGTCCACATCCCGGTGGTCGAAGCTGAAGGCGTTGATGACCACCTGCGTGGCCACCTCGGACACGGCCTCGCGCTCCGATGCCACTTCCTGAGCGGACCGTGCCTCGGCGTAGCGCGAGCCGAACACACCCAGCGCCGCGAGCCCGGCCACCAGCACGATGACGGAGACGACCGCCAGCCACGTCGGGACGGCACGGTCCCGCTCGGCGCGGTCCCCCGCGCCACCGGCGCTGGCCTTACCGGCGCTGTCGGTCACGGCACTGTCCTCAACGGCACTGTCCCCCACTGAAATGTCTCCCACTGAACGGTCGCCGCTCCCTCTCTTGTCCTGCGAACTCATGGCCGCGACGCTACCGGACCCGTGGTGTGCCGGATCACTGCCCGGCCTCGCCGTCACCGCGGGATCAGCCCCTGCAGGACCGCGAGCTGCTCGGCGGCCACGGACAGGTTCAACCGGTCCGGGTCGATCTTGGGCTTGGCGTCCCAGGGCTGCGGCACGTCCGGGTGGGCGTACTCGACCCGCTCGGCGCCGCGGACGGCGGTGGGGCTGCCGAGCGGAACAGTGCACTTGGCGTCATAGTTGGGCGGGAAGTTCTGTTCCTGCGGGTCGAACGACGGGTTCTGCGCCTTGATCTCGTCGATGATCCGTTGGGTGCCCTCGTAACCCTGCGTGCACGGGGTGGGGTTGCCCACCTCCATCACCAGTCCGAAGTGGATGGTGCCGTCGCCCGGTGCCACCGACAGTCCGCCGGCCGCCAGCGCCGGGAGCAACTGCAGGAGCACCTTGAACGACGGGGCGAGCGGATCCACCGTCTTCATGGTGGTCGACAGGTTGCCCACGGCCCTGGTGAGCGGCTCGCCGGAGTTCTCCACCAGGCGACGCGTCTCGTCCGCGAACTCGGGCGCGGTGGTGATGAGCCGATCGAGGTCGGAGTCGGAGTCACGCAGGGCCTCGGTGACCGCCCGCAGGTCGCGGGAGAAACTGATGATCTCCCCGGACTGGTCGGACTGGGTGTCGAGGACGGTCGCGCCGTCCCGGATCAGCGCCTGCAGTTGCGGCATGGTGCGGATCCCGGAGTCGGAGATCGTGATGAGCGAGTCCGACAGCCGCTGGAGCTGGGGGCCACGACCCTCGAACGCCTTACCCAGCTCGTCGACCGTCACCTCGAGGTCGTCGAGCGGGACCGAACGCGCCAGCACGTCGACCGAGGACAGCAGATCCTCGACACGGACCGGGAGCGCCTCGCCGCCCCCCGAGATCACGTCCCCGTCCTTGAGGTACGGCTCGGAATAGGTGTTGGGCCGCAGGTCCACGAACTGCTCGCCGATGGCCGAGCGGTTGGCCACCACGGCCACGGTGTCCGCGGGGATCTCCGGCGTGCTGGAGTCCAGGTCGAGCTCGACCCGGACGCCGTCGTCGGTGAGCGTGAGCTCGCCCACGCGCCCCACCGGGGTGCCGCGGTAGTTGACCGCGGCGTTGGTGAACACGCCGCCGGTATCGGGCAGGTCCAGGAACACCTGGTACTGGCCGATACCGAACAACGAGGGCAATCGGACGTACTTGGCGCCGACGTAACTGATCCCCAGGGCCGCGATCACACAGAATGCGATGAGCTGGGTTCTGAGTGTCTTGCTCATCGGTATCCGGGCTCCCCTGGTTCAGGCAGGTACGTCTCGGAGAACTCCGAGGTACCCGGTGCGGGCCTGGGCACGACGGCCCGGTCCATGATCGGCGGGACCGGCAGCAGCGGCAGGACGATCGTCGTGCGCCTGTCGGGGCCGTTGCCGTTCACCCAGGGGTTGCCCGGGTCCACGTTGTACGGGCCGCTCGTGGTGTTGGGCGAGAGCGACACCGGGTCACCCTGGTTCGCGCCGAGGTTACGGAGGGTCTCGGAGATGGTCGCGTCCACCGAGAGGAACACGTTCGCCGAGCTGCCGACCGTCGAGGCGATCGACGCGTCGGGGAACGGGAAGGTGGGGACGAAACCAGTGAGTTCGATGAGTTCCGGGGTGGACTGCGCCAGGTACTGGAGCACCGGCTGGAGCGCCCGGAGGTCCGCGATGATGTCCTCGCGGCTGGTCAGCAGGATGTCGGAGCCCACCTGGCCCAGTGCGTCGACCCGGCGCAGCATCTCGACCAGCTGGGGGCGCTGCTCCTCGAGAACCGCCACCCCGGCGGGCAGCTCGTCGAGCGCCGCCTGGATCTGTTCCTGCTGGTCGTTGGCACGGGCCGTCATGAGGTTGACGCCCTCGAGAGCCTCCGTGATGCTGTCGCGCTGACGGTTGAGTCCGGAGATGAGCTCGTCCGCCGACCGCAGGGTCTCGGTGAGTCCCTCCTCACGGCCGTCGGTCAGTGAGCGCAGCTCCGTCACGATGGGTTGGAGCTGGTCCACACCGCCGCCGTTGAGGAGCAGCGACAGCGCCCCCAGCACCTGCTCGATGTCGGTCGCGGTCCGGCTGTCGGACGTCGAGACCACATCACCGTCGGACAACCTGCCGGTGGGGGGTTCGTCCTCGGGAGGGGTGAGTTGGATGAACTTCTCGCCGAGGAGATTGGTCTGCTGGATCGACGCCTGGACGTTGGCGGGCAGTTCGAGATCGTCGCGCAGGATGATCTCGACCCGAGCGGTCCACCCGTCGTCCGCGAGCGAGACGTCCGACACGCGGCCGGCATCCAGACCGTTGACCTTGACGGTCGACTGCAGGACGAGGTCGAGCACGTCCTCGAACTGGACGGACACCGTCATGGGATCGTCTCCCACCTCGGCACCACCCGGCAGCGTGTAGTCCTCGAGGTTCATCGAACAGCCGGACGCGAGGGCGGTGACGACGGCCGCTATGCCGAGCGCGCGGACCCTGCGGCCGACCACGGTGTTCGTGTGACGACTCATCATCGTCCCCCTTCCGACGCGGGCGTCATCGGCCATCCGTAGTTGCCCTGCACCGTCCCGGGGACGGGCACGGACTGGTTCATCTCGCCCGCCAGGATGCCGAGGGGCAGGTCGGGGTTGGCCGTCCGCAGCTCTTCATTGCGCTGCGGAGCGAGGTCCTCACAGGCGTCGAGGTCGGCCCGGCGCAGGTTGTCGAGTTCGGCGAGGAGCGCGTCCCCCGGGTTGAGACGGCCCAGCGTCATGATCTGACACAGGACGCCGGCCGGGTTCTGCGTCTCCGGGATGTTCGCGCGCATGGACAGGGTCCCCGACTCCGCGTCGTAGGCGTTGATGAGGTTGAACAACGCGAGAGGGGCGACCTTGAGGATCTCCTCCAGATCGTCGCGCTGGTCGGCGGTGATCTGGCTGAGGGTCACCAGCCGGTCCGCGTTGCTATGGATCACGTCCTGGTTGTCGCGGACCAGCCGGGCCACGTCGGCGAGCGCGTAGCTGAGCTCACCGAGGGCCCCCTGGAGATCCTCGCGCTGACCCGCCACGGTCCGGTTGAACGTGGCCATCTGGGTGTTGAACTCCCGCACCTGGGCGTCGTTCTGGGCGAGCATGGTGACGAACGACTGCAGGTTGACCACGGTCTCGCTGATGTCCTGGCTCGAGTCCGCCAGCGTCGTGGCGGACTTGGACAACTCGTCGATCGACCGGCCGAGCGCCGCGCCGTTGCCGCCGAGCGTCTCGGCCGACGTGGAGACCAACCGGTCGAGCGCGCCGTCCTTGTTGGCACCCTCGGGCCCGAGGGCCTCCGTGAGGTCCTTGACCGACGCGTAGAGCTTGTCGATCTCGACGGGCGTCGCGGTCCGCTCGATCGGGATGTGCGCCCCGGACTCCATGGTGGGCCCGCCCGAGTAGGCGGGCACGATCTGGACGGTGCGGTCCGGGATGACCGACGGGGTCACCTGGACGATCTTCGCGTCGGCGGGGATCTCGACGCCTCTACGGACGTGCAGTTTCACCTCGACCGTGTCGCCCATCGGGGTGACCTCGTCGACCGAGCCGACCATCACCCCGAGGATCGTCACGTCGGTGCCCTGTGAGACGCCGACGGCGGAGGGGAAGGTCGCGGTGATGGTGGTCCGACCCAACCTGGTGACGGCGAGGTAGGTCACCGCCACGATCGCGACGACGACGACGAGGATGAGCGCGACCAGCCAGTACGGCAGCTTCTTGTGCATCAGTTGATCCCACTCTGTCGGGCTGGCGCGCGGGCGCCGGGATCGAAGGGCGGCTCGGGGATGCCCGGCGGGACGAGGTTGGAGACCACGGCGTCGAACCATCGGCCGGTGCCCAGCATGTTGGCGTACAGCCGGTAGAAGGGCGCCAGGTTGTGGATGGACTTCTTCAGGTTGTCCTCATGGTCGGTGAGCACCGCCAGCGCGGAGTCCAGGCTGTCGAGGGTCGGTCCGAACTCGGCCTCGTTCTCCGCGACGAACATCCGGAGCTCGGCCGACAGTCCGCGGGTGGAGGCAAGCACGAGCTTGAGTGTCTCCGAGCGTTCGTTGAGCTCGCCGAGGAGCTGTCCGGTTCCGATGATGAGCCGGCGGAAGTCGTCGTTGCGCTCCGCCAGGATCCCCGAACTGGTCCGGGTGGCCTCGAGCAGTTCGCGGAGCTCGGCGTCGCGGCTGGACAGGGTCTGGGACAACCGGGCCACGCCGTCGACCGCGCCCCGGAACTCCTCTGGTGAGGCCTGCATGGCACCGGTGAGCGTGTCCAGGCTCTCCGCCAGCTTCGTGTCGTCGATCTGGTCGAGCGTCTCGGCGGCCGAGGAGAACGCGGTGACGACGTCGTAGGGCGCCACCGTGCGGTCGAGCGGGATGGGCTCGGATCGGTCCAGCTCGCCCGTCCCCGCGGGGATCAGGGCGAGGTACTTCTGCCCGAGCACGGTCTTGACCTGGATGCTCGCTCGGGTGTCGTCTCCCAGCCAGACGTTCTTGGCCCGGAATCCCACGACGACCTTGTCCCCGTCGAGTTCGACGCCGGACACCACGCCCACCTTGACGCCGGCCACCCGGACCTCGTTCCCGTCGGTCAACCCGGCGGCCTCGGAGAAGTGCGCCGTGTACTCGGGCCCGGCACCCACGAAGGGCAGCGAGTCCAGCATGAAGGACGTCGCGGTGAGGATGAGGATCAGGACCACACCGACCGCGCCGATCGTGGCGTTGGAGAACCTGGGATCGCTCGGGTTGCGCTTACTCATGGGGTCCCCCCTGCATGACACCGGGGCGCCACATTCGTATACACCGGGTGGTTGACCGTCGGTCCGCCGGACGGCAGCAGGTTGGGCACGTCCGTCCCCGGTCCGCTCACCACGTCGGCGCCACAGAGATAGAACTGGAACCACGACCCGAACGACCCCATCCGGATGAGGTTGTCGGTCTTGAGCGGCATGTTCTCCAACACCTGAGCGACGGTGTCCCGGTTGGCGGCGAGGTCGTCCGTGACCATTTTGAGGTCATCGAGCGACTGCGTGACGCTCGGCCGGGTCGCGGTGACCACGTTCTCGGCGGAGGACGTCAGGTCGGCCACCGAATCGAGCGCGCTGCCGATCGCGTCGCGCTCCGCGGCCAGTCCCTCCACGAGTTGCCTGGTGGTCACCACGAGCTGCTGGAACTGGACGTCCCGCTCGTTGATGGTCTGCAGGACCCGGGTGAGGTTGTCGATGACCTCACCGATCACCTGGTCACGGTCGGCGAGGTGGTTGGTGAGCTGCCCGGTCTGCTGGACCAGGCTCGTCACGGTCCCGCCCTCTCCCTGGAGCACGCGGACGAGCGAGTCCGCCAGCGCGTTGACGTCCTCGGGCTGCAGCGTGGTGAACAGCGGACGGAAGCCGTTGAACAGCGCGGTGAGGTCCACGGCGGGCGAGGTGTGCTCGATACCGATCGTCGTGCCCGCCGGCAGCATCGGCTGGACCGGTCCGGGCTCGCGGGCGATGTTCATGTAGCGCTGGCCGATCAAGTTGCGGAACCGGAGTGTGAGGTGGGCGTTGGCGGGCAGGGTGCGGTCGCCCGTCATGGTGAAGTCCACCTTGGCCTGATTCCGTTCGTGGACCTCTAAGCCGGTCACATGACCCACCACGACGCCGGCGATGCGGACGTCGTCGCCCTCCTCGAGCATCGTCACGTCGGAGAAGATCGCCGAGTACTCGGTCCCGTCCTCGCGGGTGCCGCCGCGGATGGTGGTCGCGAGAACCATGCTCAGCACCACCGTGATCACGACGAAGATCGTCAGCTTGACCAACGATCCCAGCACGCCCCCGCGCAGGAGGGCCTTGACCTTGGTGTTCATCGGAAGCTCACCTCCGCCCCGCGGAGCGCAGGCGCACCGATCCCGCCGATCCACGCGGGGATGTCCCCGGCGTCACGTGCGGTGGCGACGCCGTAGACGGTGCGCACGGTGTCGGTTTCCAGCGGCGACCCGGCGTACGCCATCGCCATGACGTCACTGTCGCGGCCCGCGGTGACGGTCGAGGGGAACGGGAGGTTGGACTGCTCCGGGACCGCCCGGCCCGGGGCGGCGGGGACCGCTCCCCTGGCGCGCATCGCGGGAACCGGCCCGTCCTCGAGCAACGGATTGGGCAGGGTCGGGACGTACTGCGGTCCGGGGTTGCGCAGGGGCGGCTGGTAGGACCCGTCGGCGATGGCGCCACCGGGCGCACCGCCGAAGTTCTCCGGCTCCACGGTCGGCTCGTAACACCTCGGGCCGCGGGTGTCGAAGAACCGCGGCTCGTCCTGGTTGGGGACGTACCGGCCCTTCGGGTTGACGACCTCGATGGTCACTCGGATACCCGGGTTCGGGGTTCCGACGCCGAGGATCGCGTCGGAGCGCTCGAGCGCGAGCATGAACTGGTCGACAGTGCACGGCAGTGCGGGTGAGTACTCCGCGAGGTACTCGAGCGACGTGCGGGAGTCGGCAGCGAGCGCGATGAGGTCGGTGCGGTTGGCGGCGAGGAAGCCCGTGAGGACCTCCGCCGAGGTGCTGATCCGCTGCAGTCCGTCCGCGATGTCGGTGCGGCGCTCGATCACGGTGTCCCCGGTCGTGCGCAGGGCGTCGAGCGCGTGGATGAGGTCGGGCAGTGCCTCGGAATAGGTCTGGGAGAAGGTCGCCAGGTCTTCGAGACCCGACTCCAGAGCCGGCATCTCCTCGTTGATCCCGTCGAACACCCGACCGAGCTCCACCAGGCTCGCCCCGATCTCGTCGCCTCTACCCGCCAGGGCCTGGTTGAGGGCCCCGAGCGTGCCGGCGAGCTTCTCCGGCGGGACCGCCTCGAGGACGGGGAGCAGACCGTCGAGGACGCGGCCGAGCTCGATCGCGTTACCGCGGGTGTCCTGCTCGATGGTGCCGCCGGGCTCGATCGTGCCGACGGGCTGCTCGGGGAAGCCGAGATCCACGTAGCGCTCTCCGAACAGGGTCTTGGGGAGCAGTCGACCGCTGACGTTGGCCGGCAGCTGGTCCAGGAAGACCGGGTCGAACTCCATGTTCACGCGGACCTTCTTCCCCTCGGGCACAACCCCGGAGACCCGACCGACCAGGACGCCGCGCGCCTTGACATCGGCGTCGTTGGGCAGCGCGAAGGCCATGTCGTCCGTGTACATCGTGACGCTGTCGGACGCGGTGAACACGCGGTTGTAGATGGCGATGGTGGTTCCTACGAAGGCCAGGACGATGACGAGGAACAGCGCGGCCAACAAGCGCTTGGCCGTGTTGGAGAGTTCGTTCATCCCGCCACCCGCACCGTCGTGGTGGTGCCCCAGAGAGCGAGTCCGACGAAGAAGTTGAGGATCGCGACCACGACGATCGTCGTCCGGACCGCGCGACCCACCGCCACGCCCACACCGGCCGGGCCACCTGAGGCGGTGAAACCGTAGAAGCAGTGGATCATCACCAGGACGAAGGCGAAGATGATCACTTTGATGAAGGAATAGATCACGTCTTCAGGCGGCAGGAAGAGGTGGAAGTAGTGGTCGAACGAGCCCGTGGACTGGCCCTGCAGCATCGTGTTGACGCCCCGGGTCGCCAGGTATGAGGCCAACAGGCCCACGACGTAGAGCGGGATGACCGCGATGAACCCGGCGATGATCCGGGTGGTGACGAGGTACGGCACGCTGGGGATGGCCATCACCTCGAGCGCGTCGATCTCCTCGGAGATCCGCATGGCGCCGAGCTGGGCGGTGAAGCCGCACCCGACGGTGGCCGACAACGCCAGCGCGGCCACGAGCGGCGCGACCTCGCGGGTGTTGACGTAGGCCGAGAGGAAACCGGTCAGGACCGAGCTGCCGATCTGGTCCAGCGCGGCGTAGCCCTGCAGCCCCACGACCACGCCGGTGAACCCGCTCATCATGGCGATGACGCCGATGGTTCCGCCGAGCACGGCGAGGGTGCCCACTCCGAAGGTCACCTCGGCGATCAGGCGCATGACCTCGTGGCGGTAGTGGACGAGCGTCTGCGGGATCCACCGGATGGCCCTGAGGTGGAAGGCGAGCTGGTCACCCAGCGAGTCGAACGACTGGACCGGCCCACGGACGAGTGCGCGGAGTCTGGCCCGGGTGGGCCCGACATCCGTATGGATCGCCATTTACGACCCTTTCGGCGGAACGATCTGCAGGTACATCGCCGTGAGGATGACATTGGCGAAGAACAGCAGGAGGAATGTGAGCACGACACCGAGGTTGACGGCGTCGCCGACCCCCTTGGGCCCACCCTTGGGATTCATGCCGCAGTGGGAGGCGACGACGCCGGCGATGAGGCCGAACACGAGTGCCTTGAACGAGGACATGATGAAGTCGGGCAGCTGGGCGAGCGCACCGAAGGACATGAGATAGGCGCCCGGTGTGCCGCCCTGCAGGAGAATGTTGAACACGTAGCCGCCGGCGATCCCGACGATCGACACGAGTCCGTTGAGCAGCACGGCGATGAGCATCATGCCGAGCACCCTGGGTACCACCAGCCGCTGGATCGGGTCGATCCCGAGGACCCGCATGGCGTCGAGTTCCTCCCGGATGCTGCGGGCACCCAGGTCGGCCGCCACAGCTGAGCCGGCGGCGCCGGCGATGAGCAGCGAGGTCACCAGTGGCGCGCCCTGCTGGACGACGGCGAGGACGCCGGTCGCACCGGTGTAGGCCTCGGCTCCGAGCTGCTGGACCAGCGAACCCGTCTGCATCGCCACGACCGCCCCGAAGGGGATCGCGACCAGTGCCGACGGCAGGATCGTGACCGACGCGATGAACCAGGACTGACTGATGAACTCCCGGAACTGGAACGGCCGCTTGAACACCCCGCGGAGCACGTCGAGGAAGAGACGGAACACCTTCCCCGCCTCGCCGACCGCATTACGGAAACCGCCGCCGACATCCGCCGGCGACACTCCGGTCCTGCCCTCGGGCTGCTGAACCGCACCCTCCGCCATCAGATCCCCCCCGACCTCTCTCGTGCGTTCATTTCTCGTCAGTCCCGTAGGGGGCGTCGACGCCCGTCACTTCTCATCGGACCCGTGGTGCCTGTCGACGCACGTCACTTCTCATCGGAACCGTAGTGGTCGTCCACGCCCGTCCTCACCTCGTGTCGGCCGCCGGCGGTCGCGCCCGCGCCGGCTGACTGGGCCGATCCCGACTTGCCGTTCCCGTGCCCGCGCGCCGCCCACTCGGCCCGGATGGCTTCCTGAGCGCCCTCGGGGAGCGTGTCCATCATCTCGGCGACCCTCTTCTCGCGGCGGGTCTCCCCCTGCCGCTCGGGCCCACCCGGCGTCGGCTGCATCTGCGACGGGACACCCGTCACCTCGTCCTCGCCCGGGGAGCCGTCGTTGTGGCCGGCGTCGGCCTGCGCCTGCTCCTCGCGCATCTGGGCGTCGTCCTTCTCCTCGGACATCCCGATCGGACCCAGCTTGGAACCACGGAGGAACTGCCGGACCGACGGCTCCTCGCTGGTGAGGAGCACCTCGCGGGGGCCGAACATCACGAGCTTCTTGCGGTAGAGCATGCCGAGGTTGTCCGGCACGGTCCGGGCGAGGTTGATGTTGTGCGTGACGATGAGGATCGTCGCGTCGATCTGCGCGTTGATATCGATGAGCAACTGCGCGAGGTAGGTGGTGCGGACCGGGTCGAGTCCGGAGTCGGGCTCGTCGACCAGGATGATCTCGGGGTCCAACACGAGGGCCCGGGCGAGGCCCGCGCGCTTGCGCATGCCGCCCGAGATCTCACCGGGGAGCTTGCCCTCGGCCCCGGTGAGTCCGGTGAGCTCGAGCTTCTCCATCACGATGTCCCGGATCTCGCTCTCGGACTTCTTGGTGTGCTCGCGGAGCGGGAACGCCACGTTGTCGTAGAGGTCCATCGAGCCGAAGAGCGCGCCGTCCTGGAACAGGACCCCGAACAGCTTGCGGATCTCGTAGAGCTCCTTGGCGGTGCACTGGAGGATGTCCGTGCCGTCGATGATGATCTGGCCGGCCTCGGGGCGCAGCAGCCCGATGAGCGACTTGAGGAACACCGACTTACCGGTGCCCGACGGCCCCAGGAGCGCACTGACCTCTCCCTGGGGAAGGGTGAACGTGACGTCCTCCCAGATCTTCTGCGATCCGAAGGACTTGGTCAGTCCCTCTACAGATATCTCGATACCCACGTCACCACTCCTCACGGCAGCCATCGTCTGTGGCCACGGTCACTGTAAACTACCGCTCGGGGAACCCGCTTTGTTACATACCGATAAGTATTGGATCACCCCGATCTCAGGCGCCACGACCTCGGGATACTCCGCTGCCGCCCCCGGAAGTGACCCGGACACGCCGAAGGGGCGGCCCGGCGACTACGCCGGACCGCCCCTGGCGGTACTACTGGTGAATCAGGTCACTTGAGCGACGCGGTGGCGCCGGCGGCCTCGAGCTTGGCCTTGGCAGCCTCAGCGGTGTCCTTGTCGGCCTTCTCGATGATCGCCTTGGGAGCGGACTCGACGAGATCCTTGGCCTCCTTGAGGCCCAGGCCCGAGACGAGCTCGCGGACGACCTTGATGACGCCGATCTTCTTGTCGCCGGCCGACTCGAGGACGACGTCGAACTCGTCCTGCTCGGCGGCGGCCTCAGCGGCGGCCGGGGCGGCGGCCGCAGCGGCGACCGGAGCGGCCGCGGTGACCTCGAAGGTGTCCTCGAACAGCTTCACGAACTCAGAGAGCTCCAGGAGAGTCATCTCCTTGAAGGCTTCGAGCAGCTCGTCGTTGTTGAGCTTCGCCATGGTGGCGTCCTTTCGTTTGGTCCCGGCGCCGCTGAGCGACACCGGAAACGTGTGGGGGGTGTGTCAGTTCTTCTTGTCTTCGAGCGCCGCGAACAGACGTGCCAGCTGCGAAGCGGGCGCGTTGAACAGGCCGGCGGCCTTGGCCTGGTTGCCCTTGAGGGCACCGGCCATCCGCGCGAGCAGGACCTCGCGGGATTCGAGCTCGGCGATCTTCTCGAAGTCGGTGGTGGACAGCGGCTTGCCGTCCATGACACCGCCCTTGATGACGAGCGCCTTGTTGTCCTTGGCGAAGGTCTTGAGCGCCTTGGCGGCCTCTACGACTTCACCGGTGACGAACGCGATGGCGGTGGGGCCGGTGAGGAGGTCGTCGATACCCTCGACCCCGGCGTCCTTCGCTGCACGCTTGACCAGGGTGTTCTTGGCCACGGTGTACGTGGCCGAGTCCCCGAGGGCCTTGCGCAGCGCGGTGACCTGCGGAACGGAGAGTCCGCGGTACTCGGTGACCACGGCCGTGCCGGAGTTCTGGAAGTGCTCCGTGATCTCCGTGACGGCCTGGACCTTTGCGGGCTTTGCCATGTTTCGCCTCCTTTCTGCTTCGTCTCGCCCGGAAATGCACGAACGCCCCGTGCGCAGGCGGCACGGGGCGTGGAGGTCGCGGCCCGAGGGCACGCACAACTTTCCGACGCTGACCGGTGTTCTCCTGCGCGGGCCGTCCGGGCGCTCCCGGACCCTTCGACCACCCCCGGCGGGAGCGGCGACCTGCGGTCTTCGGTGAAACTTGATCAGTTGCCAGACGGACATCGCCGTCAGGCGTTCAAACTTCCCAGCAAGGATATAGCCCGCCGGCTACTCACGCCAAATCCGCCTGGTATGCAGTGAATGGCGGGCCCGGCACGTTTCTGACACTGTTGTGCCGTGTCCCCTGCCTCCTCCCGTGTCGCCGTCGTCTACAACCCCATCAAAGCCGGTACAGACGAGGTCCGCCGTCGCGCCGTCGAGAGGGCGTCGATGCACGGCTGGTCCGAGCCGGTGTTCTACGAGACCACCGAGGAGGATCCGGGAACCGGTCAGGCCGAGGAGGCCGCGGCGAGCGGTGCCGGCCTCGTGATCGTGTGCGGCGGCGACGGCACGGTGCGCTCGGTCGCCCAGGGTCTGATAGGCAAGAACATCCCCATGGGTGTGGTCCCGCTCGGCACCGGGAACCTCCTCGCACGCAACCTGGACATCCCCCTGGACGACGTCGACCGTGCACTCCGCGTGGCGATGAGCGGGAGCAGCCGGACCATCGATGTGGGCGAGGTCCGGTACACCGACGGCGACGGCGACTCCCACGACGATGTCTTCCTGGTCATGCTCGGCGCCGGGATGGACGCCGACATGATCGCGGGCACGGACGACAAGCTCAAGGCCCGGGTGGGCTGGTTGGCCTACGTGGGCGCCTTCGCCAACACCCTGCTGCGTGGCCACCGGATCAAGGTGCAGTACTCCCTCGATGACGGCGCGGAGATCCATACCCGCGCCCGGACCCTCCTGGTGGCCAACTGCGGGATGCTGCAGGCGGGGATGGTCCTGGTTCCCGACGCCGTGATCGACGACGGTCTGCTCGACGTGCTGGCCCTACGGGCCAAGGGCCCGCTCGGCTGGACCCAGGCGGGCGCGCTGCTCGCCCATCACACGTTCCGACACCGCGTCAGCGCGCTCCGCAAGAAGGGTGCTGCTCCGGCCACGGAGAAGGAGAGCCTCCAGACGCGGCCCCTGGACTTCCGCCAGGGTGCGGCGGTGTCAGCCCGGGTGCTCGAGAAGCCCGCCGCGTTCCAGATCGACGGCGAGGACTGCGGAACCGTCACCGAGTTCGCTGCCCGGATCAAGCGGAGGGGACTCACCGTCCGGGTCGGGTAGTGACCCGCTCCCCCCTCAGAGCCCATCTAGAGTTCTTGGAGTAGGCGCCGGAGGGCGCGACCTCCGGGCACACACCGGGACGCACGAGGACGGGGAGCACGTGGAACCGACACACGCGGACGCGGGCCGCACCGGCCCTCTCGACGGCATCGTGGTCCTCGAGCTGGGCACCCTCATCGCCGGTCCGTTCGCGGGCCGGCTCCTCGGCGACATGGGCGCGCGGGTGATCAAGATCGAGGATCCCGGGCGCCCCGACCCCCTGCGTACGTGGGGGCAGGGCGAGCGCGACGGACGCCGCCACTTCTGGACCGTCCACGCCCGCAACAAGGAATCGGTGACACTCGACCTGCGCTCGGACGACGGCGCCGGCCTCTTTCTCGACCTGGTGGCCCGCGCCGATGTGGTTGTGGAGAACTTCCGCCCCGGCACCCTGGAGAAGTGGGGGCTGGGGCCGGACCGGCTCCACGAGATCAACCCCGGCCTGGTGATCGGACGGGTCTCCGGCTACGGCCAGACCGGTCCCCAGTCCGCACGCGCGGGTTACGCCTCGGTCGCCGAGGGCGTCTCCGGCCTGCGGCACCTCAACGGCTTCCCCGACCGGCCACCGCCCCGTCTGGCGCTGTCGCTGGGCGACACCCTCGGCGGGATGTTCGCCGCCCAGGGGATCCTCGCGGCGCTGCTCTCCCGCGCGACCACCGGCCGCGGTCAGGTGGTCGACGTCGCGCTGACCGAGGCGTGCCTGGCCGTGCAGGAGTCGGTGATCCCCGACTACGACGCGGCGGGAGTCATCCGCGGCCCGTCCGGGACCCGGCTCGAGGGAATCGCCCCGTCGAACCTCTACCAGTCCTCCGACGGCGTGTGGGTGATCATCGCCGCCAACCAGGACACCGTCTTCCGTCGGCTGTGCGGCGCGATGGGCCGTCCGGAGCTCGCCCACGACCCGCGGTTCGTCGACCACTCCGCCCGCGGTGCCAACCAGGACGAGATCGACGGGATCATCGCCGACTGGGCCGGGCAGCGCCCGGCCGAGGAGATCCGCTCGGTTCTCGACGCCGCCGGGGTGGTCGTGGGTCCGGTCAACACGGTGGCCGATGTGATGGTGGACGAGCAGTTCCTCGCCCGCGGCATGCTGGTGCCACACACGGTTCCGGGGGTCCACGACACCGTGCTCGGCCCGGGGGTCGTCCCCGTCCTGGACACCACACCGGGATCGGTCCGCCGGGGCGGGGCGCCCGAGCCGGGATGGGACAACAGAGCCGTCTACTCCGACCTGTTGGGCCTGGACGACGAGCGGCTTGCCGACCTCACCGCCCGTGGTGTCATCTGAGTCCGGGCTCAGGCGCCGGGCAGGGTCCAGTCGAACTCGCGGCCGTTGCCGTGGGCGCCGGCCGAGGCTCGTGACCGCGAGGTCTCCCCCAGCTCGGCCAGCATCCGGTCCCCGGCCCCCACGAGGGCGTGGAAGGCTTCCGGCCCCAGCCAGTCCGGGCGCAGGGCGAACACCACGTCCTCGGTGGCGGTGTTTCCGGACGCGCCGGGCGCGAAGGGGCATCCGCCCAGCCCGCCGAGCGCGGAATCCACCATCCCCGCTCCGGCGTCGACGGCGGCCAGCGTGTTGGCCACGCCCATCCCCCACGTGTCGTGGCCGTGGAAGACGATCCGGCGCCCGTCCGCCGCCCCCGCAGCCGCCGCGACGAGGGCGCCGACCTGCCGCGGATGGGCCTGACCGAGGGTGTCGGCCAGCACCACGTCGACGGTGCCCTCTCCCCGCGGGTCAGCGATCAACCGCAGCACCCGGTCGGGGTCGACCGCACCGGTCAGCGGGCAGGTGAACGTGGTCGCCAGGCACAGTTGCACGGTCCCGCCCACGGCGGCGGCGGCCGCAACGGCATCGGGCAACGCAGCCATGCTGGCCTCGGTGTCTCGTCCGATGTTGGCTCGGTTGTGCTCGTCTGTGACGGACAGGCAGTACTGGAACCGGCGGACCCCGGCGTCGGCGGCGCGACGGACGTGACCCGGGGTGGCCACCCACACCCAGCAGCGCCTCCGCTCGGACTCGGTCAGCGCGGCGACCACCTCGAGCGTGTCTGCCAACGCCGGGACGAGGTCGGGCCGGGCCATGGACCCCACCTCGAGTTCCGGGACGCCCAGCCCGAGAAGGGTGCGGACCAGCTCGACCTTGGCGCTGGTGCGCAGGCGACCCTCGGTCAGCTGGAGGCCGTCGCGGAGCGCCACGTCCCGCACCGCGACGGATCCGGTGGGGCGCAGGGAACCGGAGGGCTGCGTGGTCATGGGGCCATCCTTCCGCATCTTCGATCCGGCCGGAGCGACGACGGCGCCGGACCACCTCGGCGCGGCGCCATCGCCGGAGAGAGCCTCCGCCGGAGTCGCCGGGGTCGCCGGGGCCGTCGGGGCCGCCAAATAAGGGGGGCCCCGCGCCGGAACACCGGACGCGGGGCCTCCCCCGAAGCAGTTCAGCTTATGCGGAGTCGGCGTCCGACTCGAGCAGCTTGACGACCGCCGTGTTGTCGACCGGGATGCCGGGTCCGGTCGTGGTGGAGATGGTGACCTTCTGCAGGTAACGGCCCTTGGAGGAGGACGGCTTGAGACGCATGATCTCGTCGATGGCCGCCTGGTAGTTCTCCGTGAGCTGCTCCGCCGTGAAGGACGCCTTGCCCACGATGAAGTTCAGGTTGTTGGCCTTGTCGGTGCGGAAGGTGACCTTGCCGCCCTTGATGTCGTTGACCGCCTTGGTCACGTCCATCGTGACGGTGCCCGTCTTGGGGTTGGGCATGAGGCCACGCGGGCCGAGCACGCGGGCCACACGGCCGACCTTGGCCATCTGGTCCGGGGTGGCGATCGCGGCGTCGAAGTCGAGCCAGCCGCCCTGGATCTTCTCGATGAGGTCCTCGGAGCCCACGACGTCGGCGCCGGCGGCCTCGGCCTCGGTGGCCTTCTCGCCCGCGGCAAAGACGATGACGCGAGCGGTCTTGCCGGTACCGTTCGGCAGGTTCACGGTGCCGCGGACCATCTGGTCCGCCTTGCGGGAGTCGACGCCAAGTCGCATGGCGACCTCGACGGTGGCATCCATCTTCGTCGAGGAGGTCTCCTTGGCCAGAGCCAGGGCTTCCAGAGGCGAGTACAGCTTGGTGCGGTCGACCTTTTCAGCCGCAGCCTTGTAGGCCTTACTGTTCTTGCTCATGTGAATTCCATTCCTGCCGCGTGACTACGCGGCGGTCGGGTGTGGTGCGGGCCTGAGCTGCCCTCCCACAGATACGTGTGGTGGTGGAGGTCAGGCCTCGACCGTGATGCCCATGGAACGGGCGGTGCCGGCGACGATCTTCGCCGCGGCGTCGATGTCGTTGGCGTTGAGGTCTTCCAGCTTGGTCTGCGCGATCTCACGAACCTGGTCCATGGAGACCTTGCCGACCTTGGCCGAGTGCGGGGTGCCGGAGCCCTTCTGCAGGCCGGCGGCCTTGAGCAGGAGCTTGGCGGCCGGAGGCGTCTTGAGCTTGAAGTCGAAAGAGCGGTCCTCGTAGACCGTGATCTCGACCGGGACGACGTTTCCGCGCTGGTTCTCGGTGGCGGCGTTGTAGGCCTTGCAGAACTCCATGATGTTGACACCATGGGCACCAAGAGCCGGACCGACCGGCGGGGCCGGGTTGGCGGCTCCGGCGTTGATCTGGAGCTTGATTAGCCCAGTGACCTTCTTCTTCTTCTTCGGAGGCATCGTTTTCCTGATTCTTCGACGGGATCTCGGTCCACGCTGTACACGTGGGAGGCCGACTGTCGTGTGCGCCGCTCGCCGCGTGCCGACCCGTCAGGCGGGCAGGCATGCGGTAGCGCAGTCGCAACCTTGTAGATTCTACGTTCAACAGTCGTTCAACGACTAATCGTCGTTGCCGCTCGCCCGAACATGCCTAACGACGAACCCGCCCCGCGCTGGGCGCGGGACGGGTCGGCTGAGCAGAGTGCGTGGTCAGTCGATCTTCTCGACCTGGGAGAAGCCGAGCTCCACCGGGGTCTCGCGGCCGAAGATCGAGACGAGAACCTTGAGCTTCTGCGAGGCCGGATCGACCTCGGAGATGCTGGCGGGCAGGGTGGCGAACGGGCCGTCCATGACGGTGACCGACTCGCCCACCGTGAACTCCACCTCGATGGCCGGCGGAAGGAGCCCGCCCTCGCCGTCGGCGCCTGCCGCGGGCGACTTCTTCTCCGGCTTGGGCGCCAGGAACTTGGCCACGTCACTCAGGGAGAGCGGGGTGGGGGTGCCGGCGGCACCGCCGGTCGCGCTCACGAACCCGGTGACGCCGGGGGTGTTGCGCACGACGCCCCAGGACTCGTCGTCGAGGTCCATGCGGACCAGCACGTAACCCGGGAGGACCTTGCGGTTGGCGACCTTCTTCTGGCCGTTCTTGACCTCGGTGAACTCCTCGACCGGGACCTCGACCTGATAGATCTTGTCCTCCGCGCCGAGGGTGACCGCGCGGGTCTCGAGGTTGGCCTTGACCTTGTTCTCGTAACCGGCGTACGAGTGGATCACGAACCAGGAACCCGGGAGCTTCCGGAGCTGACGCTTGAAGGCGATGATCGGGTCGATCGCCGGCGCGGCGTCCTCGGTGGGGGCTTCTGCCGGGTCGCCCTCGGCGTCGCCGTCGGTCGCATCGGTCTCATCGCGCACGTCGTCGTCGCCGACGGTCTCGTCGATGACGTCGTCGTCGCTGTCAGCGCCGACGACAGCGTCGATGGCCGCGTCAACCGCCTCGGCGGTCGGCGGGACCGCGGTATCGGTGGGATCCGCGGAGGTGTCGCCGAGCACCGCGTCTGCCTCGGTCTCAGCCTGCTCGGCGGCAGCCGGGCTCTGCTCGACGTCCTCGGACTCGGGGCTCTGGTCGATGTCGCTCACGGAAATTGCGGTCCTCTCGAAGTTCGGCGGTCCGGATCTCGCTCCGGACCCATGCGGCTGGTATCAGCGGTCGAAGACGAGCTCGACGAGCTTGCCCGCTCCGAAGTCGACGCCGGAGACCAGCGCGGTCATGAAGATGAGGAACAGGAACACCACGATGGTGTAGGTGACCATCTGGTTGCGCGTCGGCCAGATGACCTTGCGCAGCTCCTCGACGACCTGTCCGACGTACTGGAACGGGTTCGTCCGGTTGCTCCGCGTGTCCTCCGGCTTGTCCGCATCCGTGCGGACCCGGTCGGCGACGGTGGTGTCGCCTCGACCCGCCTTGCCGGTCGGAACTGCAGCGGCGTCGGAGTCGCGGGCGCCGCGGGTGTCGACGTCGTCGTCGCGATCCTGGCTCACGCGATTACCTCCGGGTCGTGTGGTGGATGGCGGGGAAGTGCAGGGGCGACAGGACTTGAACCTGCAACCTGCGGTTTTGGAGACCGCTGCTCTGCCAGTTGAGCTACGCCCCTTCGGCCGGTTTCCCGGCCACCCGTGCCGTCTGCTGATCACGGACCGCACGAACGCCTCGACTCTACAGTGTCGGCGACTGCCTCAGGCAGCGCGGGCCGCGACCGCGGGCGGTCGGGTTACCCAGTGTACGACAGCGCCGCCGATGGCCCGAATCGCGCCTCGTGAACCCGCCCACACCCCGCTGCGACCTGCCTGATCACAGGCCGCCCAGCGAGACGGTGACGATCGCCTTGCCGAACACCTTGACCCCTCCGCAGGTCACCGCGAGCGCCATGTCAGCCGTGGAACCGTCATCGGCGACCTTCTTGACCGTGCCGGCCACCTCCAGCCTCGCGGGGCCGTCCGCGGGCACCACCACGGGTCCGGCGAACCGGATCGACGTGGCCAGCACGCGATCGGCTCCCCCGGCCCACTCGGCCACCAGCCCGATGACCAGAGCGGCGGTGAGCATCCCGTGCGCCACTACGCCGGGCAGACCGAGCGCCCGGGCCGCCTCGTCGTGCAGGTGGATGGGGTTGTGGTCGCCTGCGGCGTCGGCGTACCGGCGCAGGTCCTCTCGCGTGATCTGACACGTGCGGACGGGCAGCGCGTCGCCGGGCCTCGTCGTCGTCGTCGTCGTCTTAACCGTCGAGTCGTGCGTCGTCACTCCTCCACCTCCGCCGTGAGCAGCGCGCTGGACAGGGACTGGACGTCGCTGCCGTCGGCGTCGCGCAGCACGGTGTCGAAGCCGATCATGCGCCCGCCGCGAGCGGACCGTACGCCGGTGACCGTTGCTGTGGCGGTGAGGGTGTCGCCCACCGCGATGGGCCGGTGGTGCTCGGAGGACTGCGCCGTGTGGAGGGTGCGGGACAGGTCGATCCGCAGCGCGGGGTGCTCCATCACCGCGCGTTGGACCGGCGCGGTCAGGGCGGCGGCCAGCGTCGCGGGGACCTGGCCGGCGGGGGCGCCGACGGCCTCGGCGAAGCGCGCCACCACCTCGGCGGTGACGGTGACGGGATCACCGACGACGACGAGGTCGTCAGCTGCGTTATCTGTGCTCACACCGGCCGACGCTACCCGACCCGTTCCACCCGGAACCGCCGGCGCGAGGCGGCTGCGGCTCCTACGGTGGGGGCAGTCGACCAGGGAGTGCGCCCGTGAACCAGAACGACCGGACAGATCGACCCGAGACCGGGCAGGGCCCGAACGGGCAGGGGCCGAACGGGCAGGGTGCGGTGGCCGGCCACGGCGGCTCCCACGCCACCGCCGTCGCCGCCGCCCACGGGGTGCGGACCATGTTCACGCTCTCCGGCGCGCACGTCTTCCCTATGTACGACGCCGCGGAGAAGGAGGACCACGGTGTGGCGTTGCTGGACGTGCGGCACGAGCAGACCGCCGCGTTTGCCGCCGAGGCCACGGGCAAGCTCACCCGCTCCCCCGGCTTGGCCGTGCTCACCGCGGGGCCCGGCGTGACCAACGCGGTGTCCGCGCTGGCCCAGGCCTCGTTCTCCGGCGCCCCCATGGTGGTGCTGGGCGGCCGCGCCCCCGCGGGCCGCTGGGGCACCGGCAGCCTGCAGGAGTTCGACCACGTCCCGGTGGTGGCGCCCGTGACCGTGTCCGCGGAGACGGCGCGGGACACCGCCGACATCGCCGCGGCCACCCATCGGGCGTTCACCGCCGCGCGCACCGCGCACCGGGGACCGGCGTTCCTCGACGTCCACATGGACCACTTCTTTGACCGGTGCGAGTCCGTGCGGCCGGGGCCCGGCTCCGGCCGCGGAACCGGCGCGGGGACGGGGACCGATTCTGCGGCCGACCGCTCCCCCGACACCGACGCGGTCGACCGGATCGCCGACCTGGTGGCGCGCGCCGAGCGACCCGTGCTCGTGCTGGGCTCGGACGTGTGGGCCGACGGCGCCGAGCATGCGGCACTGCGCTGCGTGGAGGCGCTGGGCCTGCCGGTCATCGCGAACGGCATGGGCCGGGGTGTCGTCCCGGCCGGCCACGGCCTGCTCGTGTCCAGGGCACGTGGCATGGCGTTCGGGGCGGCGGACCTCGTCGTCGTCGTGGGTACGCCGTTGGACTTCCGCCTGGGCTACGGCGTGTTCGGGGGCAGGGACGGCGCCCAGCCGGCCACGGTCGTCCACGTCCAGGACTCCGACGGCCAGCTCAGCCACCACGCGAACCCCGCCGTGGCCACCTCGGGCGACCTGGGGCTCGTGTTGGACGCGCTCACCGAGGCCGTGCAGCGCCGAATCGCGCGCCCGGACTGGAGCGGCTGGGTCCGGACGCTGCGGGAGAAGGCCGATGCCACCCACGCCGCCGACCTCGCCCTGCTGAACGCGAGCGCCGACCCCATCCACCCGGCACGCATCTACGGCGAGCTGCTGCCCCGGCTGGCCGAGGACGCGGTGGTGATCGGCGACGGCGGCGACTTCGTCTCCTTTGCCGGCAGGTTCATCGAGCCCGCCCGGCCCGGCAGCTGGCTCGACCCGGGACCGTTCGGCTGCCTCGGCGCCGGCCTGGGCGCGGCGATCGCGGCCCGTATCGCCCGCCCCTCGAGTCAGGTGGTGCTGCTGCTGGGCGACGGCGCGGCCGGGTTCTCGCTGATCGACGTGGACACCCTCGTGCGCCACAACCTGCCCGTGGTGATGGTGATGGGCAACAACGGCGCGTGGGGGCTGGAGAAGGGCCCGATGCAGATGCTCTACGGCTACGACGTCATCGCCGACCTCGCCCCACGGACCCGCTACGACGAGGTGGTCAGGTCGCTGGGCGGGGCCGGTGAGATGGTCACGGATCCCGCGCAGATCGGGCCCGCGCTGGACCGCGCCTTCGCCAGCGGGGTGCCGTATCTGGTCAACGTGATCACAGACGTAGAGGCCGGGTATCCGCGCTCGACGTTCGGGGTCTGACCGCCGTCGCGGAACCGGGGTCTCGGAATCGGCGTCGGAGCGGGATCCGCCCACGACAAAGGCCGCCCGCGACTGCGGGCGGCCTTTGTTGGTGTCGTACCGGTGGGGGGACTCGATCCCCCGACCTCACGATTATGAGTCGTGCGCTCTAACCAGCTGAGCTACACCGGCATGCTCTGCCAGCCGGGCTGTCGAACCGCCCGCACAGTGCGAGCCCCCTGTCGGAATCGAACCGACGACCTATTCCTTACCATGGAATTACTCTACCGACTGAGCTAAGGGGGCCAGCTACCCTGAGTCGCGGATCGCTCCGTGGCTCGGGGTTAAAGCCTCTAGCAGATTACACACACGCTCGAACGGGGCACAAATCGCCCGGTCGGACGCGCTCTGCCCGTCCACTGGCAGGATGAGGAGCATGCGCATCTCCGTCGTCGTCCCCGTCCTCGACGACGCCCACGAACTCGCCGGATGTCTGGTCTCGCTGGGCTCCCAGACGCGCCTTCCCGATGAGATCGTCGTGGTCGACAACGGGTGCAGCGACGACAGCGTGGCGGTGGCGCGCGCGGCCGGTGCCCGCGTGGTCGTCGAGCCCGTGCGGGGGATCCCCTCGGCCGCCGCCACCGGTTACGACTCGGCTGCCGGCGACCTGATCGCCCGGCTGGACGCGGACTCCCGACCCGGCCCGGACTGGCTGGAACGGATCGAGAGCGCGTTCACCGATGACCCGGAGCTCGTCGCGCTCTCGGGTCCGGGCGAGTTCATCGGGCTGAGCGGGTGGCGGGCCGTAGCCGCTCGCCTGCTCTACATGGACGCGTTCTTCTTCTCCGTCGGCGCGGCGATGGCCCACCCGGTGCTGTTCGGCTCGAACCTGGCGATCCGCCGGGAGGCCTGGGAGCGGGTCCGCGGCGGGGTCAACCGGACGGACCCGGAATTGCACGACGACATCGACCTGTCGTTCCAGTTCGGTGCCTCCGACCGGCTGCGCGTGGACCGCACGTTGACCGTGGGCATCTCCGCGCGGCCGTTCGACGATCCCGCCGCGATGCGCCGACGCTTCTCGCGGGCGTTCCGGACGATCTTCCACAACTGGCGCACCAGCCCGCCCTCGGAGCGGTGGATCGAGCGCGTCCAGCGCTGAGCCGGCGGGGCTTCCGGCTCGACTCCGCCTCGTTACCGAGGCTCCGCTCGCGCACTCAGGCCCGGCCGGGCAGACGGGCAGCACGTCCCGCCTCGGATACGCTGCCTCTTCGGCGTCTGCTGCCTGTCTGCACCCAAATACCGGGCCTACGCTGGCCGAATGGACCATTCAGTCAGCGTAGGACAAGGAGGCAGCGTACCCGGGGCCGGATATGCTGGCGCTCTGTCCGTCCCGGCTGCCGGGTGCTCCGCAGACCCGGAGCGCAGCGAAGTCGGGGCCGGGTGCCTCAGGTCCAGACGAGCACCGACCACAGCACGAGCTGCGTCACGCAGAACCCGGCCAGCATGTTGAGCACCAGGAAGCGCCTCCAACCCTCGTTGGTGCGCTCGGCATCGGCGTCGGTGACCCGCACGTAGGCGGCCACGGTGGCCAGGTACGGCAGGATCGCGAACGCGGCCCCGGAAGCCGGCCAGGGGGCCGCGACCAGCAGGACCAGCACCGCGGCCGCGTAGCAGGCGACCGCGAACCACACCGTCGTCCGCGCCCCGAGCACGGTGGCGACGGATTTCAGGTCCGCCTCGCGGTCGAAGCGCACGTCCTGCACCGCCCCGAACGCCTGGGAGGCGGCGCCCCACAGCATGAACGCGATCAGGCACGCCCACACTCCCCCGGACAGCTCGGCGCCGGCGATGGTCCAGCCGACGATCGCCGGGGAGACGAAGTGGAACGCCGAGGTGATCGAGTCCAGGAACTGGATCTCCTTGAACCGCAGCCCCTTGGCGCTGTACGCGATCACCGCGAACGCGCTCGCGGCCAACCACAGCGACGACTCCCACGAGCCCACCAGCACCAGGTACGCCAGGAACGGCACTGTCGTCACCGCGGAGGCGACGAGCGTGGCGGTGTGCCGGGACCGCTGGAGCACGGATCCCTCGACGCCGCCCTTACGGGGGTTGCGCATGTCGGACTCGTAGTCGAAGACGTCGTTGATCCCGTACATCGCGAGGTTGTACGGCACCAGGAAGAAGACCGTGCCGATCACTCCGACAGCATCGAACCCGCCTGTGGCCAGGAAGTAGGCCAACGCGAACGGCGCGGCCGTGTTGACCCACGAGACCGGTCGAGAGGACCAGAACAGCGTGGTCAGCAGTCCGGGGGTCGCGGGCTGCTCGAGGATGCGGACCTCGTCGTCGTCGACCTCGGGTGGTTCCTCCCGCGGCCCCGCGGTGAGCAGCGACCACACCGACGGCACGAACACGGCGGCGGCGACGGCGTAGGCGAAGTCCTCGATGGGCGCCACGCCCAGGCGGATGCCGCTGGTGAGGGCGTCGTCGTAGGCCACGAGCCCGGCGGAGATCATGACGTTGTCGAAGATCGCGGTGAGCACCAGCACCACCGCGAGTGCGCCGCCGACCCCGGTCAGCCAGCGGCGGCGCTCCGGCCCGCGCAGACGCCAGGCGGCGAGCAGCGCCACGGCCACCACGGGGATGGACATGGTGAGGTTGAGGGTCGTGTAGAGGCTGGTCACCGGCGGTCCCCCGTCGTGCGGGCGCGGGCAGCAGTCCGTGCCGCCGCGAGGTGCTCAGCGGCGAGCGAGACGCCCGCCGCGCACACCAACGCGAGGTGGGACAGGAACGCCAGGAACACGACCTCCTCGATCGGGACCTCCGGCGCCACGGTCAGCCCCGTCATGAAGTCGGTCTGCCCGCGGAAGAACACCCCACTGCGGACGCCGAGCACATCCCAGGTGAGCAGCAGCGCCACGGAGGCGGTGACGGCGAGCGCGGCGGCGGCCGGGGCGCGGAACGCCGCCAACCTCCAGCGGTGGTCGATCACCAGGATGCCGGTGAACGAGACCACCTGGACCGCCAGGTAGGCCAGCCCGATCACCGGTCGAACACTGCTCGGTCGAACACCGTGCCCCCGCCGGGCTCGGCCACGGGAGCCGTGCTCGTGTCGCCCCGGAGGTGTTTGAGTATCAACTCGGCGCTGATGAGACACATGGGCAGGCCGATCCCCGGGATCGTCGAGGCTCCCGCGTAGTAGAGCCCGTCGACGTGCTTGGAGACGTTGCGGGTGCGGAAGAACGCGCTCTGCGTGAGCGTGTGGGCGGGACCGAGGGCGGTGCCGCGCCAGGCGCCGAGGTCGGACTCAAGGTCCGCGGGGGCGATGGTGCGGCGGACGACCACCCGCTCCGCCAGGTCCCCGATGCCGGTCCAGGCGGCGATCTGGGCGATCGCCTGGTCGGCCGCGGCCTCGATCGTCGGGTCGCCGGCGCCGTCCACCCCGCCGCGGCCGAGGCCGGGATCGGCGGGGATGGGGACCAGCACAAAGAGGTTCTGGTGCCCGGCGGGGGCGATCCCGGAACCCTCGGCGTCGGTCGCGCTGGGCCGACAGACGTAGAGGGAGGCGGGGTCGGGGATGTGGGTCTCCTCGCCGAAGATGGCGTCGAAACCCTCCTCCCACTTCTCCGTGAACAGCAGCGTGTGGTGCGCGAGCTGCGGCAGCTCGCCGCGGACGCCGAGCAGGAGCAGCAGCGCGCCCGGCCCGGGGGTGCGCTTGTCCCAGTAGGACTGGGGGTAGGTGCGCAGGCTCTCGGGCAGCCACCGGGTCTCGAGGTGGTGCAGGTCGGCGGCGCCGACGACGAGGCCGGCCGGGAGCGTCCGCTCCTGCCCTGCGCGGTCGCGCACCCGCACCCCGGTCACCTGGGCCCTGGCCTTCGCGGACCCGCGGCCGCCGCCGCTCGCGGGTGTGGTGGTGAGTTCAACCGCTTCGGTGCCCGTGTGGATGCGCACCCCCTGCGCCTCGGCCACCCGTCGCACGGCCGCGATGAGCTCGGTGAACCCACCCCGCGGGTAGAGCACCCCGTCGGTGAGGTCGAGGTGGCTCATGAGGTGGTAGATCGACGGCGCGAGGTACGGCGAGGACCCCAGGAACACGGCCGGGTAGCCGAGGATCTGCTGGATGCGGCGGTCGGTGAACCGACGGGCCACGAAGGACTGCAGTGGCTGCACCAGGCGTGCGACCAGCGTCCCGGCCCGGGCCAGCACGTCCGGGCGCACGAGCGCCGGATAGGAGGTGAAGTTGGTGTAGAGGAACCGCCGTAGGGCCAGGTCGTAGGTGGTCCTGGCCGAGTCGAGGTACTTCCCGAGCGTGGCGCCGGCCCCGGGCTCGAGCGACTCGAACTGCGCCGTCGACGCCTCCCGGTCCGAGCGGATGTCCACCGGCTCGGCGTGACCCTCGAAGTAGACGCGGTAGCCGGGGTCCAGGCGGACCAGGTCGAGCTGCTCGGCGGCCGAGGTGCCGCACAGGCGGAAGAAGTGGTCGAAGACCTCGGGCATCAGGTACCAGGACGGTCCGGTGTCGAAGCGGAACCCGCCGGCCGACCAACTCCCGGCGCGGCCGCCGACGGAGTCCGTGGCCTCGACCAGCGTGACGTCGCGGCCCTCGTGGGCGAGCAGCGCCGCCGTGGCCAGGCCGGCGATGCCGCCGCCCACCACCACCACGGGCCCGTCCGGGGCACCGCGACGCGCGCGGGCGCCCGGCAGTCGGGAGGTCTGGGCGCGGGCACTCATCGGGACCCCGCCCGTCCACGTGCTGCTCTGCCATCCCCTGGTCGTCCCCGCCCCGGTCTTCCGTGCCCCGTGGCGGCCCGGCCGATCACGGCGAGCTTGACCGGGTTCGGCACCCGGACGCGGCCCGCGCCCACCCCGGCGGCGCCGGCGGCGCCGGCGGCCCGGAGCCGGTCGTTGAGCTCGGCGAACAGGTCGTGGGCGGCCAGCACGGCCAGCCGATCCCGCCCGGGGATCCGGTCGATCGTCGCCCGCGCGACGCGCAGGTCCGCGTCCACGTCGTCCGCGAGCTCGGTCACGTCCCGGTTGGTCAGGGCCCGGGGATCGCGACCGGGCAGGTAGTTCCGGCCGAGGTCCAGCGAGTCCTCCCGGACGTCCCTGAGGAAGTTGACCTTCTGGAACGCCGAACCGAGTGCGCGCGCGCCCGCGGCCATCTCGTCGTCGTCGCCCAGTCCCCCGCCCGCGAAGGTCCGCAGGCACATCTCGCCGATCACCTCGGCCGAGCCGTGGATGTAGCGCCGCAGCGACCCCTCGGTGTGCTCGGTGACATCGAGGTCGGCTTCCATCGAGTCGTAGAAGGGGTCGATCAGTCGGGCGTCGATCCCGAACCGGCGGGCGGTGTCGGCGAAGGCGTGGGTGACCGGATCCGGGTCCAGGCCCCGCTCGAGGGCGCGGTGGGTGCGCAGCCGCGCGTCGGCGATCAGCTCACGGGCCCCGGTGGGGTCGTCCATGGCGCCGTCGACGACCTCGTCCCCGACCCGGGCCCAGGCGTAGACCGCCGCGACGTGCGGCCGGGTGGCCGGCGCCAGCAGTCGGCAGGCCAGGGCGAACGACGTGGAGTACCGGCGCAGGATCACCTCACTGCACTTGCGTGCGGCCTCCGTGAACTCGGCGTGCGGGCTCTGCGGGGTCATCGGGTCCTCTCGAGGGCGGTGGCCAGGTGGGGTCCGAGGGCGGCTCGGAGCTCGTGCGGGACGGCCGGGGAGTCCAGCGCGGCGCGGGCGGCGGTCACCAGGTCCGCGGCGATGCCCAGCGCGTGGTCGCGGGCGCCGCACTCGCGCAACAGCGCCCGCGCCGTGGACGGGTCGGGCAGGGCGTGGTCGGAGTCAGCCCTGGAATCAGCCCTCGAGTCAGCCCTCGCGTCAGCCCTCGCGGAACCGGCCCTCGTGGAGTCAGTCCTGCCGAGTGCGGCGTCGATCCGCGGCCACGCGTCGGTCGTGGCGGCAAAGGCGAGCAGGACGGTGGGGGCCCGGCGCAGCAGGTCGCCCTCGTTGGACTTGCCGGTGACGGCCGGGTCGCCGAACACGCCCAGGACGTCGTCTATCACCTGGTACGCGGTGCCCAGGTGGCGGCCGGTCTCGCGCAACGGGGGGATCAACTCCTCGGGCGCCCCGGCCAACACCACGCCCAGCACCAGCGGCAGGATCACCGAGTAGGCCGCGGTCTTGGCGGCGCCGATCGCCAGCGCGTGCTCCCGGGTCGGGGGCTCGTCGTCGGTGGCCCCGTGGACGTCGGCGTACTCGCCGGCGACCGAGGCCACCACGGCGCGCTCGACCTCCTCCAGGGCGCGGCGCAGCACGGGGGGTGAGACGGGCAGGCGCGCGAACTCGCCCATCGCGGCCACGAGCAGCAGGTCGCCGCCGAGCAGTCCCCCGACCATGCCGAGGTGGCCCGCGGTCTCCGCCGGCACCCCCCGAGCGGCGGCCCTGGCCGTGGTGCGGCCCTGCAGGTTCGGCTCGCCCCGGCGGTGGTCGTCCCCGTCGGCCAGGTCGTCGTGGACCAGGAAGGCCTCGTGGAGCAACTCGAGCGCCTGGCAGGCGGCGGCCCGGACCGCCTCGTCCCGGCCCCCGGCGGTGGCGTAGACGGCGTCGAACAATGCGGAGCGCATGCCCTTGCCCGAGCGGGTGGTGCGTCCCAGGTCAGCCGCCCAGTCGTCGACGGCGGGGCCGAGGCCCGCGGGCACGTCGCGGGCGGTCATCCGGTGGGCGGCGGTTACCGATGCCAGTGTCATGTCTGGTTGTTCGGAGCCGGGGCTGGCATGGATACGTCTCACCTCGAATCTCGTTGACGAGATGCGGCGTCTCGGGGCTCAGTGCACGTGACCGCGAGTGACAACGATTGCACACGACAACCCTAGCGCGGCCCCGAAATGCACGAAGACCCCCGCTTGTGGCGGGGGTCTCGCGTGCCAGATGATGGATTCGAACCAACGTAGGACTAAGCCGACGGATTTACAATCCGCTCCCTTTGGCCGCTCGGGCAATCTGGCGTGCACCTTGAAGGCGCTACGACACGATACAACGATCGTGACCCCCGGTGCCAAATCGGGGGCGAGCCGATCAGGGGTGCGGACAGGGTGGCCGGGGCGGGCGGCCCTGCCGGGTAGCCTGGCCGGGATCGACCCTCACCCACGTCAGGAGCGCGTCCATGGCCTCGGAATCCTCATTCGACATCGTCTCGGAGTTCGACCGCCAGGAGGTGGACAACGCCCTCAACCAGGCCGCCAAGGAGCTGGGCACCCGGTACGACTTCCGCGGCACCGACGCGAGCATCGACTGGAAGGGCGAGGACGCGGTGGAGATGATCGCCAACTCGGAGGAACGCGTGCTGGCGGCCAAGGACGTCTTTGTGGAGAAGCTCGTCCGCCGCGGGCTGAGCATGAAGGCCCTGGAGGTGGGCGACCCCATCCCCTCCGGCAAGACGTTCCGCCTGGTCGGCTCCCTCAAGCAGGGCATCGACAAGGAGAACGCCAAGAAGATCACCAAGCTCCTGCGCGACGAGGGCCCCAAGGGCGTCAAGGCGCAGATCCAGGGCGAGGAGATCCGGGTGTCGTCCAAGAAGCGCGACGACCTGCAGGAGTGCATGGCGCTGCTCAAGAAAGCCGATCTCGAGGTCGCGCTGCAGTTCACCAACTACCGGTAGACCGCCGACGGTGGCTGGCGTCCGAGTGGTGGCAGCGGCCGTGGGACTGTCCCTCCTCGCGGGATGTTCGGTCGGGGGCGACGACGACGAGGTCGCGCAGACCCTGACCGTCTTCGCCGCCGCCTCACTCGCGAGCGCGTTCACCGAGATCGCCGAGGACGTCGAGCAGGACGATCCCGGGGTGGACGTCCGACTGTCCTTCGACGGCTCCTCCGGCCTGGTCGACCAGATCGCCGGCGGCGCCCCCGCGGACGTGTTGGCCTCGGCTGACACCACCACCATGGACCGGGCCGTGACCGAAGGTCTGGTCGCCGGCGAGCCCGCCGTGTTCGCGACCAACGCGCTGACCCTGATTACCCCGCCCGGGAATCCCGCCGGGATCACCGGACTCGACCGCTCCCTCGCCGGCACCCGCCTGGTCATGTGCGCGGAACCGGTCCCCTGTGGCACCGCCGCCCGCACACTGGCCCGGGCGGCCGGGGTCGAGCTGCGCCCGGTGAGCGAGGAATCAGGCGTCACCGACGTGCGCGGCAAGGTCGCCTCCGGCGAGGCGGACGCGGGGATCGTCTACGTCACCGACGCGATCGCGGCCGGGGACCGGGTCGAGCAGGTCAGGATTGCCGGGGCGCCGGCCGATCCCAACCGCTATCCCGTCGCCGTCCTGGCCGGGGCCGACGATCCCGCGCTGGCCCAGCGGTTCGTCGACGCCGTCACCGGCGCGGAGGGCCGGGCCGTCCTGGCGCGCCACGGGTTCGGCCCACGGTTGCCAGACCCACCGTTGCAAGGCTCGCGATTCTCGGACCCACCGTCGCCAGGCTCGCGATTGTCGGACCCGCCGTTGTCAGGAACGCCGTGACCAGGCCGACCGTCACCCGGCCCCCGCTGCCCCGGTGGCTGCTCGTCGCCGCGACGATGGCGGTGGCCCTGGCCGCCGTCCCGCTGCTCGGCATGGCGGTCCGCATCCCGTGGGCTGACGTACCGGGGTTGCTCGCCTCCGAGGCCGCGCGGGAGGCCGGGCTGCTGAGCCTGCGGACGTGCGCGGTCTCCACCCTGCTGTGCGTGCTGCTGGGCACCCCGCTCGCGTTGCTGCTGTCCCGGAGTCACGGGCCACTGGCCGCTCTCGCGCGCACCGTGACGGCGCTGCCCATGGTGCTGCCGCCGGTGGTGGCGGGGTTGGCCCTGCTCATCACGCTCGGGCGCACCGGGGTGCTGGGCCGGCAGCTGTCGGTGCTCGGGATCGAGGTCGGCTTCACCACCGCCGCTGTGGTGATCGCCCAGACCTTCGTGGCCATGCCGTTCCTGGTCGTCGCGCTCGAGGGCGCGTTGCGCTCGGTGGACGCGCGGCTCGAGCGCACCGCCGCCTCCCTGGGCGCCTCCCCCACCCGCGTGCTCGCCACCGTGACGCTGCCGCTGGTCCTGCCCGCCCTCGTCGCCGGGGCCACCATGTCCTTCGCCCGCGCGCTGGGCGAGTTCGGCGCCACGCTGACCTTCGCCGGCTCGCTGCAGGGCACCACGCGCACCCTGCCGCTGGAGATCTACCTGAGCCGGGAGACCGACACCGAGACCGCCCTCGCGCTGGCCCTGCTGCTCATCGGAGTGGCCGCGCTGCTCATGGCCGCCTCGGCCTGGGTCGCCCGGAGAGTAGTGGTGGGTCGTGGCTGAGCCCCCGGCCACGCTGGCGGCCACCCTCGACTGTCGCGTCGTCGACCGCGACGTCGAGCTCCACCTCCCGGTGCCCACCGGCCGCCGACTGGCGATCGTCGGCCCCAACGGCGCGGGCAAGTCCACGGTGCTGGCGTTGCTCGCCGGGCACCTGCGCCCCGACTCCGGGGAGGTCCACCTCCACGGCGAGACGGTCAGCTCGCCGCGCACCCACGTGCCCGCCCACCGCCGCCGCGTGGTGTCGCTGGAGCAGCGGCCCGGGCTCTTCCCCCACCTGTCCGCGCTGGACAACGTGGCGTACGGCCCCCGGGCCCGCGGGGTGCGCAGGCGGGCCGCCCTCGACCGCGCCCGCGCCGAACTCAAGGCCGTGGGCTGCGGCGGGCTCGCCGACCGCAGACCCCACGAGCTGTCCGGGGGCCAGGCCCAGCGGGTGGCGCTGGCCCGCGCCCTGGCCGTGGACCCGGAGATGGTCTTGCTCGACGAACCGCTGGCCGCCCTGGACGTGGAGGTCGCGCCCGGGATCCGGCGTCTCCTGGCCGATCGGCTCGCCGGCCGCACCGTTGTTCTGGTGACCCACGATCCGCTGGACCTGTGGGCGCTGGCGGACGACGTCGTCGTGGTCACCGGGGGCCGCGCCGTCCAGTCGGGCACGGTCGAGGGCGTCCTGGCCCGCCCCGGATCGGACTTCGCCGCCCGCCTCGCCGGGGTGTCGTTGGTGGAGGGCACGGTGGTCGACGACGACGAGCTGCGCACCCCCGCCGGCGACGCGGTCACCGGGTATCGCCCGGATGCGGTCCCGGATGCAGTGCCGGGCTGGCGGCCGGGGGCGCGGGCGATCGCGACCCTCGATCCGCGGGCGGTGGCGATCCATGCGGTGGCGGGGCCGGCGGGCGCGGTGGAGCCGGCGAGTGCGGTGGAGCCGGCGGGCGCGGGGAGGCCGGCGAGTCTGACCAGCCCCCGCAACGCCTGGCCGGCGCGGGTCGTGGGGCTCGCTCCGGCGGGGGCGCTCACGCGGGTGACCGCCGAGCTGCGGGACGGGCAGCGCGTCGACGCCGAGGTCACCAGCCGCTCGGCCGCCGAGTTGGCCCTCGCGCCGGGTGTGGCCGTGACGCTGGTGGTCAAGGCCGCGCAGATCGCCCTCTACCCGCGCGGCTGACCCGGCGCTCCACCGGCTTTGGTCTCTCGCAGACACAGCCGCCCCCCGAGATGGCGTCTCGCGCGTACCGAAGCGCAGGCCAGACGCCATGTCCACGCGCGGCTATCGGCAAGGTGTGCAAGCGCGAGAGCGAGACGCCAGGCGCGAGAGCGGATGCCAGGCGGACGAAAACGGCCGCGGGAGCGGAGGCCAGGTCCGCGGCTTACTCCCGAAAACTTTGTCGTAGCTGCTGCGAAATATCGTCGAGTTCTTCGCAGCAGCTGCGACAAAAATCGCCAGAGTCCTGGCCGGACCGGGGTTCGAGGCGGGCGGGTCAGCTGACGCGGTCCACCGTGAAGCGCACCAGCCGGCGCAGCGCCTCGTTGGCGGGGCCAGCGGGCAGAGCGTCGAGTTCGGTCATGGCGTCGTCCACGTACTTCTCGAGCGTCGCCCGCGCGCGCCGCATCCCGTCGGAGGCGCGGAGCAGGTCCAGGGCCTCGTAGACCTCGGCGTCGTCGGTCAGCGGGTGCGCCAGCAGTTCGCGCAGGCGGTCGCCATCGGTGGAGCCGGCCTCGAGGGCGTAGATCATGGGCAGCGTGTGCACGCCCTCGCGCAGATCCGTGCCGGGGGTCTTGCCCGAGTCCGAGGACGGGGAGGCGATGTCGATGATGTCGTCGGCGATCTGGAACGCGATCCCCACCGCGTCCCCCAACCGACGCAGGTGCTCGATCTGCCGCGGGGAGGCGCCCGAGTACTCGCCACCGAACTGCGCGGCCGCGGCGATCAACGAACCGGTCTTCTCCCAGATCACGCGGAGGTAATGGCTGGCCTCGTCGTCGTCGTCGCTCTTCCCGACCGTCTCGCGCATCTGGCCGGTGACCAGCTCGGCGAAGGTCTGGGCGATGAGCTGAACGGCCGCCGGACCCAGGTCCGCGAGCAGCATCGAGGAGTGGGCGAAGAGGAAGTCGCCGGCGAGGATCGCAGTGGAGTTGTCCCAGCGGCTGTTGGCGGACTCGACGCCGCGACGCATGGCGGCCTCATCCATCACATCGTCGTGGTACAGGGTCGCCAAGTGGATCATCTCGCACCCGACGGCGGCCTTGACGAGCCGCTCGTGGTCGGGCTCGGAGCCCAGCTGCCCGGTGAGCAGGGTGACCACGGGACGGAAACGCTTACCGCCGGCGGAGACGAGGTGCAGAGCCACCTCGGAGAGGAAATCCTCCCCGGTCTGGAGCCGGCCCACGAGGAGATCCTCGACTTGTCCGAGTTGCGCGCTCAGGAGAGCCGCGAGGTCGGCGTCGCCGACATCCACGCCCGCCACCACGTGCCCGGGCGCCGTCTCAGCGGTGCCGGTCGTCACTGAATCGCTCGACATCCTCATCGTCCTCGTCGCCTGGTGCGGACCGGCATCGACCGGACCTGCTCGACAGACTACGGTCCCCGTCCCCACGCTGTGGCACCCCACCCCGGCCGAGCCCCGGGGACCTGCTCGCCGCCGACCTGCCACCATGGAGCGCATGGAGTCACCGATGCGTCCACCCGCCTCGACCGACGTCCTCGTGGTGGGGTGCGGCCCGGCCGGCGCGGCCACCGCCACGTGGCTGGCGCGGGCCGGACGCGAGGTCACGGTGCTGGACGCCGCCACCTTCCCCCGGGACAAGACCTGCGGCGACGGCCTCACCCCGCGGGCGATGCTCGAGGTGGACCGCCTCGGGCTGGGCAACTGGGCGCGCGACCGGATCACCATCGGGGGGCTGGAACTGCGGGGCTTCGGTCACGAGCGGCGGGTGCCGTGGCCGGCCGGCGAGCACGGCGGGGTCGGCTCGGCGGTGCGGCGCACGGTGTTCGACGACCGGTTGCGACTCGCCGCCGTCGAGGCCGGGGCGACCGTCCTGGACGGTGTCCGCGTGACCGGCGTGGAGAGGGGCGACGACGGCGAGGTGACGGCCGTCCGGGCCGGAGACGATCGCATCGCGTGCCGGACCCTCGTGCTGGCCGACGGCGTCCGCTCACCGGTGGGTCGGCTGCTCGGCCGGACGTGGCATCGCGACACCGTGTACGCCGTGGCGGCGCGGTCCTACGTCCGCTCCGGCCGGCACGACCATCCGTGGATCGGGTCCGATCTCGAGCTCCGCGACGAGGCCGGCGAGATCCAGCCCGGCTACGGCTGGGTGTTCCCGCTGGGCGACGGCGAGGTCAACCTCGGCGTCGGCGCCCTGGCCACCTCGGCCCGGCCGGCGAACGTGGCGGTCAAGGACCTCCTCCGGCACTACGCCCGTAGCATCCGCGCGGGGTGGGAGCTGGAGGGTGAGCCGCGCGCGGTGACGTCGGCACTGCTGCCCATGGGCGGGGCGGTGTCCGGGGTGGCCGGGCGCAACTGGGCGTCGGTCGGCGACGCCGCGGCATGCGTCAACCCGCTCAACGGCGAGGGGATCGACTACGCCCTCGAAGGCGGGCGGCTGCTGGCGGAGCTCATCTGCGCGGGCGACTCCGGCGTGGCCGGCGGTTCCAGCGGCTCCGGCGGTTCCGGCGGTTCCGGCGGTTCCGGCTCCGGCGGGGCGCACGGCGACCTCACCCGGGCGTGGCCGGCGCTCCTGCGGGAGACCTACGGCGAGTCGTTCGCGATCGCCCGGGACGCCGCCCGATTGCTCACGTTCCCCCAGTTCCTGCCGCTGGCCGGGCCGGTGGGGATGCGCTCGCAGACGCTCATGACCGCGGCGGTGCGCTGCATGTCCAATACCGTGTCGGACTCGGACCGCGACGTGGTGGCCCGGGCCTGGCGTGCGGCGGGCTCGGTGGCGCGCAGGCTCGATCGCCACCCGCTCTTCGCGGACTGACCTCCCGGGTCCGGCTCAGGCGGGGCGGCGGGCCAGGTGGATGGCGGCGATCCCGCCGGTGAGGTTGGTGACGCTGCAGCGCTCCCAGCCGCTGGCCTCCACCAGCGAGCGGAGCGCCTGCTGGTCCGGCCAGTCGCGGATGGACTCGGCCAGGTAGACGTACGCGTCGGGGTTCGAGGACACGCTCGTGGCGATCTTGGGCAGCGCCCGCATCAGGTAGTTCATGTACACCGCGCGGAACGGCGGGAAGACTGGAGTGGAGAACTCCACCACCGCCAGCCGTCCACCGGGCTTGACCACCCGTGCCATCTCGCGCAGCCCCGCCCCCGTGTCCTGCACGTTGCGCAGGCCGAAGCTGATGGTGGCGGCGTCGAAGGACTCGTCGGCGAACGGCAGCCTCATGGCGTCGCCGGCGACCTTGGGCACGTCGCGGCCGGCGCCCGCGCGGAGCATTCCGAGCGAGAAGTCCGCCGCCACGCACCACGCACCGGACTTGCCCAACTCGACGGTCGACACCGCGGTACCGGCGGCCAGGTCGAGGATCCGCTCCCCTGGCCGCGGCGCGAGCAGCGACCGCGCCCGGCGGCGCCACACGTGATCCATTCCCCCGGAGAGGATGGTGTTGGTCAGGTCGTAGCGTTTGGCGACGCCGTCGAACATCGATGCGACGTCGCGGGGCTGCTTGTCGAGATTGGCGCGGGACACGCTGTCGACGCTACCCCGCTGGCCGAGGACCGAGCGGCTCAGGATCGGTCGGCTCAGGCCACCAGGCCGACTTTGGGCCGGCCGCCTGAGACCCACCGGGTAGCTCAGGCCACCACGCGCGGGGCCCGCCCGGGTGCACTGCGGTTGGACGCCGTGCGGGCGCCGGCGGCGTGGTAATGGTCGAACAGCTGTCGGCAGACGGCGTCCCAGGTGCGCCCGACGACGGTGGCGCGGGCAGCGGCGGCCAATTGCGCGTGGTCGGCCAGTACGCGATCGACGGTCTCCGAGATCTCCGCGGCGTACCGGCGCGGGTCGAGCAGATAGCCGTTGACCCCCTCCTGGACCAGGTCGCGCGGCCCGCCCTGGTCGGGACCCACCACGGGCACACCCGAAGCCTGGGCCTCCTGGATGGACTGGCAGAACGTCTCGAACTCGCCGGCGTGACAGAAGACGTCGAGGGTGGCGTAGGCCTGCCCGAGCTGGTCCCCGTGGAGCTCTCCGGTGAAGATCGCGTGCGGCATGGCCGCCTGTAGCGCGGGGCGGTCGGGGCCGTCGCCGACGACGACCAGGCGGAGGTCTCCGTCCGGGCCCGACCGGTCGGCCAGCGCCTGGAGTCGCTCGACGTGCTTCTCCGGGGCCAGACGACCGACGAAGCCGACGATGGGCCGCCCCTCCGGGGACCACAGCGTGTGCAGTGCCTCGCTGCGCCGGGACGGGGCGAACCGCACGGAGTCGACGCCCCGGCCCCACCGGTACAGCCGCGGGATCCCGTGACCGACCAGATCCGCCATCGCGGCAGAGGACGGGGCCAGGGTGCGGTCGCAGGTGGTGTGGATCGCCCGCGTCCAGGCCCAGGCCGCGTCGGCCAGCACGCCGACGCCGTAGGAGGTGGCGAACCCCGCCACGTCGGTCTGGTAGACGGCCACCGAGGGGACGTCGAGCGCCCGGGCGGCGGCTGCCCCGGCCGCGCCCAGCACGAACGGCGAGGCCAGGTGGACCACGTCGGGCCCGAACTCCCGCAGGGCCTGATAGACGCTCGGACTGGGCGCGCCCAGGGGCAGGGTGGACACCACCGGCACCCTGACCGCCGTGACCCGGTGGACGGGGTAGCCGAGGTGGTGGTCGGGCTCGGAGGCCGAGGACCCCGGCGCCCCGAGCAGGGGAGCCACCGCGCTGACCAGCGGATGGGCTCGGACCGCGTCGGCAGCGCCCTGCCAGAAGCCGACATTGCCGGACGGGGCGACGACCAGGCAGTCGTGCCCGTGGCGGCGGGCGTACTCGAGGACCCGCAGGACGGAGTTGGTGACGCCGTTGACGTTGGGCAGGAACGATTCGGTGACGATGGCTACGCGCACGTCCCTCACTGTGTCCCGCCCGGGCCACCGGACGGTGATCAGCGCGGGTCGGTGCGGGGAACTCGTGGCGTCGGCCGGTGAACCCTGGGTGACGTGGCGGCATACGCGAGCGCGGCCAGCGGCACCAGCACCGCGGGGACGCTCAGCGCGGGCAGCACGGCGACGGTCCAGCTGCGCCCCGAGACCCGGACGAGATCGGGGTTGGCGCGACGGAACTCGACCTGGACCCGCTGACCCTCGATCAGCCCGGTCGGGTAGAACACGCCGGTCACGGGCCGGACGTGACGGCCACTGCCGGCATCGAACTCCACGGCGGCCCGTCGGTCGGTGACCTCGGTGACGGTCGCGGTGGCGCTGCCCATGTCGCGGTCGATGCGCTGGTCGTTGACGAGGCAGGCCAACAGGAGGAGAACGGCGGTCAGCAGCGAGAACACCGCCACGATGAGCGCGGTGACCCGCACGACCTTCCGGATCCGGACCGAGCGGACGGTCTGCCGGACCGTCGGGGTCGAGGTCTCAGCCTGGGTCGGGGCCGGGGCCGGGGTCGGGGTCACCCGTCGGCTCCGTGTCCGACCGGCGGCTGGTTCTCCGAGCGCGGTGCCTCCGAGGGCGGTGCCTCCGAGGGCATGGCCTTCGAGGGCGACGCCTCCGAGCGCATGGCCTCCGCGCGCATCAGCCCGTGGAGCTCACGCAGGCCGTCGCGACTGGTCGCCACCCGCACGACCCGCAGTCCGGCGGGCACGATGTCGCGGTGGGCGACCGCGGCCTCGGCGAGGATCTCCTCGAGCCCGACGGGGTCGGTGTCGGTGAAGGGCACCCCGAAGCCGGCGCAGAGGGCGGCCAGATCGGCGCCGTGCGGGGTGCCGAAGACGCGCTCGAAGTCGGTGGCCAGGCGCGGGTCCCCCTGCTCGAGGAGGGAGAAGATCCCGCCGCCGTCGTCGTCGGCCACCACGATCGTCAGGTCCTCGGGCCGCCGCTCCGCGGGACCGAGCAGGAGCCCCGACACGTCGTGCAGGAACGTCAGGTCGCCGAGCAGCGCGACCGTGCGTCCCGGTGCGGACATCGCCACCCCGATCGCGGTGGACACGGTGCCGTCGATCCCGGAGGCGCCCCGGTTGGCGTACACGGCCACGTCCGGATTCAGCGGGCCCACGTAGGACAGGTCGCGGACCGCGTTGGACGCGCCCACCACCAGGTTGTCGCCGCCCCGCATGCCGCGGGTCACGGCCCGTGCCACGTGCAGCCCGGTCGGCGCGGCGGTCTCGAGGTGGCGGTCCAGCACCCGGTCCACGGCGGCGCGGGCGTGGGCGTCGGCGCGGCCCGTCCGCTCGGTCCACTCGGCGTCGACGCCCCACCCGGTCAGCACGGAATCGGCGAGCTCGGCCGCGCTGCCCGTGGGGTTGGGGGCCTGCGGGCCGGCGTCCAGGATCACCAGGTCGATGTCCGGGTCCGCCAACAGCCGGGTGACCGCCCGGTGCAGCGTCGGCCGTCCGGTGACGATCACCTGCTCCGGTCGCAGCGCCGGCACCGCCAGCGGGTGCACCGGGTGCAGCGGGACCGGGGCTCCGGGTTCGGCGACGGTCGGCACCCCCACGAGTCCGGCCACGGGCCTGGCGCCGACGCCCGAGACGACCAGGGTGGGGCGGGTGAGGTTCACCGCCACGGCGGAGTGGGCGGGCTCGGAGTCGACGCCCGCGCCCGCGCGGTGGACCCACGGTCGACCGCCCGAACGGCCCGCCGGGAGTCCGCGGGAGAGGTCGCCGTTGTCGGTCTCGTCGTCGTCGCCCGCCTGTTCGGCCCCCACGACAAACTCCTCGTCGCCCTCGGCCGGCACCAACGGCTCGCGGAACGCGATGTCCACCTGCACCGGACCGGGGTGGGCCGAGGCGGTGGCGGTGAGGATGGCGCGGCCGATCGCCGAGCGCCAGTGCCGGTGCTCGGCCTCGGGGTCGCCGGCCGCGCCCAGTTCGATCACCGCGCGGGCGTGCGGGCCGAACAACCCCACCTGGTCGATGGTCTGGTTGGCGCCCGTACCGCGCAGCTCGGGTGGCCGGTTGGCGGTCAGCGCCAGGATCGGAACCCCGGAGTGCGCTGCCTCGACCATCGCGGGATGCAGGTTGGCCACGGCGGTGCCCGAGGTGACGACGACGGGGACCGGCCGATTGGAACCCAGCGCGAGCCCCAGGGCCGTGAAGCCCGCCCCCCGCTCGTCGATCCGCACGTGCAGACGCATTTGCCCGGTCCGCTCGGCGGCCGCCAGGGCCAGTGCGAGCGGGGCGCTGCGGGAACCCGGGCAGAGCACGGCGTCGGTGATCCCGTGGCGGATCAGCTCGTCCACCAGGACGCGGGCCTGCGCGGTGCTGGGGTTACTGCTGCTCGGGGTGCTCCGGCTGGGATTCATCGGCTCCAGCCTAATCGGGCGGGGCCGAGGGACCGTGGGCCGAGCACTCGATGGCCGCACTCATCCTGCACATCAACCGCGAGGTCATCCACCACGGCGCGGAGATGTGCCTGCTCCGTGACGTGTACGCGCACACCCATGCTCACACCCCTGCTACCGCCTAGGAGTCGTCATGCCGTTCTTTCCCGCCACCACGTCCACCGAGAAGGCCAATCTGCTGGAGTGGATCGATGCCGAGCTGGTCAATGCCCGCTCGATCGCCCACGGCCTGACCGCCGACCAGCTGCGCTCGCACCCCGTTCCCTCCAGCGAGCTGACGCTGGGGTGGCTGATCCTGCACATCGGCGAGGTCGCCGAGAGCTGGCTGGGCCGGGCCGCCGCCGCCCCCGAACCGCCGGACACCGGGCGTTCGCTGCCCGAGGCCTACGCGTGGGCCGAGACCGTCAACCTGGTCGACCCCGACGCCACCTCTGAGGAGATCCTGGCCGAGTACGACCGCCGCTGCGCTGCCGGGCTCGCGCACCTGCGGGCCGCGGACCTCGACGCCACGGTCCCCGTCCCCGCCGAGATGCCCTGGTACCCGCCGGGCCAGGCCCCGTTCAACGGCCGCTGGGCCGCGCTCCACGCCCTGAACGAGATCGCCCGCCACTCCGGGCACGCCGACATCCTGCGCGAGGCGATCGACGGGCGCACGATGTACGAGCTCCAGGCCGAGGACCAGGGCATCGACTTGTCCTACATCGGCGCGTGGTTTGCCGCGCACCCGGAGGTGCCGGCGCCCGCGTGGTGACGGCGGCAGAGACGTGGCGGGCCGGGGTGGCGAGGCGCGCGGCGGTTGGTCAGGCGGTGCTGCGGCGGGATCAGCCCTCGTCGTCCCACCCCTCGAACGTCGCGAACTGGCCCTCGATCATCCCGGCGACCTGACCGGGGTCCGGCACGAGCTCCGCGTCGGTGGCGATGCCCACGGAGACCTTGCCGTTGTAGCTGAAGATGCAGATGCCCAGCGCCTGGTCGCCGCTCATCGGCACCCAGCCGAGCATCCCCTCGACCGGCGTGCCGGCCAGCCGCACGGTCGAGACCGGCCCGGGTACCGAGGTGAGCTGGCCGACGGTCTTGTTGGCGAACAGGTCGATCACCGCGTTGGCGACCGGGCTGGGCGTGACGGCCACGCCCAGCATGGTAGCGAAGTTGATGTGTGGCTCGAAGGAGAAGCGCACCCGGTTCATGGAGACGGTGATCGCGTCGATGAGCTCGCTCGGGTCGTCGATCCCCAGCGGCAGGCGCATGAGGATGATCGTGATGTGGTTGCCCAGTTCTTCGGGGAGTTCTTCCTCCGCCGGCGCGACGGACATCGGCACCATGAGGTTGATGTCGGAGACGGGGCGGTCGCCGTGGGCGTCGAGGTACTCGGTGAGTGCCTTGGAGACGGCGGCGATCATCACGGTGGTGACCGTGGTGTCGTGCACCTCGGCCACGCGTTTGACCGCGGCGAGGTCCAGCCCGGAGATCCAGGAGACCTCCTTCCGGGAATTGGCCCGGCCGCTCCACGACAGCTCGGGAGACCTGGGCTCGAACAGCATCCGGAACACCGAGCGGTACGTGTTGGTCAACCTGTTGGTGGGGTCGAAATTGCTGGACAGGGACTCCACCACCCGGGTGGGGACCCGGGTCAGGCTCCCGCCCGGTGCGGTGACGTCCCTGGCCAGCCGGGTGAGCGTCACGGGGAATCTTATGGTGGCGCCGGTGAGGCCGCGCGCGATGCCCACCGAGTCCTTGATCACCCCGGCACCGACACTGCCCACGGCGCCCACCGCGCCCAGGATCCCGCCCCCGCCCGACGAGAGGTCGCGACCCACGCTGGGCAGCGGCGCGTCGTCGTCGCGGTCGCACAGGCTCAGGATGAGCTGCGTCAGCCGGATGCCGTCGACCATGCCGTGCTGGACGCGGAAGAGGAGCAGTGCCCCTTCGGGCTCGGCGCCCTGCCCGCAGTACCCCTCGATGAACTCGGCGCGCCAGATCGGGCGATCGTCCGGGAGCGCGACGCCCATCTGCTCGGCGACGTGCTCCTCGGCTTCGGCCCGCCCGCCCGGGGAGGGGAGGCGCCGGCGGACCAGGTGCCTGGAGATGTCGTAGTCCGGGTCGTCCTCCCAGTACCAGCGGGGGCCCTCACGGACCGGCACGCGCCGGAACACCGGGTGGGGGCCGACCATCCGGGTGGCGATCGCCTCGGTGACCTTGTCCCAGTCGGGGACCTCCGCGAACCACAGCAGGGAGTTGATGTACATCAGGTTGTCGGGGTGGTCCATGTGCAACCACAGCTGATCCCGCAGCGAGATCCTCATCCTGTCCGTCTCCGCCATCGTCCCCGACCCCCGTTGTCCGCCTACCGCATCACTTCGCGTCCGCGTCCGCGTCAGCGTCTCCTCAGGCTAGAGCAGGTATGACGCCCGTCACACGCGATCCCGGAGGGCGACGGCAGAATGGGCACATGCGCACCGTCCA
Source organism: Rhodococcus sp. IEGM 1408 (assembly GCF_033142235.1). Lineage (NCBI taxonomy): Bacteria > Bacillati > Actinomycetota > Actinomycetes > Mycobacteriales > Nocardiaceae > Rhodococcus > Rhodococcus sp. IEGM 1408. Next base: position 303,435 of record NZ_JAWLRW010000004.1, read on the forward strand.
CACGCCGGAGGATCCCCCCGCCAAGGGCCTGTACGCCCTGCTCACGGCGTCAATCGCCCCTCGGCCCATCGCCTGGGTCTCGAGCGTGTCCGCCGACGGGGTCCCCAACCTCGCGCCGTACTCGTTCTTCACCGTCGCCTGCGCCGATCCGGCGATCCTGTCCGTGACCTCGATCGGCCGCAAGGACACCTACCGGAACGTGGTGGAGACCGGCGAGTTCGTGGTGAACATCGGCAGCGAATCGCTGATGGAGGTCATGAACGCCACCTCCGCACCGTTCGCCCCGGAGGTCGACGAGTTCGCCGCCACCGGCCTGACCGCCGAAGCCTCGGACGCGGTGTCGGTGCCGCGGGTGGCGGAGGCGCCGATCGCGTTCGAGTGCGTGCGCCACGACGTGATCGACCTCGGCACCAGCGTCATGATGCTCGGCCGCGTGGTGAGCGTGGCGATCTCCGACGACGTGCTGGCCGCCGACGGCCTGCCCGATTTCAGTGCGCTGCGGCCGCCCTCGCGCCTGGGCCGCCACCAGTGGGGCCTCGCCCCCCGCACCCGGGAGCTGCCGCGGCCCAGGAAATAGGTCGCCGTGGGGCGGGCGGGGCGTTCTTATCGGCGACGACGACGAGGTGGTTCCGCCTCCGCATTCGAGAGCCGCTCCCGGCCGCTCCCGGACATCGCGTCTCGCTCGCGCGCTTGTGCACCGGCCGCTGCCGCTCCTGGACATGGCGTCCCGCCCGCGCATCCGTACGCGCGAGGCGCCATGTCGGCGTGCGGCTGGCAAACGCGATAGCAATGGCGCTGGCGCTGGCGAAATCTGCTGACGGTGTGCGGCTGTGTTCCAGCCGCGTCACAAGGCTTCACCCGCATTTCCAATTCTCAAACGTGTGCTCGACCCCGGGAAACCACAGCCTCCGGTCTCTCCACAGGTCGTGCGGGGATCGGCCTCTGATCCGGGGTTCGTCGGGTTCGCACAGGCGAAACTGCTTGGCCATGAGCACTGATCGGCCCCGCCCACTCATCATCACCGCGCCCGAACTCCTCGCCCGTGGCTACAGCCGCCGAGCGCGCGAGCACGCGGAACGCACGGGGCATCTCTACCGCGTCCGACACGGCGTCTATGCGCTCACTTCCGACCTTCCCACCGGCCCCGACGAGGCGGAGGCGATCCTCGAGATGCGATCCCGGGCCGCGGCGAGACACATCAGTCCCGGCACCGCGATGTGGCATACGTCGGCGCTCGTATTGCACGGCCTCCCAGCACACGATCTGGACACCCGGCACGTCTCCACCACCAGGCATCGGCCGGGCAGCGGGAGCAGGCGCGGCGAGAACGCGATCTGTCACAACGTCGATCTCGGTGACGCCGTGATCGAGGTGGACGGCATCCCGGTCACGACTCCCGCGCGGACGATCGTCGATGTCGCGCGGAATAGTCCGTTCACCGGCGCTGTCTGTGCAGCAGACGAGGCACTGCGCCGCGAGCTGTGCAGTGCGGCCGATCTGGCGGTCGAACTGGAGGCCGCCGCCGGCAGGGTCGGGATATCCAGGGCCCGGGCCGTGGTGGCGTTCGCCGATGAGGGCGCACAGTCAGTCCTCGAGTCGGTCAGCAGGGTCGCGATCAGTCGCGCCGGCCTGCCGATGCCGCAGCTCCAGCGGGAGTTCATCCTGCCGGACGGGTCGTCGACCTTCGTGGACATGTATTGGGAGGACTGGGATCTCGTCGGGGAAGCAGACGGCTCAGGAAAATACGGGATCGACGACGGCGAGGTGGAAGTCCGCACGAAGCTACGCAAGGAGAAGAAGCGCCAGAACGATATCGAATCCCTGGGCAACATCTTCCGCCGGTGGCAGTGGGAGGACTATCGGAGGAACAGGATCGTGATGATCGTCCGTGAGGCGATGCGGATCCAGGAGTCCTTCGGTCGCGGGCCGGGTCGCGCCGCGTGAGGTCCTGACTTCCGGTTCGGCCTGCCCCCGCGCCTGGCACGCCCGCATACCAAGAGGCAGCCGCTCCCGCGCCTGGCGTCTCGCTCGCGCGCCTGTACGCATCGACCGCAGCCGCCCCTGAACATGGCGTCTCGCCTGCGCATAAGCACACGCGAGACGCCATGTTGACGGGCGGCAGTGTCCGGCCGTGCGAACCCGGCTGGAGCTGAAGAGTTGAGTCCCGGTCGAGCAGGCTGCTGATCCCCGTCAAGTCACATGGCCCGCCTCGGAAACTGCAGAATGAAACGCATGCCGATCACTCTGTGCATCCTGCTCTGGGAGTCCCCGGGGAAGGGACCGGAACTGGCCGCCTTCGAAGACGCAGTTCTCGAGCTACTCCCCCGACACAACGGTCGCGTGGTGTCTCGGCACGCCACCGTGGGGCGGGGCGAGGGGGATCCGCTCGAGGTGCAACTGATCGAACTGCCGGACGACGACGCGCTGGCCGACTACATGGCCGATCCGGACCGGTCTCGCCTGGCCGACGAGCATCAGCGCGACGAGGTGATCTCGCGGACACAGGTCCTGCGCGTAGAGCCCCGGAGCTGAGACGACGCGGGCGGATGCCGACGCGGGCGGATGCCGTCGCTGGGCGGGGCGAGCTGGGCAAACAGGGATCACAGGAGGGCGTGGCAGCGGCGAATCCGCTCCAGCCACCAGTCGCGGCGCTCGTCGCACACCCGCAGGCCCGCCAGCCGCGCCGGGTCCGGGGCCACCGCCACCACCGCGAGATGCCCGTCCACCAGCGAGAACGCACCCGGCTCGACCACGTCCTCGAGGAAGAACCCGCCGGTGCCCAGTCCGGCTGCGGGGACCTCGTCGTCGTCGGACCCTCGGCCGCCGGGCCCTCGGCCGTCGGACCCTCGGCCGCCGGCCCCGCGCGTCGCGTTCCCACCGCCGACCCCGGCGCCGCCGCCCCCCGGTAACGCGGCCGCTGCCGCGACCCCCGCGGACACGCCCACCGCCGAGTCGAGAGCGCTTGAGACGGTGACCGGCACCCCGATTTCGGCGGCCACGGCCAGCAGCCGGCTGGGCCCGCCCAGCGGCGCGACCTTGACCACGGCCCGGTCAGCGCCGCCCGCCCGGATCACGCGCAGGGGGTCGGAGGCGCGGCGGATGGACTCGTCGGCGGCCACGTCCACGTGCACGCCGTCGGCTGCCAGCCGCGCACGCAGCTCCACCAGCTCCTCGACCGTGGCGCAGGGCTGCTCGACGTATTCCAGGCCGGGGCCGTCGAGGGCGACCGGGCCGGTGCCCGGAGCGCGGGTGGCGTCGACCGCGCGGACGGCCTGGTCCAGGACCCGCACGGCGTGCGCGGCCTCGGCGACCGACCACGCGCCGTTGGCGTCCACCCGGATGCGGGCGCCGGGGCGGGCCTGCAGGACGGCGGCGATGCGGGCGACGTCGTCGACCAGCTGCTGCCCCTTCTCCGCCACCTTGACCTTGACCGTGGTGCAGCCGGGGAACCGCTCGAGGATGCCCGCCACCTCGCCCGCGGCGACCGCGGGGACCGTCGCGTTGACCGCGACCCGCGACCGGAGCGCCGGCGGCGGCCCCTGCCACGCCATCTCCATCGCCGAGCGAAGCCAGTGGGCGGCCTCGGGGTCGCGGTACTCCGGGAAGGCGCCGAACTCGCCCCAACCCGCCGGGCCGTCGACCAGCGCGACCTCCCTCTCGGTGATGCCGCGGAACCGCACCAGCATGGGCAGGGCCACCACGTGCACCCGGCCGAGCAGATCGTCGATCGACTCGGGGCCCGGTACGGATGTCATGGGTCCACGCTAACGTCGAACCCATGACTGAGCAGCACAAGACCGAAGACGCCGCCGCCGGGAACCCGTTCGACCCCACGCAGTGGCGGGAGGTCGAGGGCTTCCGGAACGGGGTCGACCTCACCGACCTCACGTATCACCGGCACGTGGGCGAGGGCCGGATCAACGGGATCGTCCGGATCGCCTTCGACCGCCCCGAGGTGCGCAACGCCTTCCGCCCGCACACCGTGGACGAGCTCTACCGCGTGTTCGACCACGCCCGCCGCTCCCCCGACGTGGGCACCGTGCTGTTCACCGGCAACGGGCCGAGCGCCAAGGACGGAGGCTGGGCGTTCTGTTCGGGCGGCGACCAGCGGATCCGCGGCCGGTCGGGCTACCAGTACGCCACCGACCACGACTCGGACGTCGCCGCCGCCGGCCGCGCGGGCGTCGACGAGGCGCGCGTCAAGGCCGAGGGCGGGCGGCTGCACATCCTCGAGGTCCAGCGGCTCATCCGCACCATGCCCAAGGTCGTGATCTGCCTGGTCAACGGCTGGGCAGCCGGCGGCGGGCACTCCCTGCACGTGGTGAGCGACCTGACCCTGGCCTCCCGCGAGCACGCCCGGTTCAAGCAGACCGACGCCGACGTGGGCTCGTTCGACGGCGGTTACGGCAGCGCCTACCTGGCCAAGCAGGTGGGCCAGAAGTTCGCGCGCGAGATCTTCTTCCTGGGCCAGCCGTACACCGCCGAGGAGATGTTCCAGATGGGCGCGGTCAACCGCGTGATCGACCACGCCGAGCTGGAGAGCACCGCCATCGAGTGGGCGCGGCAGATCAACGGCAAGTCCCCGACCGCGCAGCGGATGCTCAAGTTCGCCTTCAACCTCACCGACGACGGGCTGATGGGCCAGCAGGTGTTCGCCGGCGAGGCCACCCGCCTGGCCTACATGACCGACGAGGCCGTGGAGGGGCGCGACGCCTTCCTGGAGAAGCGCGAGCCCAACTGGGACGACTACCCCTACTACTACTGACCCTCCGATCGCAGACCATGACCGCATCCCGCGAACTGCGCACCCTGCCCGTCCCCGGTGGCCCGGCGGTGGCCGAGCTCTTCCCGGCGTTCGAGGAGATGCTCGCCGACCGCGGGCCGGCGCTGCTGCCCGTGCCGGCCGAGGACCCCGCGCGCACCCGCCTCCTCGAGGACACCCAGCGGCCGGGTGAACCGATCGACGAGCGCGCCGCGCTGGTGGTGAGCACCTCCGGTTCCACCGGAACCCCCAAGGGCGCGATGCTCTCCGCTGCCGCGCTGGAGGCCTCGGCCACCGCGACCGACGCCGTCCTCGGCGGGCCGGGCCGCTGGATCCTCGCCCTGCCGGCCCATCACATCGCCGGAATCCAGGTGATCCTCCGCAGCCTGCGCGCCGGGCACGAGCCGGTGGTGGTGGACGTGACCGGCGGATTCGACCCCGCCGCCCTGCCCGACGCCGTGGCCGAGTGCACGGGAACCGGTGCGGCCGTCGGCACGGGCGCTGGCGCGAGCGCAGGCGGGGCGGCTCGCGCGTACACCTCCCTGGTGCCGGGCCAACTGGCCAAGGTCCTGGACGAGGGCTCACCCGACGCCGTGGCCGCGCTCGCCGCCCTCGACGCCGTGCTCCTCGGCGGCGCCGCCTCCGCCCCGGACCTGCTCGCCCGCGCCGCCGACGCCGGCATCCGCGTGGTCCGCACCTACGGCATGAGCGAGACCGCCGGCGGGTGCGTCTACGACGGCCGTCCGCTCGACGGGGTACGGATCGAGATCGACGACGACGAGGGCCGCGTCTGGCTGGCCGGCCCGCAACTGGCACTGGGGTACCGGAACGCGCCCGAGCACGTGGCGTTCGCCCGGGAGGGATGGTTCCGCACCGACGACGCCGGTCGCATCGACTCCGGCGGCCGACTGCGGATCCTCGGCCGGCTCGACGAGGCGCTGAGCGTGGGTGGGCTGACGCTCCTCCCGCAGACCCTCGAGGACGCACTCCGAATGCACAGTGCGGTGGTCGACGTCGTCGTCGTCGGGATCCCCGACCCCCGCCTGGGCACGCGCCCGGTCGCGGCGGCCACGCTGCGGTCCGCGGCGACCACCGACGAGCTGCGCGCGCACGTCACCGGGCTGCTCGGGGCGCACTCCGCACCCGCCGCGGTGGCCGTCGTGGACGCGCTGCCGACGCTGCCCGGCGGCAAGGTGGACCGGCGGGCGGTCGCGGCCGGGTTCGTCGATGGGACAATCGGGGAATGACCCGCGAGACCGACTTCCCCACCTCTGAGCCGCCCGCCGAACCGCCCGTCGAACCCCCCACCGAGCCGCCCGCAGGGTCGCCCACCCAGCCGCCCGCCCAGCCCGCGGACGCCAGACTGCCCGACTGGCTCGAGGGCGCGCGCCCGCGGACCTGGCCCAACGCGTTCGCGCCGGTGCTCGTGGGTTCGGCCGCCGCGGGGCTGGCCGGGGGCTTTGTCTGGTGGCAGGCGCTGTTGGCGCTGGTGGTGGCGTGGTCGTTCATCGTGGGCGTCAACTACGCCAACGACTACTCCGATGGGATCCGCGGCACGGACGACGCCCGCGTGGGCCCCCTGCGCCTGGTGGGCTCGGGGCTGGCACGCCCGGCCGCGGTCAAGCTGGCCGCGTTCGGGTTTCTCGGACTGGGCGGGCTCGCCGGGATCGTGCTGAGCGCGACCTCGGCGCCGTGGCTGATCCTCGTGGGCCTGGCGTGCATCCTCGCGGCGTGGTTCTACACCGGCGGGTCCTCGCCGTACGGCTACCGCGGACTCGGCGAGGTCGCGGTGTTCGTATTCTTCGGTCTGGTGGCCGTGATCGGCACCCAGTTCACCCAACTCGGCTCGGTGACCTGGTACGCGGTGGTCGCGGCCGTCGCGGTGGGCAGCTTCTCCTGCGCGGTCAACCTCACCAACAACCTGCGGGACATCCCCTCGGACACCGAGTCGGGCAAGATCACTCTCGCCGTGCGGCTGGGCGACTCCCGGACCCGCGGGCTGCACGCCGTGCTCGAACTGCTGGTGCCGCTCCTGGCCACCCTGGCCCTGATCCCCGCGACGCCGTGGGCGCTGCTCGGGCTGCTCGCGATGCCGGTGGCGTGGAAGGCCAACGCCCCGGTGCGGGCCCGGGCCACCGGGGCCGACCTCATCCCCGCGCTGGGGAAGGCCGGGATCGCGATGCTCGTCTGGAGTGCGCTGATCAGCGCGGGATTCCTCATCGCGTCCCTGTAGGGAAGCGCACCCCGCACGCACGACGACGGCGGCCGGCCTCCCGAGGGGGGCCGGCCGCCGCTGTTCTACGGGTTACTTGCCGAGCGAGCCGGCGGGGACGACGCCCCAGGCTGCCTGGATCCCGTTGTTGACAGCCAGTGCGGCCCCCAGCAGCGCGTCCTTGACGGGCTGCGGCAGGGGAAGCGACTGGATGTCGTTGATGTTGATCGTCCCGGGCGCCGGAGCAGGCGCGGGGGCCGGAGCAGGCGCGGGCGCGGGAGCCGGCGCGCGGCCTGGTGAAGGCGCCGGGGCCGGGGCAGCGCCGCCACCCCCACCGGTGACGGTGACGGTGGTGGACTCCGTGCGTACCGGGACCCCGAAGATGGAGGCGGTCGCGACGGGCTTGTAGACGCCCGCGACGGTGGGAGTGCCCTTGATCGCGGTGGTGACCGGATCGTAGGTCAACCCGGGCGGCAGCCCCTGGAACTGGATCGAGGCGCCCGGGGGCGGGGTGACGTAGTCACTGACCCGCCGCTCGACGTACTCACCGACCCGGAACGTCAGCGACGGCAGCGCGACGGGGGCCACGTCGCCGGCCTCCACCACGATGGGCGCGGACTCGGGCGCCTCCACTTTCCCGGACGCGACTCCGGTCACCGCCATGGCGGCGAGAGCGATGGCTGAGGCGACAACGGGACGGGAGATCTGCATAGCGGGCCTTTCGAGAATGCCTGTCGCAGTGGCTCCACGACTTCAAGCCACGGTAACCCACCCGACCACGACACCCCGGCGGCCATCTCACGTTCTGAGATGGACACCGGGGTGTAAGTGGTCACCAGCGGCCTACGCGACCGCCGGGAGTTCAGTGGTCAGCCGCGACCGTTCGCGACGGTCGGCCCGGGAGCCTGGACCGTGCTCGGGGCACCCGCGGCGACGGTCGGAGCGGTCGAACCGGTCGAGCCTCCGCCGTTCGTGTCGCCACCGGTGCTGGTCGAGTCGAGCGAGCCTCCGCCGGTCGTGCCGCCACCGGTGCTGGTCGAGCCCGGAAGGGCCGGCAGCAGCGAGGTGGAGCCCGGGGTCGAGGACCCACCGTTGAGCACGAGGCTCAGCCCGGCCAGGCCGAGCAGCGCCGCACCCGTCAGCGCGAGGCCGGGGGCCAGGTTGCCGAGGGAACCGGTGTCCGTCGCGGTGGTCGACCCCGGGATGGTGATCTCGCCACCCCCGGTGAGGTCGCCGGTCAGGTTGGCGCCGGTCGTGGTGCCACCGGTCGTGGTGTCACCCTCGGTGGTGGACCCGGTCTGTCCGCCGGTGTCGAGCAGCGAGCCCAGCGGGGCCAGCGGGCCCAGGCTCTGGGTGTCGAATCCACCGGTGGTCTCGCCGGTCGCGTCGCCACCGGCGGTGGTGGTGGAACCCGGCAGGCCGAGCGAGCCGGTGTCCGGGGTGGTGGTGTCCGGGGTGTTGCCGTCCGGGAGATTGCTGTCCGGGGTGCCGCCCCCGAGGCTGCCGAGGTTGAGCTGACCGTTCGCGTCGCTGCCGAACGGGGCGGTCGGGTTCTCGGGCAGGTTCTCGCCCGGCGCGGGCTCGCCGGTGCCGAGGGAGCCGGTCACGAGGTCAGCCGCGGCGTCGCCCCCCACGGAGGTGACGATGCTCACGACCGCGCCGAGGATCGCGTCGGTCCCGGCGGACCCGGTGGTGACCTGGCCACCGGCCTCGGCCTGCGCGCCGCCGAGGCTGCCCTCGACTGCCGCGGTCGATCCGCCCTCGGCACCAGCCGGCGCCGTGCCGTTGGAATCGTTGACCGTGAGGGTCACTGGGACCGTGACGGCCCGGCCGCCCGCCGTGCCGGAGACCTGCACGGTGTACATGCCGGAGGTCGCGGTGGTCCCGGAGATCGTCCCGTTCGAGTAGGTGAGGCCCTCGGGTAGGCCGGTGACGCCGGTGATGGCGGTCCCGGGCGCGGCCGTATCCAGGAGACCCTGGAGGTTGAACGAGTAGGAGGCGCCGGCGTTGAAGGCCGGGGCGGTCACGGCGACGGTCTGGACGTCACCGCGCACGGTGGGGGCGTCAGGGGTGGAGACGACGACGCCGGCCACGAGGGCGACAGCGGCTGCGGCTGCGACGGGGGCGACGAGGCGACCCCGGACGATACGACGAGGACGGGCGAGGCGAGCACGCATCGGCTGGTTCCTTCCGGAGGGGTTCGATCGCTCACTCCCCGGATATGGGAGTTCAGACCATTACTGGTGCCACTCTAACCACACACACACCAACTGTCTAGTTCTGACTCATCAATCACATCTACCACTCTAACCACACTGGTCACATTCCCCGGGGGGTATATGACATGGATGGATAGCCGCTTATCGAGGCCGCGGAGGAACACGGAGGGTCGCGGGTACGACCGCTGGAACAACGACGGCCCGGCCCCGCATTCGGGGGCCGGGCCGCGATAGTGCCGGGCGGGAAGGTCAGGCGCCGGGAGTCGGGACGCTCGTCGGGACGGACGCGGTTCCGATGCCTCCCCCGGTGGCGGCGGAGGTGACCGCGGTGGTGGAGGTGACCGCGGTGGTGGAAGTGACCGCGGTGGTGGAGCCGGGCGTGACCGTGCCGGTGACGGTGGAGATCGGGTTCTCGTCGCCGTCGACGATCACGGTGACCGGAGGCAGGACCATCTCACCGCCGAAGATCGAGGTGCACAGGGGCGCTGCCAACGATCCGGTGTCGCCGACCAACGCGGCTCCGCCGCCCTCTCCCGCGACCATGTCGAGGACGTTCGGGAACGAGCCGAGCGCGGAGGTCACCAGGTCGAGTACCCCGGACGGGATACCCGAGATCCCGAACAGCGGGTAGAACTTGGCCACCGAGCCGCCCAGGTCGGGGAGCTCGCACGTGGCCTCGGAGTCCGGCACCAGGTCGCCGAGGCTGGTGTCGTCCCCGCTGGCGGAGTCGAGGCTGCCGGACTCGACGCTGCCGGACTCGCCGGAACCCTCGCTGCTGCCGCCCCCGGAACCGCCACCTGCGGCGCTGCCGTCCCCGAGACCTCCCGCCTCGAGACTGCCGCCCAGCAGGCTGCCCGCGTCCAGACTGCCCAGCTCCGCACTACCGGCCCCGACGCCGTCGGACCCGGAGTCCCCGTCCTGCGCGCTGACGATGGGGACGGAGAGGGCGAGCACCGCGAGCGCGGCTGCCGAGACGGTGACGACCTTGCGGGTGAACATGGCGATATAGCCCCTTCGATGGCGGTGGGCGCCGTGGCACGCCACCACTGTGTGAGGGGCGACTCGGGCGATGCGTGGACTCTATCGCGCAGTCGGGGGCCCCCGGGCGGCGGTCAAACCGGCGCCCCCCGGGGGAGCCCCCCCCAACACCCGCCCCCCAGGGGGGCAAGCCCAGCCCCCCCCCCGGGGCCCCCCCCCCCGC
>NZ_JAWLRW010000004.1:313838-403791 GCF_033142235.1 Rhodococcus sp. IEGM 1408
TGCCCCCCGGGGGGGGGGGGGGGGCCGGGGCCCCCCCACCAGGGTGTGGGGGGCGCGGGGGGGGTGGGGGGGACGCACGGGGGCTGGGGGGCCCCGGGGGGGGGCTTCCCCGGGGGCGCCCCGGGGGTCATCCGCCGAGACTGCCGGCACCCGTGGTGAGCATGCCGAGCAGCGCCGCGGGGGCCCCGCCGAGGTCGGCGCCGGCCGTGGTGTCGCCGCCGGTTGCGGCGCCACCGGCCTGGTCGGCGGGCGCACCGCCGAGGAGCGCGGGCGAGATGGTGCACAGGAGCTGACCGGCCGAGCCGAGGTCCTCGGTGGAACCGCTCTCGCCGAGGAGCGAGGGCAGCATGCCGACGATGGCGTTGACCAACATCATGACCAGCCCGGACGAGGCCGACTCGTCGCCTCCGGTGAGCATCGGCACGAGACCGCTGGCCAGCGAGGCCGCGTCCGTCCCGCCGTCACCGAGGACCGCGCACAGATCGGGCGAGGTGCCGGGCTCGTCGTCGCCCTCGGTCGCCTCTCCCGCGTCGTCCCCGGCCGGGGCGCCGTCCAGCGCCGGGTCGCCGGGCGCCGCGGACAGGGTCGGTACGGCCTGCGCGGCGGTCGTGGAAGGGCTGGTCGTGGCGGACGGGCTGGTCGTGGTCCCGTCGGCACCCGACTCCCCGTCGGCCCCAGCGGTCGCGGCGCCGCGCGCAGCGGAGGGAGCGGACGTGGTCGTGGGCGCGGCGGCCGGCGAGAGCTCGTCGGTCACGGTGATGGTGACCTTCTGGGACTGGGAGACGCCGGCATTGGAGACGGTGACCAGCACGTCGTAGTCGCCCGCATGGGAAGGCGTCCCGGAGATCACCCAGCCGTTCTGGGTGAGTCCGTCGGGCAGCCCCGTGACCTGCACGGTGGTGCCGGCCGGAACGGCGCCACCGGCCGCGCGCGCCACGACGGGCTCGAGGTCGAGATTCACCGGCGCACCCAGCTCCATCTCCTGGGCGCCGGTGTTCTGCGCCAGGAGGATGTCGCCCGCGACGACCTCGGCCGGGGCAGATACCACGGCGACGGTGCCGCCGCCGACCACGGCGAGCGCGGCCAGCGCGCCACCGAGGGCGAGCGAGCGGGTACGAGGGGCGGAGCGGTGCGAGCGGCGCTGGAACATGGGGTCACCTTGTCGTCCGGGAGCTGGGCACGACGGTTCCGGCCCAGTCACATCTGCACCATACGTCACACCATTCACATGAGCCACAGATTGGGGCGCGTGTTCCCGGGCTGTCCCTACACTCGCCTGCGGATGCCACGCCCGATGGAAGGACACCTGTGACCCCACCCCCCGAGATCGCGATCCGGGCACACGGCCTGCGCAAGACCTATTCTCACGGCCGAGTGAAGGTCCGGGCGCTCGACGGAGTGGACGTGGCGGTGGACAAGGGGCGGTGGACCGCCGTGATGGGACCCTCCGGCAGCGGCAAGTCCACCCTCATGCACTGCCTGGCCGGACTCGACTCCCCGGACGGCGGCACGGTGACCATCGGATCCACCGAGATCACGCGGCTGGGTGACGCCGGCCGGACCAGGCTCCGCCGCACCCGGGTCGGGTTTGTGTTCCAGTCCTTCAACCTGGTCCCCGCGCTCTCGGTGCGGGAGAACATCGTGCTGCCCGTGCGGATGGCGTTCAAGCGCCCGGATCGCACGCGACTGGACGACCTGGTGAGCGAGCTCGGCATCGGCGACCTGCTCCGCCGGCGTCCGCACGAGCTGTCGGGCGGCCAGCAGCAGCGGGTGGCCATCGCCCGTGCCCTCCTACCGCGCCCGGACGTGGTGTTCGCGGACGAGCCCACGGGCAACCTCGACTCCGAGTCGGGCGAGACGGTCCTGGGGCTGCTCGGGGCGTGCGTCCGCGAGGCCGGCCAGACGGTCGTCATGGTCACCCACGACGCCCACGCCGCCGCGTACTCGGACCGGGTCCTGGTGCTGGCCGACGGCCGGATCGCTGACGAGGTCGACTCCCCCACCCCCGACGCGATCGATGCCGCGATGCGCCAGCTGACCGCCCGCCGGTCGGCCACGGCGTGAGTCCCCGGCTGGTCCTGGGCCAGCTGCGCGCGCACGCGGGCAGGTATCTGGGCACGATCCTGGCGATCGCGGTGGCCGTGGCGTTCGTACTCGCCTCGGTCGGCGTGCTGCGGACGATGTCCGCCAGCGCCGACGCCACCTTCGGCATGCGCTACTCGGACACCGCCGTGCTCGTGCAGAACCTCGGCGACCGCACCTCCGCCGGCTCCGATGCCACCCGGGAGGAGGCCGCCGAGGCGCAGCGGCTCGGCCTGGCGGCCATCGCCGCCACCCCCGGCGTCCGCGCGGTGACGGTCGACGCCCAGACCTACGTCCGGGTCCGCGCCGAGGGACGTCCACAACAGTTGACGACGGCAACAGCGCTCTCCCCCGACGACGGCCTGCGTTGGCAGCCACTGGCGTCGGGGCGCCTGCCCGCCGGACCCGGCGAGGTCGCCGTGCGCGCGGACGCCGAACTGCCGCTGGGCGCCACCTTCGACGTCCAGCCGGCCGAACGCTCCGAGCCCGCCCCGGTCACCGTGGTGGGGCTGTTCGACCTGAGCGGTCAACCGGACCTCGAGGCCGCGTTCCCCCTGTACACCGTCGACGATCAGGTCCAGCAGTGGTCGGCCGCGGGCGCGGGCGGGGACGTCCGCGTGGCGGGGGACGGGTCGGTCCCCGACGCCGAACTCGCGGCACGGATCGGGACACGTCTGGCCCAGATCCCCGGGACCTCCGCGGTCGCGGTCTCCACCGGCACCGCCGAGGCGGACGCGCTCGCGGAGTCGTTCATGGGTGGCCGCGACGTCTACACGCGGGCCCTGCTCGCCTTCACCGTGTTGGCGGTGGCGGTGGCCGCCCTGGTGATCGGCACGACCTTCGCGGTGGTGTTCGCCGCGCGGGTGCAGGAGACGGCACTGCTGCGCTGTCTGGGCGCCTCGCGGTTGCAGCTGCGCCTGTCCGGAATGCTGGAGGCGCTGGTGGTTGCGGTGCTGGCCACCGCGATCGGCCTGGCCCTGGGCAGATTCGGGGTCTCCCTGGCCTCCCGGGAGGCGCCCAGGCTCGGGGTGACGATCCCCCTGCAGGAGGTGACCGTCCCGGGGCCCGCGTACGTCCTCGCCGCCGCGGTCGGGGTGGGTGTCACCCTGCTCACCGCCCTGCCCTCGCTGTGGCGGGCCACCTCGGGCAGCCCGCTGGTGGCACTGCGCCCGGCGGATGTCCGCCCCGACCCGTGGTGGCGCCGGGCCGTGATGGTCGTGGCCGGGGCCGGGGTGGCGGCGGCCGGATGGGTGGGCATGACCGCGGCGGTGGACTCCCGGTCCGTCGTGGCGGCCGGCGCCTGGGGGGTGCTGATGTTCTCCGGCGTGCTCGCTCTGGCCGCCGGGGCCCTGCCCACCCTGCTCGGCGCGGTCGGCACGGTCATCGGCGTGCCCCTCGGCCCGGTCGGCCTGCTCGGCGCGCGCAACACCGCGCGCAGCCCACGCCGCACGGCCGCCACCTCGGCCGCGGTCCTCGTGGGCGTGACGCTCACCGCGACCATGGTCACCGGGATCGCGGTGCTCGGCCCGGCCATCCAGGCGAGGTTGGTCGAAAGGGTCCCGCTCGACGTGGTCGTCACCGCGCCCGACGGCGTGTTGCCCGCCGGGCTGCCCGATCAGCTGGCGGGCCTGCCCGGGGTGTCGGGATCCCTCGTCGTCGTCGACATGTACGCCGAGGACGCACAGGGCAAGCGGACGGTCCTGCGCGTCGCCGAGCCCTCCGGGATCGAGGCGGTCATGCGCCGCGACGTGGTCCTGCCCGGCCCGGGCGAGATCGTGCTCCCCGAGTCCTCCCCCGTGGCCGCGGGGGCCCGAGACGGCGAGACGGTGCGGTTCACCTTCTTCTCCGACGACGACGGCCGCGACCTCGTCGTGCGCCGCTCGAACGACCAGTGGGCCCTGGCCGCGCCGGGGAGCGTGCCCGCCTGGCCGGTCGCGCAGCTGCCGGACGGGTCGCCCTGGCCCGAGGGCGTGGAGGTACCCACGCAGTTTGTGCCCCGGTCCGAACAGTGGCTGCGGATGGACGGCGGGCTCGAGGGCGACCGACTCGACGCCGCGCTCGAGGGCGTGCGCTCCGCCGTGGTGGACGCCGGACCGTCACTGGCCGTCACCGAGACGTTCGCCTCCCGCGAGCAGATCGCCGGATCCGTCCGGACGGTGCTCACCTCCAGTTCGCTGCTGCTGGCGGTGGCGGTGGTGCTGGCGCTGGTGGGGGTGGTCAACGCGCTCACGCTCGCCGTCCGCGAACGCACGCGGGAGGTCGCCCTCCTGCGCGGTGTCGGGGTCACCCGCGCCGGGGTGTGGCTGATGCTCGTGCTGGAGACGGTGCTGGTGGCGGCATGCGCATCCGCACTCGGGGTGGCCCTGGGGGCGATGTTCGGCCGACTCGGAGCGGTCGCCCTCGTGGGCCCCGGGACGGCCGGTAACATTTCAGTACCGGTCGGCGATCTGGTCATGGTGGGCGTCGCGGGGGTCCTCGCCGCGGTCATCGCGGCCGCGGTAGCCGCCCTGGGCGCGGTCCGGACTCGAGTGGTCGGGATCTGACGATCCGGTCTCCTCGCCTGGCCGATCCGGTAGCCATTCCTTGACAGAACTGAGACACTATCGTTATGCGAATTTGGGTGCCCCTCTCAGCCTGCGCGTTTGCGCTGGTGGCGGCGTCATGCGCACAGACGGAACCGCAGGTCCTCTCGGAATCTCCGCGATCGGCCTCCGCGACCGAAGTGTCCGTGTCGACCGAACCGACGGACCGTGAGTCCCCGCCCGGACGGTTCATCGCCCGATGCGCCACCGAGGCCGACGGCGGCACCCCGGGGATGACCTTCTTCACCGACGGTTCCCAGAACGTCACCGATCACTGCCTCAGCCGCTATTACATCGGGGTGCAGCCCGACCCGGGCGCGCTGTACGTGGCGGACGAGGACGCGGGCACCTATGCCCCCTCGCGCGGTACCGAGAGCGTCACCGAGGACACCACCGCCCAGTGGACCCCGGCGCAGCCGCGGACGGACGCCGGAGCGCTGGACCCCACCCTCGAGGGCCCGGACGGTCGGGATCCCCTCGACGGCGACCCCCGGAACGACGACGACGAGACGGATGCCGACGGCACCGAGCCCACGGACTCTGAGACGAGCACCCCGGCCACCCCGACCGATGGCACGACGCCCACCACCGCGCCGCCCGCCACCCCGGGCGTGCCGGGAACCACCTCCCCCGAGGGCACCGTCCCCGCGAATCCCGACCAGAGCGATCCGGCCGCCCCGGGCTCCTCAGAGGAGCCCACGACCGTCCCGACGGTCACCGAAGCCCCGGCGCCGCAGCAGTCCGCGCCGCCGACGTCGGTGCTCTCCACCAGTCCGTTCGAATCCGCAGGACAGGGCTCGGCCGGTTCGGAGGGCTCGCACCGGCTCCCTCCGCTGCCGTGGCCCCTCGCGCCGCGGCCGGGCGGTTCCGCCGGCTAGGTCCGCTGGGGCAGCCGGGTCAGCCGGGTCAGCGTGATCGACGGGTCAGCCGTTCCGCCAGGCCTGACTGTCAGGCCTCGTCCATCCGGCGACGCAGGTCCTCCCGCTTCTCACGCCGCCCGACGTCCACGGCGGCGATGTCGGAGTTGATGTCCGCGCGCATCCGGGTGAACAGGATCATCGACAGCGGCAGCGCGATCACCACGGCGATGATCGCGGCCACGATCACCGGCACCTTGACGTCGACCAGCAGCCCGATCCCGATGATGAGCAGGGCCAGCGCCAGGACGAGAACCAGTCTCAGGACGGTGTAGAGCGCCATGTTCCGGGCCAGGCGGCCGCCGGGCTTGGCCCCCACCTCCGACGGTGCGGGGTGCGTGGACGCGGCGTGTGTCGAATTGTCTGGCTCGCTCATGAACTCAAGGATACGTATCGTGGTGGAAAGGAGGTTCCAGTGATCTGGCTGTTCGCACTCATCGGCGTGATTACCGTGGCGATCCTGCTGTGGCGTGCCTTCGGGCCCGGGTCACGGCCGGATCCGCGGATGATCGCACCGGACGACGACCCCGACTTCTTGCGCGACCTCGACCGGCGTAAACCGCTCGACCCGCCCCTGGACCCGTAGGGACCGCGGCCGGGGGTCAGCCTCGGGCGAGGAGCCGCACGATCGAATCGACGGCGTCGCTGATCTGCGCGCCGGTCCGGTCGAACACCTCTGGCTCGCGGCCGATCGGGTCCTCGACGTCCATCGCGGGGTCATCGGTGTCGATCCCCAGCCGGGCCCTGGCCAACCCGGCGAGGGTCAACGACTCGTCGGCGTCAGCCAGACGGGCGGCCTCGAGCAGTGTGTACGTCCGCTTCCACAGCAGCGGCGCGATCTCCTGCACGGCGTTGCGGTGGGCGCGGGTGGCGGTGAGGACCAGGTCGCGGCCCGTGAGCAGCCGGGACGAGAGGAGCCGGGACGCGAAATCGCCGGCGTTGCCGCCGTAGCCCTCGAGCACCCTCCGGGTCTCGCGGTGGATCTCCACCCCGTTGGCGGCCCGGGTCCCGGCCGAGTCCACCACCACCTCGAGCCCCGCCTCGGCCGCACGGGCGGCGAGCAACCGCTCGGCCAGCGGCGATCGACACATGTTGCCCGTACAGACCGTCATCACCGCGAGCGCCATACCGCCGATCCTAGTCGGCGGCCCCCTCAGTCACTCCCCACGCCACTGCGGCGAGCGCTTCTCCAGGAACGCGCTCATCCCCTCCTGGGCGTCGCACGTGACCGCGTTGGTGGCCATGGTCTCGGCCATCTCGCGGTAGGCCTCCTCCTGCGGGAGATCGATCTGCCGGTAGAAGGCCTGTTTGCCGATCTCCAGGGTGAGCGGGCTGGCGTCGGCGATCTGCGCGGCCAGCTCGTCGACACGGGTGCGCAGCCGGTCGGCGGGCACGGCCTCGTTGACCAGGCCCCACTCCACCGCGGTGGCCGCGTCGATCGTCTCGCCGGTCAACAACATCTGCAGCGCGCGCTTGCGGCCGATGCTGCGGGAGACCGCGACCATCGGGGTGGAACAGAAGAGCCCGATCTTGACCCCCGGGGTGCCGAAGCGCGCGGTCTCGACGGCCACCGCGAGGTCGCAGGTCGCCACGAGCTGGCACCCGGCGGCGATAGCGTGGCCCTGGACCTCGGCGATCACCGGTTGGCGGATGGCCTGGATCGACTCCATGAGCTCGACGCAGGTGTCAAAGACCTCGCGCTCCTGCTCCAGGGTGCGGTCGATCATCTCGCTGATCTCGTGCCCGGCCGACAACGCCGGCCCGGAGCCGGTGAGGACCACGACACCGCAGGTCGGGTCGCTGCCGAGCTCGCCGATCGCGGCGGTGGCCTCCCGCATCATCTGCATCGACAACGGGTTGCGCCGGTCGGGGCGGTCGAGGGTCACGCGCGCGATCGGACCGCTGCGGTCGACGAGGACGTATGGGGTGCTCACTTGAGGGCCTCCTGGAGGGACGGGAGTGCGTGTCCCCTGGTTCTACCCCGCCCGCGGTCACGGTGACCCCGGAGTCGGTCGTGGCCGCCCCCGCGCGGCACCGCCGACGAGGCCGACCGGCCCGATCGACAGAGCCCCGGGTCGGCGAGTTCGCACCTTCCGCCCGCCCTCGTGGAGGACTATCGTCGACCGTTGTCCCCACGGGACCGGGAGGTGATGATCGTGACCGGTGCGGCGCTGCGGTTCACCTCCGAGCAGAGTGACGACGACGTCGCGGAGCACGCGTTCACCGTGGGCGAGGTGCCCGGCATCCTGTGGATGCCCCCTGCCGACTCCGCACCCTCCGCCCTCGTGTTGCTGGGCCACCCCGGCGGTCTGGACCTGATGTACCCGCGGGTGGCCGGGCGGGCGCGGTACTACGCGAGCCGGTTCAACTTCGCCGCCGCGACGATCGAACTACCCGGCGGCGGCGACCGGCCCCGCCTGCCCGATGTCGAGCAGGCGCGGAGCGAGTTGCGCCGAAGGATGTCGGACGGGGTTCCCGTCACCGACGAGATCGTCGACGCCCTCGTCCTCCCGCTGGTCCACAGGGCCGTCCCGGAATGGCAGGAGACCCTCGACGCACTCCGGTCGCTCCCCGGGCTCGGGTGCCCGGTCGGGGTCGAGGGCGGGGTGATCGCGGTCGGCGTCCGGATGGCCGCCGTGGAGAGCAGGGTCTCAGCGGCAGTGTTCTTCGCGGGCAGCGCCGTCCCCCGTGCCACCTTCGAGGAGGCGCGGCGGGTGACGATCCCGCTCCAGTTCCTGCTGCAATGGGACGACGAGTGGAACGACCGGGGCCGGAGCCTGGAACTGTTCGGGGCCTTCGGTTCCACTGAGAAGACGCTGCACGCCAACCTCGGCGGGCACACCGGAGTCCCGGCGTTCGAACTCGAGGCCGCCGGCCGGTTCCTCGCCCGCCACCTCACCTGAGCCGGCGGCCGGGTCTACTCAGCCCGCGTCGGCGTGCTGGCCGCCGCACCACTGCCCGGCGGGCACGGAGGCCTTGACTGCGTCGATGTGCTCGCCGCAGCCCTCCCAGGTGGTCTTGCCGCAGACGGGGCAGGGAACGGGGTAGCACATGGTGGTCTCCTCGTGATCGGTGATACCCCGCAGGGTATTGGATTCAGGGGTTCGGGCGCCACTCGTCGTCGACACGGGCGGTGGCCTCGCGCAGTCGCTCCACGTGGGCGGTGCAGTCCTCCCACTGGGGAAGCAGGCCGGCGGCCGCCGCGTCCAACAGGCTCGGGGCGTCGCGGTCCTTCTGGCTCATCAGGTGCTCGATCGGGGTGCCGTCGAGGGCCATCGACGGCCAGTCGATCGCGATGTGGGGGTCGAAGGCGTCCACCGCGTGCTCGGCGCCGGGCCGCCAGCCCTCCGAACACAGGTACATGACCGTGGACTGCGGTTCGAGCGCGAGGAACCCGTGCGCCACACCCTCCGGGATGTAGACCGCGCGCTGCTCCTGCGCATCGAGGATCACCCCCGACCACTCCCCGAAGGTCGGCGACCCCACGCGCACGTCCACCAGGACGTCGAACACCGTTCCGGACGGGCACAGGACGTACTTGGCCTGCCCGGGCGGCACGTCGGCGTAGTGCAGGCCGCGCAATACGCCCTCCCGCGAGACGGACACGTTGAGCTGCGCCAGATCGAAACGGTGCCCGGTCATGCGCCGGAAGGCGGGGTCGGTGAACGCCTCGTGGAACACCCCGCGGTCATCGGTGATCTGGCTCGGCGTGATCTCCCACGCCCCTGTCACGCTGAGTTCGCGTAGCTGCACCCGGTCCCGCCTTCAACTAGTTGGTCGCCGCCCATCGTATCGAGGTCAGGCGCCGTGGCGCCCGCGCGTCAGCCCCGCATCGCCTCGACGATCTGCGCGGCCGACCATTCGCCGATCAGCAGGCAGTCCAGGGCCGATTCGTGCAGCGACGCATCCTCGCGCCAGCCGGTGACGACGAACTGGAAGACATAGGTCGCCTCGTCGTCGCTCCATCCCACGATCAGGCTCGAGGTGGCCATCTCCCCCGGCTCGGCGGTGTAGGTGCCCCGCAGGAACCGGTAGACGCTGCGGACGGCGCCGGCGTCCTCGTCGCCCTCCCCCGCCACCTGTTCCAGGGGCGTCCAGTCGGTGAGGACCTCCGCCGTGACGACGATCTTGGCGACCGCGTCGTCGGTGGGCATGGCCGGCGCGATGCGGGCGCACGTGGCGATCGCGTTGGGCGAGAAACCGTCCCGGTGGGCGCCCGGGTCCACGTAGATCACCGCCGAGGGCTCCGGGGACTCGATCCGCTCCCACGGCGGGCTGTCCACCCAGGTCAGCGGCTGCGCGGCCACCGCCATGGGCGGACTGGCCTCGAGGGTGCGGCCGGTCGAGGCGCAGAACTCCTGGATCGAGATCATGTCAGCCCTGCAGTCCGGCGCCGACGATGTGGGCGCCGCCGTCCACGACGATGGTCTGCCCGGTGATCCAGTGGGCGTCGTCGGAGAGCAGGAACGCCACGGGCCCGGCGATGTCGTCCGGCACCCCCAGCCGACCGGCCGGCAGCGCCGCGGACATCTGCTCCTCGCGCCCGGAGTAGAGCGCCTCGGCGAACCGGGTCTTGACCACGCCCGGGGCCACGGCGTTGACGCGCACCGCGGGACCGACCTCCACGGCGAGCTCCTGCGTCAGCCGCATCACCAGTGCCTTGGTGGCGCCGTACCACCCGATGCCGGGCGAGGGCGCCAGACCGGCGATGGAGGCGATGTTGACCACGGCACCGCCGCGCTCGCCGAGACCGGAGTGATAGACCTTCTGCGTCCAGGCCAGGGTGCCCAGCGCGTTGACCTCGGTGATCTTTCGGGCCGCAGCCAGATCGACGTCGATCGTCCGGCCGAACACCGGGTTGATGCCGGTGTTGTTGACCAGCAGGTCCACGGGGCCGAAAGCCTGCTCGGCCCGCGCGATCACCTCGTTCTGGTGGCCCTCGTCGTCGGCCTTCCCCGCCACCGCGAGCACCCGGTCCGGCGCGCCGAGCTCGGCGACGGCCTCGTCGAGGCCCTCCTGACCGCGTGCGGTGATGACCACCGCCGCGCCCTCGGCCAGGAGACGGCGCGCGACACCCAGACCGATCCCGCGGCTGGCACCGGTGACGATCGCGGTCCGGCCGGCGAACCGGCCGGGCACGGCGGGCCCGGTGCGGGGGGCGGGGAGGGGGGTAGCGGTCACGTCGGTCTCCTCGTTCATGGCAGAAAATTGTTGTGGCGGGTAACCCGCAGCCTAGAGGTCACGACCTGTCACAGGTTCTCGGGATTACCTCAGCCTGCCAGCAAAAAGTCCTTCGTATCGCGGCGAGTCCGCGTTAAAGTTGCCGCAACGAACCAGCCAGCCGCCGAGCGCGGCGCTCCGACCCCGAGGCGTGTCTGATGTCACCACTCGCTCCACACGGTGCAGCCGACACCCTCGCGTGTTCGATCCTGGACATCCCCGGGCCCCGCTGGTTCCACTCGGGCGAGCCCATCTGGCGCGTCCACGGCGACGCCGCCACCCCGATCGGCATCACCACCGGACTGCTCATGCTGGCCGCCAACCCGGCCTACGCCGCCATCCTGGACGCCAGCGACGTGGTGGAGAAGCCCTGGGCGGCCGATGACTACCTGCACGACCTCACCGAGATCAGCACGTTCGGCACCGTCGACGACGCGATGGTCACCATCGACCACGCGCACCGGGACCGCGGCTCGTACCGCGGCACCACCGAGCACGGGGACTACTTCTACGGCTCGGATCCCGAGCTCGTGGAATGGGCCCACTCCGCCACCACATGGGCTCTGCTCGCCGCCTTCCAGCGGTTCGCCGTCCGGCCCCTCACCCCGGCCGAGTCGGACCACTACGTCCGGCAGTGCGCGAGCATCGCTCGCCTCCACGGCGCCCGGACCTCCCCCACGACGGTCCGCGAACTCGAACAGTTGCTGCGCGGGTCCCGCGGACGCGCCCGCGCCACGGCCACCGGTCGCCGGGCCGCCGCGCGCCTGCGCGAGACCGCCCTCGACTGCTCCGACGTGGTCGACACCTCCGCCACCGCTCATCGCTCGTGCGTGACCGTGGTGGACGCCGCCGCCAGCCTCGTGCCCTCGGATGTGCGCCGCGCCCTGGACCTACCGCACCGACCCATGGACCGGACTGCCGTGTTCGGCCGGATCACCCGGGCCCACCAGGGTCTGGACGCGCCGATGCTCACCACCCGCGCGCCCATAGCCGCGCCGTCCGCACTGCGGGCGCGACCCGCCTGAGCCTCTCCAGTGGCCGTTGATGCGGCCTTCGACGAATCCCGCGATCTCCCACACCAGGTGCACCGGCAGCATGGTCCGGTCGATCTTCCTGATGGGCGTCATCCGCACGTCCAGCCCGGTCGCGGCGCGCATCCAGCGGCCGGCGCGCAGTGTGTGGGGACGGTTTGTGACGACGAGGACCCGCTCCCATCCCCGCGCCCCGGCGATCGCCGCGATCGCCTGCGCCTCACCCCACGTGGTCCGCGGCTCCGGGGAGAAGCAGACGACCTCGGCGTCGGCGGGGCGGGCGATGCCGGTGCACAGCCGGCGGGCGACGAACTCGGAGTTCCCGCCGGGGTTGCTCACCAGCAGCGTGTCGGCGTAGCCGGCCTCGACGAGGTCACGGGCGTGGAGATGGCGGCCGTCGTCGGCGCCGGCGAGCATCACCACCGCGTCCGCGCGCACCGGTTCGTCGGCACGGGGCTGCAGCAGGAACGCGCCCCAGGCGGTCAGGGCGAGGGCGGCGACGGCGACGGTGGCGGCCGTGAACGCGGTGGCCGTGCGCAGGGCTCGGCGCCGGCCGGGGCCGGGACCGGGGTCGGCCCCGCGGCGGCTAGCCCTGGTCACGCATCCCGGTCCCGCGCCGAGCCACGGGACGACTGGTTCCGGGACGAGGCCAGGTAGGTCAACCCCGGGCCGAGGTCCTCGCGCCACTCGCCCAGGGGGTCCAGGCCCAGGTCGCGCCACGATCTGTCCGAGAGGACCGAGAACTCCGGGCGGGGCGCCGGGCGCGGGAACTCCTCGCTCGTACAGGGCTGCACCCGCTCGGGGTCGGCGCCCAGGAACTCGAACACCGCGCGCGCCAGCTCGAACCACGTGGCCCGCCCGCCGCCGGCCAGGTGCAGGGTGCGCCCGCGGGCGTCGACCGAACCCGCTTTCTCGGCGGAGAGCAGGCCGAGCAGCTGGTCTGCCATGCTGCCCACGTAGGTGGGTGAGCCCCACTGGTCGTTCACCACGTTGACCGTCTCGCGCTCGGACTCCAGGCGGATCATGGTGGCCACGAAGTCGCCTCCGGGCTGATCGAGGATCACCCGCCACGGGCCCGTGTACAGCCAGGCCGTGCGGATGATCGTCGCCTCCGGGTAGGCGGTCAGTACCGCCCGCTCCCCCGCCAGCTTGGTGCGCCCGTACGCCGTGGTCGGGCCGGTCGGATCGTGCGGCTCGAACCCGGGCGCCGTGGCCGGGTCGCCGCCCCGCGGAACCTCACCGGAGAAGACGTAGTCGGTGCTGATGTGGATCAGCCGGATCCCGCGATCGCGGCAGGCCACGGCCAGCGACTGCGCGCCGTCTGAGTTGATCGCCCGGGCGCCGGCCTCGTCGGACTCCGCGCCGTCGACGTCCGTGTACGCGGCGGCGTTGATCACGACCTCGGGCGTGTACGCCTCGAGCGCTGCAGCGATCGAGGCGGGTTCGGTGAGATCCAGATCGTCGCGGCCAGGGGTGTCCGCGTACCGGGAGAGCGCCACGCCCAGCTGACCTCGGCCTCCCGTGACCAGCAGCCGGGGCAGATGCGGTGAGCGGTACGGCTCGCGCCCGTCCGACCCGGGATCACGGGTATCGCCGGCGCTCACCGCTGCCGGCCCATCTCGCGACGGAGTATGTCGAGGAGGTAAGAGCCGTATCCCGATTTCCTGAGGGCGTGGGCGCGCTCCGTCAGCTCGTCGTCGTCGAGATACCCCATCCGCCACGCCACCTCCTCCGGGCAGCCGATCTTGAGGCCCTGCCGGTCCTCGATGGTCCGGACGTAGTTGCCGGCGTCGAGCAGCGAGTCGTGCGTGCCGGTGTCGAGCCAGGCGGTGCCGCGCGGGAGGACCTCCACCTGCAGCCGCCCTGCTCGGAGGTAGTGGCGGTTGATGTCGGTGATCTCGTACTCCCCGCGCGGCGACTTCCCCAGGTTCCGGGCCACCTCCACCACGTCGGAACTATAGAAGTAGAGACCCGGGACGGCGAAGTCCGACGACGGGTTCTCCGGCTTCTCCTCGAGGCTGATCGCGCGGCCGTCGGAGTCGAAGTCGATCACCCCGTACTCGCTCGGGTTGGAGACCCGGTAGGCGAACACTGCTCCGCCGTCGGGGTCCGAGAACCGCCGCAGCTGCGTGCCCATGCCGGGGCCGTAGAAGATGTTGTCGCCCAGGACCAGCGCCACCGGCTCGCTGCCGATGTGGTCGGCTCCCAGCACGAACGCCTGCGCCAGGCCCTCGGGCTCGGCCTGCTCGACGTAGCTCAGGGTGATGCCGAACTGGCTGCCGTCGCCGAGTAGCCGGCGGAACTGCGGGGCGTCCTGGGGGGTGGTGATGATGAGGATCTCTCGGATGCCGGCGAGCATGAGCGTGGTCAGCGGGTAGTAGATCATCGGCTTGTCGTACACCGGCATGAGCTGCTTGCTGGTGGCCAGCGTGAGGGGCCTGAGCCGGGTCCCGCTCCCGCCGGCCAGGATGATCCCCTTCACAGCACCCTCTCCGTCTGCGCGTACCTGGTCTCGACGCGGGCCTTGACCGGCTCCCACCAGTCGCGGTTGTCGCGGTACCAGTCGATGGTCTGGCGCAGCCCCTCGCGCAGGTCGGTGTGCTGCGGCTGCCAGCCCAGCTCCTCGCGGGTCGCGGTGGAGTCGATCGCGTACCGCAGGTCGTGGCCGGGGCGGTCGGTGACGTGGTCGAAACCGGGATCCCCCCCGGCGGTGTCGCTGCCGCCGACGCCCATGAGCTCGCAGATCATGCGCATGACCTGGAGGTTGGAGCGCTCGCCGTCGGCGCCGATGAGATAGGTGCGGCCGGGCTCGCCGCGTTCCAGGATCCGCAGGACGGCGGAGTTGTGGTCGCTGACGTGGATCCAGTCCCGGACGTTGGCTCCGCTGCCGTAGAGGCGGGGGCGGTGGCCGGAGAGGATGTTGGTGATCTGCCGGGGGATGAACTTCTCCACGTGCTGGTAGGGACCGTAGTTGTTGGAGCAGTTGCTGATGGTGGCCCGTACCCCGAAGCTGCGCACCCACGCGCGGACCAACATGTCGGCCCCGGCCTTGGTGGCCGAGTAGGGGCTCGACGGGTTGTAGGCGGTGTCCGGGGTGAACTTGGCCGGATCATCCAGCTGCAGGTCGCCGTACACCTCGTCGGTGGACACGTGGTGCAGGCGCACGTCGTGGCGGCGGCACGCCTCCAGCACGGCGTAGGTCCCCACGATGTTGGAGTGCACGAACGCTCCTGGCGAGGCCAGCGAGTTGTCGTTGTGGCTCTCTGCGGCGAAGTGCACGACCGCGTCGCCCGGCCCGGTGAGCCCGGCGACCAGCTGGTCCGTGGCGGCGGTGTCGGCGCAGTCGGCCTCCACCAGCTCCACCCGGTCCGACGGCAGGTCGGCCAGGCTCGCGCGGTTGGCGGCGTAGGTCATGGAGTCCAGCACTGTGACGTGGGCGTCCGGGAACTGACGGACCACGGTGCGGACGAAATTGGCGCCGATGAACCCGGCTCCCCCGGTGACGACGAGGCGCATGGGCCCAACCCTACCGCCGCGCTCGGCCCGCCCCCGCCGGCTACCCGTCGTCGTCGGCCCCCGGGTACGCGCCACGTTCCGCCGCGTCAGCCCCGCCGCCCTCGGTCGGCGCTCGGCGCAGGTCCCGGTAGGCGGCGAGCATCGTCTCGCGGCGTCGGGTGTGGGCGTTGTAGGCGCTGGTGTCGCGGGGGGTCACCTGAACCGAGTCCTCCGCGGCGATCCCCGCCCGCAGCTGGCGGACGCGCATCACCTCGATGTCCAGTCGCGCACCGAAGACGACCGCCATGTTGACCAGCCACAGCCACAGGAGGAACACGATGATCCCGGTGAGCGAGCCGTAGACCCGGTTGAAGTTGCCGAAGTGCGAGACGAAGTAACTGAAGCCTGCGGTGGCCACACCCAGGATCGCCAGCGCGGCGGTCGCCCCCACCGAGATCCACCGGAACCGACGCCCCGATACGTTGGGCGCGAAGCGGTAGAGGATCGCCAGCGCCGCGAGCGCCGACACCAGCGCGGCGGGCCACTGGGCCAACCCCCACACGTACAGCGCGGTGTCGCCGAGCCCGATCCACCCACCCACCGTCTCGGCGACCGGCCCGGTGAACACCAGCGCCAACCCGCCGACCACGACGAGCGCGATGAGCAGGGCCGTGAGCAGCAGGCACTCGGGCAGCAGCTTCCACAGCGGTCGGCCCTCGTCGACGCCGAAGACGGTGTTCATGGCGCGCCCGAGCGCCCACACGTACCGCGAGGCGGTGTACAGGGCGATCACCGATCCGACGACCAGCGCGGTCCCGGCGGCGGGCGTGGTGACCAGCACCTCGACGGGCCCGCGGATCGGGTCCAGGACCTCCGGCGGGGCGACGTCCGAGAGCAGGGTCATGATCGCGTCGACGGTCCGGGTGCCCTGGCCCAGCACGCCCAGGAGCGAGATCACCACGAGGATCGCCGGGAACAGCGAGAGCACTCCGTAGAAGGTGAGCGCGCCCGCGAGATCCGGGCCCCGATCGCGGAGGAACTCCGTGACCGACCGCACGAGCACCAGCCGGAGGGTCCGCAGTCGTCTGCGCGCAGTCGCTGCGGGCCCATCGGACTTGGTCATCCCCTGATTGTGCCGCTGTAGGCGCCGATCCCGCGTCGGGCGCGCTCGGCGACGAGCTCCCGCCATGAACGAGACCCAAGGCGAGGTTGTGAACCGGGATCAGGGGGTGCGCAGCGCGGCGGCGAATCTCTGACAATCAATTTATTGACAACACTCCCGGTTGCCACTAACTTAACGAACGTTCGAAACGTGACGCGGGTTACACCTCCGCCGCAGTCGCGCGACCGCTCAACCCGCCCCTCAGGCCATCCATCAGGACCCCGGACGCCCCTCTTCCCAGCGCCCGGCCCGGAACCAGAAGGATCCCCGATGCCCAGCAGCAACCGAAGCCGCGTGGCCCGACGCGCGGCGCTCGCCCTGACGATGATCGGAGCGCTCGCCGCCACCGGCTGCTCCGGCGGCCACAGAATCACCGGCGACAGCCTCGAGACGATGGAACCGATCACGCTGCGGTACGGCGACTACACGACGGTCTCCTCTGCAGGACCGTTCCACGCCTTCGAAGAGCAGGTCGAGAGGGAGTCCGGCGGCAAGATCACCTTTGACGAGTACTGGGGCGGCAGCCTGGTCAAGGGCGCCGACATGGCGCAGGGGGTCCGCGGCGGGATCGTGGACATGGGGATGTTCACCCCCAGCTACTACCCGTCCGAGTTCCCCATGACCGACTGGACCAGCCAGATGGCAAGTGTGGTGGAGCCGGAGTACCCGCTCGGCATGATGCAGGCCTTCGCCGGCGGCAACGAGTTCGCGCTCACCGAGCCACTGATCGAGGAGCAGTTCTCGGACCAGGACATCAAGCTCCTGTTCACCTGGACCCCGTCGACCAACTACCACCTCGTGTGCAAGGACCCGGTCAACAGCCTCGAGGAGGCCAAGGGCAAGCGGGTGCGCAGCGGCGGCGCCTTCAACTACGGCGAGATCGAGGCCCTGGGGATGGTTCCGGTGACCCTGCCGACCGGCGAGATCTACGAGGGCCTCCAGCGCGGGGTGATCGACTGCTCCCTGGCCAACGGCAAGATCATGATCTCGCTCGGCCTGTGGGAGGTCGCCAAGCACTACGTCGACATCCCGTTCTCGAGCTACACGCAGTACGTGATCATGAACAAGGACGTCTGGGACGAGCTCCCCGAGGACGCCAAGAAGGTCATCGACGACGCCCGCCAGACGTGGTTCGACGGGTACCTCCGGTCGGAGGGGATCATCCTGAACCAGCGACTCCTCGCCGAGGGCGCGGGCAAGGGCGTGAGTTTCTACGACGTTGACCCGGAGGTCAAGGCCACCCTCGAGGCCTACCAGGAGGAGTCGCTGCGCACCCTGCCGGACCGCGCACCCGACGACCTCGAAGATCCGCAGGGCACCGTCGAGCGATACCGCCAGATCATGGCCGACTGGAAGACGCGCCTGGAGGACATGGGGTACGACGACCCGGCCCTCGCCGAGATCCCGCAGGACCCGAAGTCGGTCCAGATCGATCTGGCCCCCTTCGAGCAGACCGTCCGGTCCGAGATCTTCGACCGCACCGCGCCCTGACCCTTCTGAGCAGTTGGAGAACATGATGGACACCACCACCACCGACACGGAGCGGCGCGTTCCGGGGCAGCGGGCCCTGGCCCGGGTGCTGTACGCGTGCGCCGTGATCGCGGGGCTCGTCACCCTGTTCATGGCCCTGCACATCGCTGCGGACGTCACCTCCCGCAACCTCACGGGCACCCCTCTGTCCGGCACGCTGGAGATCACCCAGAACTGGTCGATGGTCCTCATCGTGATGCTGGCCATGGGGTACGCGGAGCAGGTCGGCGAGCACATCAACGCCACCATCCTCACCCAGTACCTGGACCCCGTCTCCCAATGGTGGTCGGACCTGATCGTCAAGGGTCTGATGTTCTTGTTCGTCTCGGCCCTCACCTACTACTCGATCACCGCGGCCGTCTTCGCCGTCGAGGTCCAGCAGGTCGCCCTCGGGGCGATCACCATCCCGATCTGGCCGGTGAAGATCCTCCTCGCCATCGGATTCGCCCTGTTCGCCCTCCAGCTCCTGATGTCGATCATCAGCCTGCTGATCAACGACCGTCCGAGGAACTCCGATGTCTGACACCACCCTCGTCACCGACCACACCGGCCTCGCGCGCACCGACGATCTCCACACCCCGGAGCCCAAGCGCAACTTCATCCGGGCCTACTGGGGCAACTTCGGCTTCTCGCTGGTCATCGCCGCGGTCATCCTGTTCACCCCGGAGTTGCCGGACACGGTCGTCGGCGTCCTGACCATCCTGCTGTCGATCGTCGCGATGGTCTCCGGTATCCACGTGGGCATCGCGATCATGGGTGCCGGCGCGGTGGGCCTGTGGAAGCTCGCGGGCACCAGCGCCGTCGCCGTGACGTTCGAGGACGTCCCGTTCACCTCCGCCGCCAGCTGGAGCCTGTCGGTCATCCCGCTCTTCATCCTCATGGGCGTGGCGATGGGCCGGTTCAACCTGACCGGCAAGCTGTTCACCTCCGCCCAGGCCTGGCTCGGCCGGTTGCCCGGCGGACTGGCGGTCTCGACCAACTTCGCCGGCGCCGGACTGGCCGCCTCGAGCGGCAGCTCCATCGCCATCTCCTACGCGCTGGGTCGCACGACCATCCCCGAGATGCTGCGCGCCGGATACAAGCCGTCGCTCGCCACGGGCGTCGTCGCGATGTCCGGCACCCTCGGGATGCTCATCCCGCCGAGCGTGGTGCTGGTGATCTACGCCGGTGTGGCCGAGACGCCGGTCGGTCCGCAGCTGCTCGCCGCGCTCGTCCCGGGACTGCTCACGGCCGTGGCGTACGGCGCCCTCATCGTCGTCAGGTGCACCATCGACCCGACCCTCGCGCCCAGGTCCACGGTCCAGTACACGTGGGGACAACGGTTCCGGTCCCTCGTGGACGTCACCCCGGTGACCCTCATCCTCATCCTCATCATCGGAGGCATGTACACCGGCATCTTCACGCCGACCGAGGCCGGCGCCTTCGGCGCGATCGCCGCGATCCTGCTGGGGTGGCTGTTCGGTGACGACCGGTCTGTCGGCCACCTGGTGCGGACCGTACTGACGTCGCTCCGCGAGACCGCGGCCGGCGTCGCCTCGATCTTCCTGCTCCTCATGGGCGTGCACGTGCTCACCCGCGTGGTGGCGCTGTCCGGGGTCGCCGACTGGATCACCGAGACCATCACCTCGCTCGGCCTGAGCCGGACGCTGTTCCTCATCGGGCTGATCTTCGTGTTCCTCATCCTGGGCATGTTCATGGACGGCCTGGCGATGATCCTGCTCACGGTGCCGATCCTCATGCCGGTGCTCGAGACCTTTGACATCAGCCTGCTGTGGTTCGGCGTGTTCATGGTGATCCTCGTCGAGCTCGCGCTGGTCACGCCGCCCATCGGGATGCTCAGCTACATCGTCCACCGGATCGCGACGAACCCCGAGGTCAACCAGGGGGTCACGATCAGGTTGTCCGACGTGTTCAAGGGCGTGTCCTGGTTCGTCGTCACCAGCGCCGTGATCCTCGTCGCCCTGATCTTCTTCCCCGATATCGCCCTCTGGCTGCCCGAGACCTCCGCCGCGGAGTGACCGGGTCACCGCCATCCGCCACCCGCCGCGGCCAGAAACCCAGCCCGTGACCCGAGCCCGTAATCCGAGCCCCCAGGAGTAGCAATGCAACGGACGATCTTCACCCAGGAGCAGGACGAGTTCCGCCAGCTGGTGCGCGACTTCATCGCCAAGGAGGTGGCCCCGCACCGCGAGGAGTGGGACGAGTTCGGCCACCCCCCGCGCGAGTTCTTCCGCAAACTCGGTGAGCTGGGCATCCTGGGTGTCCAGGTCCCCGAGGAGTTCGAGGGCGGCGGCGAGACCAGCTTCAAGTACAGCGCGATCGTGTTCGAGGAGGTCGCCCGCGCGGGCGTGTCCTTCGGCTCCTACACGGTGCACTGCTGCCTGATCCTGCCGTACCTCCTCGAATACGGGACGCCGGAGCAGAAGCAGCGCTGGCTGCCCGGCTTCGCCTCCGGCGACCTGATGACCGCCATCGCGATGACCGAGCCCGGCACCGGGTCGGACCTGGCGAACATCGCCACGACCGCCAAGCTCAGCGCCGACGGGACCCACTACGTGGTCAACGGTGCCAAGACGTTCATCACCGGCGGCGTGACGGCGGACATGATCCTCACGGTCTGCCGTACCTCGCCGTTCGACCCGGACAACCGCCGTCACGGCCTGTCCATCCTCTGCGTCCCCACCGACTCCGAGGGCTTCTCCGTGGGCCGCAAGCTCGACAAGATCGGCCTGCGCCAGCAGGACACCGCCGAGCTGTCGTACAACGACGTCAAGGTCCCGGCCGAGAACCTTCTCGGCGAGAAGGACGCGGCTTTCTCGTACCTCACCCACAACCTCCCGCAGGAACGCCTGAGCATCGCGCTCAACGCGGTCTCCCAGTCCGAGGCCGCGCTGCGCCTGGCCACCGAGTACACGCGCGAACGCGTGGTCTTTGGCAAGCCCGTCTCCTCCTTCCAGAACACCAAGTTCGTGCTGGCCGAGTGCGCGACCGAGGTCGAGGTGGCGCGGGTCTATGTGGACCACTGCCTGGAGTTGCTCGACCGGGGTGAGCTCACCGTGCCGGACGCCGCCAAGGCCAAGCTGCACGCCACCGAGATGGCCGCGCGCGTGATCGACCGGTGTCTGCAGCTGCACGGCGGGTACGGCTACATCACCGAATACCCCATCGCCCGCCTCTACACGGACACCCGCGTCTCCCGGATCTACGGCGGAACCAGCGAGGTCATGAAGACGATCATCGCCAAGAGCCTCGGGCTCTGACGCTCCGCACACCCGCCACAGGAGGACATTCATGTACCCAGGAAAATGGGCGGCGACCACACCGGACAAGCCCGCCGTCATCGAGGACGCCACCGGCCGCGTGATCACCTACGCCGAGCTCGAGGCGCGTTCGGCGCGGTTCGCCAACTGGCTCCGGGCCCGGGGGCTGCAGCCGGGCGATCGGATCGCCGCGCTCTCCGTCAACGACGCGACCGTCTTCGAGCTGTACTGGGGCGCGATGCGCTGCGGCCTGTACTTCACGATGGTCAACACCCACCTGGCCACCGACGAGGTCGCCTACATCGTCGCGGACAGCGGCGCCCGGGTGCTGCTCGTCTCGGCCCCTCTCGCCGAGCTCGGTGAGGCGATCGTCGAGCAGACGCCGCACGTCGAGCACCGGCTCGCGTTTGCCGGCGAGATCCCCGGCCACCTCGACTACGAGACCACCATGGCCGCCCTGCCCACCACCCCGCCGGCGGATCAGCCGCGCGGCGCGGACATGCTCTACTCCTCGGGCACCACCGGCCGCCCGAAGGGCATCAAGCCGGCGATGGACGGAGCCCAGGTGGGCGACGAGCCGGGCCCGTCCCTCACGGCGCGGATGAAGCGCAACTACGGGTTCGACGACGACACCGTCTACCTGTCCCCCGCCCCGATCTACCACGCCGCGCCCCTGCGGTACGCCACGGGCGCGCAGGCCCACGGTGGCACGGTGATCCTCATGGACCGCTTCGACCCGGAGAACTGCCTGGCCGGGATGCAGAAGTACGGGGTCACGCACAGCCAGTGGGTCCCGACCCACTTCATCCGGATGCTCCGCCTGCCCCGGGAGGTGCGGGAGTCCTACGACGTGTCGTCGATGCGGTTCGCGATCCACGCCGCCGCGCCGTGCCCGGTGGAGATCAAGAAGGCCATGCTGGACTGGTGGGGCCCGGTGATCTACGAGTACTACTCGTCCACCGAGTCCAACGGGGCCACCACCATCTCTCCGGAGGAATGGCTGCGGAAACCCGGCAGCGTCGGCCGCGTCGGAGCGGGCTCCTCAGGCATCGTCCACATCTGCGACGAGCTCGGCGCGGACCTGGCCACGGGCGAGGACGGGTGGATCTACTTCGAGCGCGACGACTACTCCTTCGAGTACCACAACGATCCGGAGAAGACCGCCGAGACGCGTCATCCCGACCACCCGAACTGGACCACGCTCGGCGACATCGGCCACCTCGACGAGGACGGGTACCTGTACCTGACCGACCGGGCCAAGTTCACCATCATCTCCGGCGGGGTCAACATCTACCCGCAGGAGATCGAGAACTGCATCGCCGTGCACCCGGACGTCCTCGACGTCGCGGTGATCGGGGTCCCGGACGAGGTGATGGGCCAGACCGTCAAGGCCGTGGTCCAGCTCGCCCCGGGCATCGAGCCGACCGACGAGGCGGCCGAGCGCATCAAGCAGCACTGCCTCGAGAAGATCGCCCGCTACAAGTGTCCCCGCACGGTGGCGTTCACCGAGGTCATCCCCCGCACCCAGACCGGGAAATTAGTCAAGGGGCGCCTCGACGCGACCGTCTGACCGCGGGCCGTCCGGGCGGCCGAGCTACCGGGCCGTCCGGGCGGCTGAGTAGATTATGTCCCGGTCACGTGACGGAGAAGCGGGCCCCTCTGCGGACAGTGACTCGGAAGGATCGACGATGACCATCGGCTCGGTGCAACACGATCTCCTGGCGGTCGCCCGCCGCGAGTTCGTGGAACGCGGCTACGGGGGCGCCTCGATCCGATCGATCGCCCAGAAGACCGGGGTGAGCCTGTCTGCCATGTACTACCACTACTCCAGCAAGCAGGAACTGCTGGCGGCCATGCTCAATGCGGGTATGGACTCCTTCGAGGGTCGCGTCGCCGAGGAGTTCGAGGCCAAGGACTCCACCCCCACCGGCCGCCTGCTGGGTTACGTCGCCTCGCTGGTCCGGTTCCGCACCCTCGAGCAGGAGCAGTCCCAGCTGGTCCAGACGGAGACCCGCAACCTCGAACCGCAGCATCTCGCCGCCTACCGCGAGCGGCAGCGCCGGTCCAGTGAACCACTGCGCCGAGCGGTCGCCGACGGCGTCGAGAGCGGCGAGTTCCGCACCCCGTACCCGGAGGACTCCTACCGGTCCATCCTGGGCATGTGCAACGCGATCGCCCACTGGTACGAGCCGGACGGCGACCTGGCGGTCGAGGAGATCGTGCGCCGCTACCAGGAGATCGCCCTGCGCGTGGTCTACCACCGGGACGCCGACGCTCCTACCTCCTGACCCCCGTGACGCGGTCAGTCGTGGTTGCGGGCCTGCTCGACCTGGGCCTCGCGCCGGACGTCAGCGGCGTCGTCGATCGTCTTCTGTCGCTTCCCCTCCGCCTTGTCGCTGGCGGTGGTGTCGCGCGGCGGCAGCTGGATGGTCTCCTCGGCGGGCAGCCCTGCCTGCAGCTCGCGGGCCCGCTCCACCTCGGCGTCGACCTCCGCCCCGAACAGCAGCGCGTTGTTGGTGATCCACAGCCAGAGCAGGAACACGATGACGCCGGCCAGCGAGCCGTACGTGGCGTTGTAGCTGCTGAAGTTGGAGACGTAGAAGACGAACCCGGCGGTGGCGACCGCCCACACGATCAGCGCAACGATGGCCCCGACGGAGATCCACCGGAACTTCGGCTGCTTGACGTTGGGTGAGAAACCGTAGAGCACGGCCAGGATGACGACGACGACGAGGATCAGCACCGGCCACTTGGCGATGCCCCACACGGTCACGGCCGTCGAGCCGAGGCCCACGAGGTCACCCACCCATTCGGCGATCGGCCCGCTGACCACCAGCATCAGGCCCGCCAGGCACACCAACAAGAGGAGGACCGCGGTGAGGAGCAGCGTGACGGGCTTGAGCTTCCAGAAGGGTCGCCCCTCCTCGACCTCGTAGATGCGGTTCATCGCCCGGCCGAACGCGCCGACGAACCCGGAGGCGGTCCACAGCGCGCCCGCCAGACCCGTGATCAGGGCGATCCCGGCCGCAGGGGTGTTGACCAGGGCGTCGATCGGCCCGCGCAGGGCGGCGAGGGTCTCCTCGGGGGCGGCGCCCTCGAGCAGTTCCATCACGGCGTCCACGGTGGCCTGGCCCTGGCCGAACACGCCGAGCAGGGAGACCACCGCGAGAAGCGCCGGGAACAGCGACAGCACGGCGAAGTAGGTGAGCGCGGCGGCGAGGTCGGTGCACTGGTCCTTGGAGAACTCCCCCGCCGCCCGCTTGAGGCCGATCTTCCAGGTGCCGCCCTTGAGCGAGGTCGGGGACTCGGGCTTACCGGCGTCGGGGTCGGTGTCCGGGTCCGGTTTGTTGGCGATGTCACGGTTGCTGGTGCTCATACCTGAGACTGTTCCACCGCCGGGTCGTGTGCGCATCCTGTGTCGGGCGTCTCCGCGGGATTGCCTGCGGCGATTTATGCGTTAGCCTTATTGGTGTCACGTCACCGAAGTGTCACGTCAGCAACTAGTCACAACGCCAACCATCGGAGATCACCATGAGTCTGTCCAACGCCATCCTCCGCGGAGTCACCGGCGCCTTCGTCCTCAACTCAGGGCTGTCCAAGCGCAACCTGCCCACCGAGGCCGCCCAGGGCCTCCAGGGCTTCGCCGCCACCGGCGTGCCGCAGGTCGCCAAGATGACGCCGGACATGTTCGGCAAGTTCGTGGCCTACTCCGAGATCGGCATCGGCGCGGCACTGCTCACGCCGGTGGTCTCGCCGCGGGTCGCGGGCGCAGCGCTCGGCACCTTCTCCGCCGGCCTCCTCGCGATGTACTTCCGCAACCCGGCGATGACCGAGTCCGACGGCATCCGCCCCACCCAGGAGGGCATGAGCCTGGCCAAGGACGCGTTCATGGCCGCCATCGCCGGCGCGCTCGTCACCAGCAGGTAGGCACCCGCTCGTCGCCACAGACGGCCCGGCCCGGCAACCACGGGGCCGGGCCGTCGCGCGTCGCGAGGCGGGCACTGTGAGACACGCGTGGTGCCGGTCGGACCCGGCGACTCACACCGAGGCGATGGCCGCCAGCACGGCGTCGGCGAGGTCGGCCCGGCACACCACCAGATCGGGCAGGTACGTGTCGAAGACGTTGTACTCGAGCGGCGAACCGTCCACCCGCAGTGCCACGAACCCGCGGGCGAGCGCGACCCCGGCCGGCGCGGCGGAATCCCACTGGTACTGCCCGCCGGCGTGGATGTAGGCGTCGGCCTCGCCGCGGACGACGGCCGCCACCTTGGCGCCCGCCGAGCCCAGCGGGACCAGATCCCCGCCCACCGCCCGGGCGACCGCCTCCGCGAACGCCGGCGGGCGGGTGGCCGACAGAACGATCCGCGGCCGGGAACCCGAGCGTGGCGGGAGGAGGCCTCCCCCGTCCACCCCGCTGTTGCCCACGGGAGCGGCGTAGACCTCGTCGTCGTCGACCCCCAACACCACCCCGAGCGCCGGCAGCGACACCGCGGCGGCGGTGAGCCGTGACCGGGCCGGATCCCCCGAGCGTTCCCACAGCGCCACGTGGACGGCCCAGTCCGGGCGGTCGCCGAGACCGTACTCGCGGGTGCCGTCGACGGGGTCGATGATCCACACGCGGTCGGCGTCGACGCGCGAGGGGTCGTCACGGGACTCCTCGGAGAGCACGGAATCGCCCGGCCGCTCGGCGGCGAGCCGGTCCAGGATCAGCGTGTTGGCGCGGCGGTCCCCGAGATCGCCGAGCTCGCGCCTCGTGGGACCGGACGTGCGCAGTTCCACGAGCAGGCGCCCGGCGTCGGCGGCCAGTTCGACGGCGAGCTGTTGATCCGTGGAGCGCGATGAGGTTGCCATGCTCTCCACACTAGGAGGTTCAGCGACGGCGTGAGCGCAGGCCCCGACGGCGGCCACTCCCGTACTCCCGCACGACGCGCGCCGGCTCGTCCGGGCAGCGGTGGGCATCGGCCGCGACGCGGGCCGCCCCACGCGACGGGAGGGTACCGCTCTGCGCATTGCAGCGACGACATTCCCATCGGGCCCCGTCAGTCGTTTCCTCGACAACGCACGACCGCTCGCCGACCTCGTTCATTGGGCTCCTCCGGTCCTTGCAGCACCGGCCCCGAGCCGGCACGAAGAAACTCATCATGTCATGAATTTCTTATGTGTAGCTCTCCCACATCCAGGCGACCAGACAGGTCTGTCTAGACATGCCGCGACCCTTATGTCTACTGTGTTGGTCTACTTAGTCCACACACAAGGAAATGGGAGCGCTCGTGAAGACACTCATCGTGCTCGGCGTCGTCGGCGCCATCGCCCAACTCATCGACGGCTCCCTGGGCATGGCGTACGGCGTGACGTCCACGACGCTGCTGGTCGCGGCCGGGATCGCCCCCGCCGCCGCGTCGGCCTCCGTGCACTTCGCGGAGATCGGCACCACCCTGGCGTCCGGCATCTCGCACCACAAGCTGGGCAACGTGGACTGGCGGATCGTGCGCATCCTGGCAGTGCCGGGCGCGATCGGCGCGTTCCTCGGGGCCACCATCCTCTCCAACCTCCCCGCCGAGGTGGCCAAGCCGGTCGTCGGCGCGATCCTGCTCACGCTCGGCCTGTACGTGCTCTACCGCTTCCTCGCGCTGGGCGGGCGACGGCCGGAGTTCAAGGGGCGCGTCCGCACGGGCTTCCTGGTCCCGCTCGGGCTGGTCGGCGGCACGCTGGACTCGCTCGGCGGCGGCGGCTGGGGCCCGGTCGGCACCACCTCGCTGCTGTCCTCGGGTCGGGTCGAGCCGCGCAAGGTGGTCGGCTCCATCGACACCTCGGAGTTCGTGGTGGCCGTGGGCGGTTCGCTCGGGTTCCTCCTGGGCCTGGGCGCGGCGGGGATCGAATGGGGATACGCGCTGGCGCTGCTGATCGGCGGCGTGATCGTGGCGCCGCTGGCGGCCTGGCTGGTCAAGCACCTGCCCGCGCGCGTGCTCGGCACCGCGGCCGGCGGCCTGATCGTGGTGACCAACGCCCGCACCCTGCTGCTGTGGGCCGAGGTGCCCGCCTCCCTCACCAATCCCGTTCTGATCGCCCTGCTCGTCGTGTGGATCGCCCTGATCACCTGGGCGGTGCGTGTGGAGCGAGCCGCCCGGGACGACGACGAGGCCGGCAGCAGCCCGTCCGGGCCCACCGCGACCCCGGCCGGCGTCAACGCCCCTGCCTGACTGGTCAGCCGTCCAGCAGAGCCGGCGGCCGGCGAGCCCGTCGCTTCGCGCGCCCGGCGGCCCCTCTGGGAGACTGTCTCCCATGAGGGTCACCGCGAAATCGGACTACGCGCTGCGTGCGCTCGTCGAACTCGCCACGGCCCAGCGCGACAACCCTGCCGGCAGGCCACGCGAGAACCCGGTGAGCGCCGAGGAGCTGGGGCGGCTGCAGGACATCCCGCACGGCTTCCTCCAGGCCATCCTGTCGGACCTGCGGCGGGCGGAGATCGTGGCCAGTCGGCGGGGTAAGACCGGCGGCTGGACCCTCGCCCGGGACGCCGCGGAGATCACCGTGGCGGACGTGCTGCGCGCGGTCGACGGCCCGCTGGTCAGCGTCTACGACGTGCGCCCGGAGGCGGTCGACTACAACGAGCGCGCGGCGGTCCTGCAGCACGTGTGGATCGCCTCCCGGGCCGCGCTGCGCCGGGTGATGGACGCGGTGACGATCGCTGATCTGGCCGCCGGACACCTGCCGGGGGACGTCCACGAGCTCACCCTCGACAGCGACGCGTGGGAACCGCGCTGAACCCGGGTGCGGACCGCTGACCGCGAGTGGGGCCCGCTGACTGGTTGGGCCCGCTGACTGGTGAGGCCCGACCGGATGCGTCCCGCGCACGATGCGCCCACCATGAACGGATGACGGACCCTGCCGAGACCGACCCCGGAGCCGAGCCACGAGGGGGACGGCCGATGCGCCTGGTCGTCACCGGAGCGAGCGGCAACGTGGGCACCGCCCTGCTCCGCCGCCTGGTCGCGGACGGTCACTCCGTCGTCGGCGTGTGTCGTCGCATCCCGCCCGCCACCGACCCGTACGACTCGGCGGAGTGGCACTCGGTGGACCTGTCCTCCGCGAGCGCGGCCGACCTCGTCGAGGTGTTCCACGGGGCCGACGCGGTCATCCACCTGGCGTGGGGATTCCAACCCACCCGGGACCCCGACTACCACCACCGACTCGGCATCGGGGGCACCACGGCGGTCGTCGAGGCCTGCCGGCTGGCCGGGGTGCCGCACCT
Source organism: Rhodococcus sp. IEGM 1408 (assembly GCF_033142235.1). Taxonomy (NCBI): domain Bacteria; kingdom Bacillati; phylum Actinomycetota; class Actinomycetes; order Mycobacteriales; family Nocardiaceae; genus Rhodococcus; species Rhodococcus sp. IEGM 1408. Next base: position 342,370 of record NZ_JAWLRW010000004.1, read on the forward strand.
GGTGCACCAGTCCTCGGTCGGCGTCTACGCCCCGGTCTCCGACGGCGGGCCCGGGATCTCCGAGCGCGCCCGGGTCACCGAGGGCGCGGCCCGGGGCGGCGTGCCGACCTCGGTGTACAACCACGACAAGGCCGCGGCCGAGGAACTGCTCGACCGCCACGAACTCGACCACCCCGGCACGCCGACGATCGCGCGGGTCCGGCCCGGGTTCATCGTCCACGGTGAGGCCGCCTCGGGCCTGCTGCGGTACTTCACCCCGGCCGTGACCCCGGCGAGGTTCCTCCGGCTCCTGCCGGTCCTGCCGCTGGACCGGCGGTTCGCCGTGCCGATCCTGCACGGCGACGACATGGCCGAGGCGCTCGCGCTGGCGGCGACCTCCGGTCACGAGGGTGCGTTCAACGTGGCCGCCGAGCCGCCGGTGACGCGGCAGACCCTGGCGCGCGAGTTCGGGGCGAGGCCGGTCCACGTCCCGCACCGGGTGCTGCGTCTGCTGGTCGCCCTGAGCTGGCGGCTGCACCTGCAGCCGCTGTCACCGGGGTGGGTCGACCTCGCCTTCGCGGCACCCCTCATGGACACCTCGCGGGCCCGGGACGTGCTGGGATGGTCGCCGCGGGTCCCGGCGGATCGGGCACTCCACGAGGTGGTCGACGGCATCGTCGCCGGACGCTCCGGGTCGTCGGCTCCCCTGCGCCGCCGCACCCTGCGCGACGCGCTGGCCGGGCTGCGCCGCGGCGGACCGGTGGACGTCCGCCGGGAGCCCTGACGCCGCGCCGTCACCGGTGTCGTCTCCGGGCGACGTGGTCTCAGGTCGCCTTGGTGCGCCGACGGTAGCGGTCGAGCGCGGTCATGGCCGGGGACGCCGCCGCACCGTGCAGGACGATGGAGGCGACGATGACCAGGGAGACCGCCGGCCAGAGCGACCAGCCGTCGTCCTCGGAGAAGTAGCCCATGGCGTAGCAGAGGTAGAACAGTGAACCCACGCCCCGGACTCCGAATGTCGAGACGAACAGGCGCTCCGGGAGCACGAGCCGCCCGTCCCCGAGGAGGGCGATCCAGGCGGTGAGGGGCCTGATCACGAACAGCACGCCGGCCGCCACCGCGACGTGCGACCACTCCAGCCGGAAGACCGCGTCCGAGATGAACGACGCCCCGATCACCAGCAGGACCAGCAGGGTGAGCAGGTGTTCGGTGTACTCGATGAACTCGTGGAAGCGGGCGTGCTTCTCGCTGGTGCGCTCGACCGCCCGGACGCCGAGCGCCGCGCAGAACACGGCGAGGAAACCCCACCCGCCCACCAGTTCGCCGACGCCGTACGCGAGCGTCAACGTGGCCACCGCCGCCGCGGGTTCGACGTACCCGACCAGTCGATGATCACCGATGTGGACGCGGTAGAGGGCCACGCCCACGACTCGCCCGATCGCCCAGCCGGCCACGGCCCCGATGACCGTCTTGCCGACGAGATCCCAGGCCAACCAGGTCCAGATCCACTCCGTCGGCGGCCCCTTGGTGGCCAGGTAGATCGCGAGGTAGACAAAGGGGAAGGCGAGCGCGTCGTTCAGGCCCGCCTCGGAGGTGAGGGCGAAACGGGCCTCGTCATGCTCGTCGTCGTCCCCCTCCCCCTTCCCCGGCCCCTCCACCTGCACATCGGAGGCGAGGACCGGGTCGGTCGGGGCGAGCACGGCGCCGAGCAGGATCGCGACCGCGGGGGTCACACCCAGGACCCACCACCCCAGGACCGCGACCCCGGCGATGGACAGCGGCATCCCGATGGCGAGCAGGCGCCAGGTGGTGGTCCAGCCGCGGAAGGACAGCGGACGATCGAGCGCCAGGCCGACGCCGAAGAGCGCGACGATCACGGTGATCTCGGCCATCCGCTCGGCCAGCTCGGCGTGCTCGATCACGTCCACCAGCTGCGACTCGTTGGGCATGAGCCAGCCGATGAGCATGCCCACGCCCACCACCACGATGGGCGCGGACAGGACCCGCTCGCGGAGCAGCTGGGGCAGGATCGACCCGATCAGCAGCGCCGCTCCGATGACCGCGTAGATGAGGTCGGTGTTAGCCACGGCAGAAGTGTGGCCGCAGGGGGGACCCCTGCGCCACCGCACCGACGCCCGGGGGCCCCGCTGGACCATGAGAATCCGCTACTCCGCCGCGGCGGGACTCAGCCGCGGGCGGGACTCACGTCCGGGCGGGCGCGGGCGACCGGTCCAGGTGAGCCGAGTACCGGCGCACCAACACCCGCCACACCAGCGGGCCCCCCACCACGAGCACCAGCGCGATCGCGCCGATCAGGGCCGGCGACGCCCCGAGCATCGCGGACGCGGTCACCGCCAGCACGATCGTGATGCCCCGCCGGATCAGGCCCTGCGGGACCCGACTGGCGAAGCGCGAACCGAAGAACGTGCCGATCGATCCGCCCAGGATCAGCGGCACCAGCAGGTTCCAGTCGACGCCGGTGACCATCACGTGCCCGATCGCCGCCGCGATCACCAGCGGGACCGCCTGCACGAGGTCGGTGCCGACCAGTCGCAGCGCGGCCAGCGTCGGGTACAGCAGCATGATGCACATCATGATCACGGTGCCGGAGCCCACAGAGGTGATGCCCACCATCAGCCCACCGATGACACCGACCAGCAGCGTGATGAGCGGCTTGACCGGAGGGTCGGGGTCGTCGCCGGTCCGGATCCTGCCTGCCATCTCGAAGAAGGCCCGCAGGAAGTAGGCCGACGACGCCACGATCAGCGTCGCGCCGATGGCCTTCTTCAGCAGGCCCTGCACGTCGTCAGCACCGATGGCGTGGACGAGCCAGGCCCCCAGGTACGCCGTGGGCACCGAGCCCAGGACCAGCCAGAACGCGATCTTGAGATTGGGCTTGCCGTGCCGCCAGTGCACGCCCGCCCCGACGACCTTGTTGACCGCGTTGACCACGAGGTCGTTGGCCACGGCGGCGGTCGGCGGGATGCCCACGAGGATGAGCGCGGGCGTCATCAACGCACCGCCGCCCATCCCCGTCAGACCGATCACCACGCCGATCACGGCGCTGACGACGAGCAGCCCCAGGGACTCGTAGCTCAGGAGTACCTCGGGCACCAGCTCAGATCCCCAGGAGCGTGCTGACGATCCGCTGAGCGACCTCTTCCGCGGTGCCGTCCTCGGGACGGATGTGCAGGTCGGGGGTCAGCGGCGGCTCGTACGGAGCCGAGACACCGGTGAACTCGGGGATCTCGCCGGCGCGTGCCTTGGCGTACAGGCCCTTGGGGTCGCGGGCCTCGCACTCCGCCAGGGGGGTGTCCACGAAGACCTCGGTGAAGGGCAGGTCTGCCGCGGCGTGGACGCTGCGCGCCTTGTCGCGGTCGGAGCGCATCGGGGAGATGAGAGAACAGACGACGACGACGCCGGCGTCGGCGAACAGCGCCGCCACCTCCGCGGTGCGCCGGATGTTCTCCGCCCGGTCATCGGCCGAGAACCCGAGGTCGGCGTTGAGGCCGTGCCGCAGGTTGTCCCCGTCGAGGATGTAGGCGGGGTGCCCGGACTCGATGAGCAGCCGCTCCACCTCCGAGGCGATGGTGGACTTGCCGGAGCCCGAGAGCCCGGTGAGCCACAGCGTGCGGCCCTGTCCCCGGTCGCCACGCTGGACGGCGCCGGCGTGCCAGACCACGTTGGACCCGGTGGTGGCGGGCCCGATGATCATGCCCGCGCCCACGGTGTTCCCGGTGAGCTCGTCCACGAGGATGAAGGCGCCCGTGTCGCGGTTGCGGCGGTACGGGTCGTACATCAGCGGGGTCTGCGTGCGCAGCGCGATGCGCCCGATCTCGTTCAGCCCGAGCTCGGTGGACTTGGGGTCGCGGTGCAGGGAGTTGATGTCGAGTCGGTACTCCAGACTCGTCACCACGGCCTTGGTGTCGCGGGTGGTGTGCTTGACGATGTACCGCTTGTTGGCGCTCAGGGTGGTCTCGTCGGCGAACCAGCAGACCATGGCCTCCAACTCGGTGCCCTGGTGCGGGCGGTTGCCGGGACGGGCGATCATCTCGCCGCGGACGATGTCGATCTCGTCGTTCAGCGCGATGGTCACGGCCGCGGGTGCAGCCGCCTCGTCCAGCTCGGCCCCGCCCGGGCCCCAGATGGCCTTGACCGTGGACTGCCGACCGGACGGCATGACCACCACGTCGTCGTCGACCTTGATGATCCCCCCGGCGACGGTCCCGGCGAAGGACCGGTGGTCCAGGCCGTCGGCGCGCTGGGGGCGGATCACGTACTGGACCGGGAACCGGACGTCGGTCAGGTTGCGGTCCGAGGCGATGTGCACGTGCTCGAGGTGGTCCAGCAGCGCGGGCCCGGTGTACCAGGGCATGGTGTCGGTCTTGTCCACCACGTTGTCGCCCCGGAGCGCGGAGAGCGGCACGAAGGTGACGTCGTGCACCTCGAGCTTGGCGGCGAAATCGGTGAACTCGGTGCGGATGGCCTCGTAGGTGGCCTCGTCGTAGTCGACCAGGTCCATCTTGTTGACGGCCACCACCAGGCGCGGGATGCCCAGCAGCGCGGACAGGAAGGCGTGCCGGCGGGTCTGCTCGAGCACCCCCTTGCGGGCGTCGACGAGGATGATCGCCACGTCGGCCGTGGAGGCGCCGGTGACCATGTTCCGCGTGTACTGCACGTGACCCGGGGTGTCGGCGATGATGAACTTGCGCCGCGGGGTCGAGAAGTAGCGGTACGCCACGTCGATCGTGATGCCCTGCTCCCGCTCGGACCGCAGGCCGTCGGTGAGCAGCGCCAGGTCGGTGTACTCGTCACCGCGCTTGGCCGAGGTGGCCTCGATCGCCGCGAGCTGGTCCTCGAAGATGCCCTTGGAGTCGTACAGCAGGCGGCCGATGAGGGTCGACTTGCCGTCGTCCACGGACCCGGCGGTGGCGATGCGCAGCAGCTGCGCGGTCTCGGACATGGTGTGGAGTTGCTCGGTGGTGAGCGCCGAGGAAGTTGTCGCGGTGGTCATCAGAAGTAGCCCTCTTTCTTGCGGTCTTCCATGCCGGCCTCGGAGATGCGGTCGTCGGCGCGGGTGGCGCCCCGCTCGGTGACGCGGGTGCCCGCGACCTCGGCCACCACGGCGGCGTTGTCGGCGGCGTCGGACTCGACGCAGCCGGTGCAGGTGGCGTCGCCGACGGTGCGGAAACGGACCAGCTCGGTGCGGGGCTCCTCGTGCGGGAGCGTTTCGAGGAAACGGGTCTTGGCCAGCAGCATCCCGTCGCGCTCCACCACCTCGCGCTGGTGCGCGTAGTAGATGGGCGGCAGGTCGATGTTCTCGCGCTCGATGTACTGCCAGATGTCCAGCTCGGTCCAGTTGGACAGCGGGAACACGCGGATGTGCTCGCCCTTGCGGTGATTACCGTTGTAGAGCTTCCACAGCTCGGGGCGCTGCGCACGGGGGTCCCAGGCGCCGAACGCGTCACGGAAGGAGAACACGCGCTCCTTGGCGCGGGCCTTCTCCTCGTCGCGGCGGGCACCGCCGAAGACGGCGTCGAAGCGATTCTCCTGGATTCCGCGCAGCAGGGCCGCGGTCTGGAGGCGGTTGCGGCTGGTGCCGACACCGGTCTCCTCGATCACCCGGCCGGCGTCGATGTCGTCCTGGACGTAGGACACGAGCAACTGGACGCCGGTCTCGGCGACCACGCGGTCCCGGTACTCGATGACCTCGTCGAAGTTGTGCCCGGTGTCGACGTGCATGAGGGGGAACGGCATCGGCGCGGGCCAGAACGCCTTGCGGGCCAGGTGGAACATCACCACGGAGTCCTTGCCGCCGGAGAAGAGCATCCCCGGTCGTTCGAACTGCGCGGCTACCTCGCGGAAGATGTGAACGGACTCGGCCTCGAGTGCATCGAGGTGCGAGAGCGTCACCGCCGTTCTCGTCGTCATGCGACCTCCAGTGTCGTGGGCCGGCCCTCACGGACGGGGACGGCGCTCGATAGACAGAACTGTCTACCAAGGGGTTCGACTCATCGTGCGCCCCCGGGGGGCTGATTTCCATCTCGCTGACGTGAATCACGCCCCGGTTGTCGTATTACCGACATAGTGTGTCGACTATGCGACACGAACCAACGAATCGCGTGCTCGCGGTGATCGAGGCGATTGCCACCGACGGCCCTCCGCTGCCGCTGGCCGAACTCGCGCGGCGGACCGGGGCCAGTCGGTCCACGCTCCACGCGGTGCTGGCCGAGATGCAGGCGGCGGGCTGGGCCGAGAAGATCGCCGGCGGGTGGCGGCCCGGGCCCCGCATGCGGGCGGTGGGCGAGTCGCTGTCCATCGGGGTCGACCTGGTGCGCGCCGCCCGGCAACCCCTCGAGGCACTGGTCGACGCGACGGGGATCGCCGCCGTCGTCTTTGAGGTCCGCGACGGGATGGCCGAGGTGGTCGACGCCGTGGGCGCGGGGATGCGGACCGCGTCCAGGGGGACGATGCCGGTCGGACACGTGGTCCCCGTCCGGGCACCGTTCGCCCGCGAGCTGGCCGCCAGGTTGTCGGCGAACGACCAACGTCGCTGGTTGGCGGACTCGGGCGGCGTGACCTCGGCGGCACGGGACCGGCTGGAACTGGTACTCCCGCAGGTCGCTCGGCGCGGCTGGTCCATCGAACGGCTCACCCCCGCCCGTCGCGAGTTGCTCCGGATGGCCGATTCGCTGGAGTCCTCGGGCGTGGGCGCCCTGGTGCGCGACCGCGTCTCCGAGCTGTTCGTCGAACTGTCCGAGATCGACGTGACCGACGCCGAACTCCTCGCCGCCGCCGATCTCGCGATCGCCTCGGTGGCCGCACCCGTACTGCGCGCTGACGGCCGGGCCATCGGATCGGTGGCCGTGACACCGGGGCGGCGGATGACCGGGCGGGCCGTCGCGCGCGCTGTCGACGCCGTGACCGAGTGCGCTGACGCGGTGTCGGCCCGGCTGGCCGCGCATCCGCGCCCCGCTCGCCCGGCCCCGCTCCCCGCACACCTGGTCCACCCGGCCCACGCCGCCCGGAACCCCTGACCTGCCGGCTCCCGCCCTGAACAGCCGGCGCCCGCCCTGAAATGGGTATGGTGTGCGTCACACCCCCTGCAACTACGGAGGTGGTCTGTTGACCGCGCTCATCCATCCCGCCTCGCCAGGACCCGGCGAGGACCAGCTCGGGATGTCATGGCGCAGGTCCGCCTCGTGCGGGCTCACCCCGCAGAGTGCGCGTCCCGGCGCCCCTGATCCCGGCGCCACCCGTTCCCACCGCCTCGCTGAGGCCGCCCGCCCGGTGATGGACAGCCTGGACGAGGTCCTCAAGGACACCGGCGCGATGCTCGTGCTGGCGGACCGCGACGGCCGTGTCATCCGCACCGCCCGCGACAACGCCCGGGCCGCCCAGATGCTCCTGCGGCGCGGGGTCGACGACGGCGCCACGCTCACCGAGGACGCCGTGGGCAACAACGGCATCGGGACCGCGCTGGAGACCCGGGCCGGGGTGTTCATCCACGGCGAGCAGCACTTCGCCGAGGTCCTGCGCGACTTCGTCTGCTACGGCCACCCGATCATCGACCCGCTCACCCGCCGCCTGGTCGGGGCGGTGGACCTGACGGGCATGAGCGCGGACGCCTCGCGCATGTTCGCCCCGTTCGTGCGCAAGATCGTGGCGGACATCGAAGCCCGTTACATCGACACGGCCCGCGCTGACGACCGCGAGCTCTGGCACCGCTTTGTCGAGCGCACCCGCTCCTCGGACACCGCGACCTGCGCGTTCGGCGACGAGGTGGTGCTGGCCTCCCACTCGAGTCTGGAGCGACTGGACCCCCTGGACCTCGCCCGGCTCCGGCGCCTGGTCGCGCAGGATGAGGTGGGCGACGCGGTCGAACTCTCGGTGGGCACCGTGGGGGTGCGCTCGAGCCGGGTCGGTCGCTCCGGCCACCTGCTCGACCTGACCTTCCCGGACGTCCGCTACCCGGACCCCCTCCACCCGTCCGCCCTGCACCCGGACGCCCTGCGCCGATCCGCCGCCCCGCCCATCCCCTCCCTTCGCGCCTCCACCCGGCGCAACCCCGTACGCACAGGAACGACCGCGCGTTCCACGTCTGCGGATTCCCCGGGCACGGCCGCCGCGGCGAGCCCTCACCGGACCCCCGCGCGGGTCACCGCCGGCGCGCACGCCGTGGTGGGACCCCCGGGGTCGGGGCGGACCACGACAGCGAGGTCGATCGCCGGCCCGGACGCCCAGCACGTGCGGCTCGCGGCGGCGGACAGCGCCGAGGCCGCGTGGCGGGAGCTCGTGGTGCCCGCGCTCCGCGACCGCGGCGCTCGGGTCGATCAGGGCAGTCCGGGCGACCGTGGAGTTCGAGGCGACCAGAGCAGCCAGGGCGGGGCGCTGGTCCTGGACGACATCGACCTCCTCTCCGACGCCGATCTGCGCCGGTTGGCAGCCCGCCTGGGGTCGGTGGGTGCGGGCCTCGTCGTCGTCACCAGTCGCGAGGACCCCCGCGCGGCGGTGACGCAGGCACTCGACGCGTGCGGGACGCGGACCGTCCTGCGGCCGCTGCACGAGCGCGGGGCCGAGGGCGGCGAGATCGTCCGCCGGATGGTCGCCGACCTGTCCGCTGAGCACGGACTCGCCGAGCCGTCGGTGTCGCCGCGGTTCGTGGACGCGGTCTGTTCCACTGACCTGCCCAACGGGCTCGTGTCGCTGCGATCGATCCTGCTCGACTGCCTGACCGGGGTCGCGGCCGGACCCGCGGGGAGCCGCCGGGCCGCCCTCGACGTGGGCTCGCTCCCCTCCCGCGTCCGGGCCGCCCGGCCGCCCCGGACAGGCGAGTTGGCGCGCGGGGAGTACGACGCGGTCGTCGCCGCGCTCGCGGACTGCGACGGCGTGCGATCCCGCGCCGCCAAGCGGCTGGGCATCAGCCGCACCACCCTCTACGCGCGGATGCGGGAGTTCGGCCTGTCGTAGCGCCTGTCCGGTGTCCGGGTGGAGGTTGTCCGCCTGCCCGGTGTCCGGACAGAGGTTGTCCAGAAACTGAACACTCCGAGTGTTGCCCGCGACCCCATGATGGGTTGTGACCGGCATCACATCGAGCCGGTCTCCGATCTTGGAGGCAATCATGACCGGCACACTCTCCCGCGACACCGGCTCCGCGAACAGCAGCTCCACGAACAGCAGCTCCACGAACACTGTCGACGAACGGCTCAGCGCCGAGGCCCGCGAGTTCCTCGCCCGCCCGCACCAGCTGTTCATCGACGGCCAGTGGGTCGACGCCGCCGACGGCCGCACCTTCGGCACCTTCGACCCGGCCACCGGCGCCGAGATCGCGCAGGTCGCGCGCGGCGGCGCCGAGGACGTCAACCGTGCCGTGGCCGCGGCTCGCCGCGCGTTCGACGACGGCAAGTGGGCCACCATGAAGCCCAATCAGCGCGAGCAGATCCTGTGGCGCATCGGCGACCTGCTGGACGCCAAGGCCGCGCTCCTCGGGCAGATCGAGGCGCTGGACAACGGCAAGTCCGCGGCCATCGCGACCGCCGTCGACGTGGCGTGGGCGGCCGACGTGTTCCGCTACTACGCGGGCTGGTGCACCAAGATCGAGGGCACCACGGTCAACGTGTCCATGCCGTTCGCCGGCGACAAGCAGTTCCACGCGTACACCCAGCGCGTCCCGGTGGGCGTGTGCGGCCAGATCATCCCGTGGAACTTCCCCATCCTCATGGCCTCGTGGAAGCTCGCGCCCGCCCTGGCCACCGGCAACACCCTGGTCCTCAAGCCCGCCGAGCAGACGCCGCTGACCGCGCTGCTCCTGGGCGAGATCATGGCCGAGGCCGGGGTGCCGGACGGCGTGGTGAACATCATCACCGGCTTCGGCGACGCCGGGGCCGCGATCTCCGCCCACGACGACGTGGACAAGGTGGCCTTCACCGGCTCCACCGAGGTGGGCAGGTTGATCGTCGACGCCGCCAAGGGCAACCTCAAGAAGGTCTCCCTGGAGCTGGGCGGCAAGAGCGCCAACATCGTCTTTGCCGACTGCGACTGGGACGCCGCCGTCGCCGGGTCCGTGGCCGCCTGGATGTTCAACCACGGACAGGCCTGCACCGCCGGCACCCGGCTCTACGTGGAGGACTCGATCTACGAGGAGTTCACGCAGGCCGTGGCGGACGCCGCCGCCCAGGCCACCATCGGGCACGGTCTCGACCCCGCCACCACGCTCGGACCGGTGGTCGACCAGGACCAGTTCGACAAGATCTCCCACTACCTGCGGGCCGGGATCGAGGACGGCGGACGGACGCTGACCGGCGGCGGGCGTCATGGCGACACCGGCTTCTTCATCCAACCCACCGTCTTTGTGGACGTGAAGCCCGACAACCGGGTGGTCACCGACGAGATCTTCGGTCCCGTCGTGGCGGCCCTGCGGTTCACCGATCTCGACGACGCCGTCCGCCAGGCCAACAATTCCATGTACGGCCTCGCCGCCGGGGTCTGGACCCAGGACATCTCCAAGGCCCACAAGGTCGCCAGCCGCCTGCAGGCCGGATCGGTCTGGGTCAACCAGTACAACGGCTTCGACACCGCCATGCCGTTCGGCGGGTTCAAGCAGTCCGGCTGGGGCCGCGAACTGGGCAGGGGCGCGCTGGACCTCTACACCCAGACCCGATCGGTCAACATCCAGCTCTGATACCGGGACCCGGCGTCCCCGTGCCCCCTCCAGGGACGTCGGCGACTCCCCCCTTGTCCGTTCACTCTTGCTCTCAGTTTCTCCACTGCGTTCTCCGAAAGGAACACCCTCTGTGAAGACCAAGGCAGCAGTCCTGTTCGACCTCCACAAGCCGTTCGAGCTGATCGAGCTCGACCTCGATGAGCCCGGGCCCGGTGAGGTCCTCATCAAGTACACGGCCGCCGGCCTGTGCCATTCCGACCTGCACCTGTCCGACGGCTCGCTCCCGCCGCGGTTCCCGATCGTCGGCGGACACGAGGGTGCCGGGGTGATCGAGGCCGTCGGCGTGGGCGTCACCAAGGTCAAGGAGGGCGACCACGTGGTCTGCTCCTTCATCCCCAACTGCGGGACCTGCCGCTACTGCTCGACCGGGCGGCAGAGCCTGTGTGACATGGGCGCGACGATCCTCGAGGGCCACATGCCCGATGGCACGTTCCGCTTCCACTCCGACGGAAAGGACTTCGGTGCCATGTGCATGCTCGGCACCTTCTCCGAACGCTCGGTGATCTCGCAGCACTCGGTGGTCAAGGTCGACGACTGGCTGCCGCTGGACAAGGCGGTTCTGGTGGGCTGCGGCGTGCCGTCGGGCTGGGGCACCGCGACCTACGCCGGCAACGTCCGCCAGGGCGACACCGTGGTGATCTACGGCATCGGCGGCCTGGGCATCAACGCCGTGCAGGGGGCTGTCCACTCGGGGGCCCGGCACGTCGTGGTGGTGGACCCCGTCCAGTTCAAGCGCGACGAGGCACTGAAGTTCGGCGCCACGCACGCGTTCGCCGACGCCGCCGAGGCCCACGCCGAGGTGGAGAAGCTCACCTGGGGCCAGATGGCAGATCAGGCCCTCATCCTGGTGGGCACCGTCGAGGAGCAGGTCGTCTCCAGCGCCTTCGACGTGATCGGCAAGGGCGGCAGGGTCGTGATCACCGGCCTGGGCAACATGACCGACAAGACCGTGCAGGTCAGCGGCACGATGATGGCCCTGTTCGGCAAGACCATCACGGGCACCCTGTTCGGTTCGGCCAACCCGCAGTACGACATCGTCAAGCTCCTGCGGCTGTACGACGAGGGCAAGCTCAAGCTCGACGAGCTCATCACCACCACGTACACGCTCGACCAGGTGAACGAGGGTTACCAGGACCTCAAGGACGGCAAGATCATGCGAGGGGTGATCATCCACGAGGCCTGATCGGGCTCGGCCCGACACCGGCATGTGGCGCGCGCTGTCCTGTTCTCGGGGCGGCGCGCGCTGTAGTTGGCCGAGACAACGGTCCCAGGCGCTCGCGCGGATGGCGTCTCGCGCGAGCGCGTGCCCGGTCAGTGCATAGCCGCCCGCGAACCTGGCGTTTCGCCCGCACCGCAGCTCACGCGAGACGCCATGTCGGCGGGCAGCTGCGCTCGTCCGGCTCAGGGCGTGGGCGCACCGCCGGTCACGGACAGCGTGTTGCCCGTGGTGTACGAGGATTCGTCGGACGCCAGGTACACGTACGCGCCGGCCATCTCGACCGGCTGCCCCGGCCGGCCCAGCGGGTTCTTCTTCCCGAAGTCGGGCAGCTTCTCCGGCTTCTGGCCACCGCTGACCTGCAGCGCGGTCCAGAACGGCCCCGGCGCGACGGCGTTCACGCGGATCCCGCGCGGGGCGAGTTGCTGCGCAAGCGACTTGGACATGGTGTTCACGGCCGCGCGGGAGGTGGCGTAGTCCACGAGTCCCGGCGAGGGGGTGTACGCCTGCACCGAGGACGTGAAGATCACGCTCGCGCCGGGCTGCAGATGTGCCAGCGCCTCCTGCATCATCCAGAACGGCGCCGAGATGTTGACGTTCATCGTCTCGGCCCACTGCGCGGAGCTCAGGTCCTCGAGATGCTCCACGAAGGTCTGGCGCGCGGCGTTGAGCACCAGGATGTCGAGACCGCCCAGCCCGGCCACGGCGTCGCGGACGATCCCCCGCGCCACCTCTTCATCGCCCACGTCCCCGGGCAGCAGCACGCAGGTGCGGCCGGCCTCGCGGACCAGCGTGGCCACGTCGTCGGCGTCGGACTGCTCGTCGGGCAGGTAGCCGATCGCGACGTCGGCGCCCTCTCGGGCGTACGCGATCGCCACGGCCCGGCCGATCCCGGAGTCGCCACCGGTGATGAGCGCGCGCCGTCCGGTCAGTCGGCCGTGGCCGACATAGGTGTCCTCCCCGTGGTCTGACGGCGGCACCATCTCGGACGCGAGCCCCGGTACGGGCTGCGACTGCAGGGGGATCTCGACTTCGTATTTGCTGGTGGGGTCGACGAGCGGGGACTGCTCTTCGGATGGATTGGTCATACTGCCTCCTCGAGACGGGAGTTCGACCGTACCCACCCCATCCCCGATCCGCACTCGTCGATGCCGCTCGCGAGGCTGCCCCCGGCGCGAACCGTCCGGATGCGGGACCGCCCCGAATCCCCCACACTGCGGAAGACGATCGACTTCCCTCGAGACCAAGGAGCAGCCATGCCCCGTTACCGCGTGATCGACCCCGAGCAGAACGTGATCGACGAGAAGGAGTTCGCCGACGACACCAAGGCCTACGACTGGTTCAAGACGGTCGAGGTGCCGGAGGACACTCTGGGCTACGCCATGGAGGTCGACATGGACGGCAAGTGGACGCGCTTCGAGGTCAACGACGGCGGCACCAACACCTCGCCCGCCGCCGATCCGGGCACGGGCACCGCCTGAGCCGATCTCGTCGGGTCGGGCCCGCTCGCTGAGGCGGCCCGACCGACAGCCCCTCACCGCTACTCCGTTTCCGCGGCGCCCACCCAATGTGGGCGCCGCGAGGCGGAGTGGTTCTGTCAGTGGGACATGTTGGCCGTTGTTTTCAGCCGGCCGACCCGCCGTCGAGCCCGCGTCGCGGCGACCGCCCCGCCCGGTGGACGTGCCCGCGGATGGCGAGGGTGAGGGAGTCCATCCGCGCGGCCTCACCGAGTAGGTCGGCGACCGTGTCCGGATGCCTCGATCGGTTATCGAGGCAGGCGGAGTTCGCTCGCTCCAGCAGCCCGGCGAACTCGGGATCGGCATCGGTGCGGTCCCGGATGTCGAGGTACTCGTCCTCCAGCGGCGTCCCGATGCCCAGCGTGGCCCGGAGGCCGAACCAGCGGTCGACGGTCTCGGTCAGCGCCTCCAGCGCCAGGAGGTAGGACCGCCGAGCCGAATCCACCGCTCGCTCCGCAGTGAGCTGGACCGGATCGGTGCCCCTCCGCAACCGGCGCCGTCGGGCCAGGTCTTCCAGGCCGGAGCGCACGAGCCAGCCCGTCGCCGCGATCCAGACCACGAGCCCGGCGATGACCGCGAGAAGGAGCAACGCGAGGATCAGCGGCACGTCGCCACCACCAGCCAGCCCGGCCGCTGGTCCAGCCGCCGCTCGTCCCCGCCGTCCCACAGGCCCCTCATGCTCCCCCCAGCGAGTGCAGGACGAGCGTAAGCGGGACGGACAGCAGCACCGCCGCCGAGATCCCGGCGCCGATCAGCTTTCCCGCGGCCGACCACCGGAGCTCTGAACACTCCGCCTCGATGGCGGCCCGGGACAGCGGGGCCGCGAGACGCCCGGCTGACGAGGCCCGGGACTCCGCCACGGCGGGCCAGGTCATGGGGACGTGATGGAAAGGATCGCTCCCGAGCTCGTCGGCCACCATGCGAGCTCTCTCCTCGTCCCATTCGGCCAGTCGCTGGTCGAGCTCGAACACCGCCGCCTCGGCCATCTCGATCCGCCGCCCCTCGGCCGTTCGAGAGGAGGAAATCGACGGGATCTGCATAAACCCAGCTTCCTCCACCCGGGCGGGGTCGGGCAAGGGCAAACTGCACAGGTGCTGCGGCTATGCGGGCGCGGGGAGGACGAGCCGTTGCCACCCGCCGCCGCCTCGGCCCGACCCCACCCGTCGCCGCGGCCTCAGCCCTTGACCAGTCCCCCGTCCACGATGAGGTTCTGGCCCGTCACCGCGCGCGCCCACGGCGAGGCGAAGAACAGCACCGCGTCGGCGAGTTCGGGCGGTGTGATCGCGCGCCGCAGCGGAGTGCTGGCGGCGATGAGGTCAAACACCTCGTCAGGTGTAGCGGCGCTGGCGTCGGTGGTGCGCAGGAGCCCCCCGGAGACCATGTTCACCGTGATGCCCGCCGGGCCCAGGTCCGCGGCCAGGGTCCGGGTGAGCGAGAGCGCGGCGGCCTTGGCGGCGGTGTAGTCGTGGTACGGCACCACCGGGTTCTGGAAGAGGTTGGTGCCGATGGTGACGATCCGGCCGAACCCGGTCTCGCACATCCCGGGCAGCGTCGCCTGGGTGGTGGAGAGCGTGGCCTTGACCGCGCCACGCAGCTGGGCGTCGAAGGCGTCCCAGGTGATGGTCTCGGGGCCCGGACGGGCGTCGCCGTTGAACTGGAAGTCCGCGAGCGCGTTGTTCACCACGGTGGTGATCGTTGCGCCGAAGTGGGCACGCGCGGCCCGGACGAGTTCGCGGACCTCGTCGTCGTCGGTCACATCGGCTCGAACGGCCACGGCACGCTCGGCGCCGATCTCGCGGACCAGGTCGGCGGCAGCGTCCTCACTGCGCCGATAGTTGACGACGACGCGAGCACCTTCTCGGGCGAACGCCCGGACGATCTCCACGCCGAGCCCGCGGGCTCCGCCGGTGACCAGCACGACCTGCTCGTCGATACGCATTGTTTCTCGCTTCCCGGCGGCTCCACCCACGGGAATGCGATACCCCCCGGTCGGCCGTTCGAGGACCGTCCGGGTCCGAGGCGACGACGCCCGGAGGGACACCGCCATGACGCTCGGGGCGCCGTATCGACATTCCTTCGCTGGAACTACCCAGATCAGGTTCGACGGGTGTGTTCTCAGCTGTCCGGATGGGCAGCACCCCGTGTCGCAAGACACCATAGGCCACGCGGCGTCTAAACCCACTCGATCCGCCCCCGCTTCTGGACGCTCGTCCTAGGCTTCGCGGAATGAACGCTCGTCAGAAGAACGACGGCCCGCCGCGGCAAACCACCGAACCCGATGTCATCGTGATCGGCAGCGGTTTCGGCGGCGCGGTCAGCGCCCTCCGGCTGGCCGAGCAGGGGCGATCGGTCCTCGTCCTGGAACAGGGTCGTCGTCATACTCCGGACGATCTCCTGGCCGCCCGCACCGACCCGCGCAAGTATCTGTGGATGCCCTCGGTAGGGATGCGCGGCTTCTTCTGGCAACGAGTGCTCGAGCATGTCGGCATCATCGGGGGCGCGGGGGTCGGCGGCGGCAGCATCGTGTGGGCCGGCGTGCTGCTCGAGCCCAAGGACGAGTTCTTCACCGACCCCGCCTGGCCGCACGCCCCCGCCGGCTGGCGCGCCGAGCTGGTCGAGCACTACGCGACCGCCGCGCGGATGCTCGGCCGCGAGACCACGCGCTTCGTCGGCCCGATGGACCTGCATCTGGAGGCCACGGCACGGTCGATGGGCACGGGCGAGACGTACGGCCCCACACCGATGGCCATCTGGTTCGGCGAGGAGGGGGTCACCGTGCCGGACCCGTTCTTCGGCGGCGAGGGGCCCGATCGCACCGGCTGCCGCCTCTGCGGCGCCTGCCTGGTCGGCTGCCCCTACGGCAGCAAGAACACCCTGGACCTCAACTACCTGTGGCTGGCCGAGAAGCGCGGCGCCCGGATCCGCCCCGACACGCGCGTGGACACCATCGCCGAACTCCCCGGCGGCGGTTACGAGGTGCGGACCGGCAGCGGCGAGGCGATCCGGGCGCCCGAGGTCGTGCTGGCCGCCGGCGTCCTGGGCACGGTCGAACTACTGTTCCGCTCCCGCGAGCAGGGCCTCCTCCCCCGCGTCTCGGCGCGGCTCGGGGAAGGCGTGCGCACCAATTCCGAGGCCATCACGGCCGTCCTGGCCGCCGACCCCGCCGCCGACCTCACCCGCGGCCCCACCATCTCCAGCGAGTTCTACCCCGACGACTCCACGCACGTCACGCAGAACCGCTACGTCGGTGGGTGGCACATGCGGTTCCAGTTGGGCCCCCTTGTCGACGGCGAGGACCCGGCCGCGCGGCGGCGGGCGGCGCTGGCTCAGCTCGCGCGAGCGCCGTGGCGGCAGCTGCGGCTGATGACCGCCCGCAACTTCATCGAGCGCCTGAGCGTGTTCACCGTGATGCAGAACGTGGAGAACGAGATCCGGCTGGTGTTCGCCCGCTCGCCGGTCCGCCCGTGGCGGCGGGTACTCCGATCGCAGGCCTCGGGCAGCGCCCAGGCGCCGAGCTATCTGCCGCAGGCCAACGAGGTCGCGCGGCGGTTCGCCGAGTCGGTGGGCGGGCGACCCCTCAACCTGCTGCTGGAGACCGTGGGCGGCAAGTCCATCACCGCGCACATCCTCGGCGGCGCGGCCATGGGCGCGGACGCCACCGACGGCGTGATCGACACCGACCACCAGGTCTTCGGCCATCCCGGGCTGTACGTGGTCGACGGCTCGGCGATCCCGGCCAACGTCGGCGTCAACCCGAGCCTGACCATCACCGCGATGGCCGAACGCTTTGCCACCCGCTACCGCGCCCGCCGCGCTCAGCCTCTACAGACGTCCGGAGCCTCATGACCCAGCCCTCTCCCGCTCAGCCCTCTCCCACCCAGCCCCTTCCCACCACCCTCGGCGCGCTGCGCACCCTGTTCACGCAGGCGACGCCGGCAACGAACCTGCCCGAGCCCGGCGACTACCGCATCTCCTTCATCGGCCCGGCTGCCCTGCGGGTCGCGGCCCCGCGGGCGATCGCGCTCGGCGGGATGCCGGGCTGGCAGGGCAAACGGTTCGGCGACGGCGGCACTGCCGTCAACCTGCTGGACGACGGCAACGGCAGCAACCGCGAGGCACTGCCGATGCGGGTGACGCTGGAGCGCTCGTGGCTCGACGGCCTGCCGACGATCGTGTGCTCCTACGGGTCCGACGGCCCGGTCCCGTGGCGCTGGGTGCGCGACGAGTTCCGCGCGCTCGACGACCGCCGCCTGCTGGGGCTGACGTTCGTCGGCGGGCCATGGTCCAAGGTCGCCGCGGCGCCGCTGCTTCTCACGCGCGGGAATGTCGAGTCGTGACCGCTCGATCTGAAGTCATCGGCTCTTTGGAATTATTTCGTGAGCGTCAATCGGACTCCGCCCGAAAACGCGCACTGGTGATGGCACGACCCCTGGGAGAAGATCGGTTCGCTAATGCTGGCCGCCTGGTGGGGACAGTTGACACTCAGTCGTTGATCGTGGCCGCAAGCACTAAATGGACCACCCACGATGAGTCCCAGCCGGAGGACTATCGCTGGAACGGGACAGTGAAACTCCTCGAGGCAGTTGCCTTGGCCATCATCGGTACGCTACTGGCAATCTGGCTCGTCGGATTGGTGGTGTGACAAATGCTCTACCAGTGGAGTCGAGTCGCCGGAATTGCGCTGTTCGTCATACTTCTCGGCCTGATTCTCGGCGCTGTGGCTGTCATAGTCGCGATCGTCGCGGTTGTTTCTTGTGTGGTGGGCGCCGTACTGCTCGTGCAAGGCGCGCGTGAAGACTTCTCGAGATCGGAACCGAGCAAACCCGGAAACTCTCCCGAGGAGCTGGATTCCGCGAGGTCAGAAATCTCGGAATCAGTAGAACTGGATTACCAGGACGCATACCGAGCGCTGGAGGAAACACTCCTCGAATGGGAAGCGATCGTAGACACCACCCTCGGTCTGAACATTTTCGACGGCGTTTCCGATATCGACAGGTGGCCCCTCAATAAGTATGAGATCCGGCTCACGACCGGACTGGCCGTGGAGGCGTACTTGGACGTCACCTCGAACCCGCCTGTCACCACCCTCAGCAAGTCGCAACGCGCAAGTCACCTCGACGTGAAGAACTTCCGGTTGCGTGCTGCGATAGGAGAGCATGCCGGCGGTAGGTTGTTTCGATGACCGGCGAGGACATAGGGGCGCACAGCATCTAGATGCAATCGAACGCTGTTGGTGGCGGCAGCAATGTTGGCATACCGTACGGTCGGCACTTCGGCCCCGGCAGGCGTCGTCACCTCCGCGAAGGCGGCTCAGGACGCGACCATGGGCAACGCGCGCATCGAGCTCATCGCGATGAACGCCACCGCGCTTTCTCAACCAGTTCACCATCGACGTCGACAAGGGTGCGAGCGGATGCTGATTCGCCTACCCGCGGATGCCCGGACGCGATTCCGGGACTGGCGCGGCGGGCGCCCCTTCTGGGGCGCGGCAACCGTGCTCGTGTCCGGCCTGTTCCTGTTGCTACCGGCCTACACCTCATTCCATGTCGGCGATGTGCTCATCAACATCAGCACCATCGCCGGGTTATCGACGCTGTTCCTAGGCGCCTTCATGTTCCTGCGCGGGGCGCTGTCGCTGCTGCGGCCGACCCGGCGCGTGCCGACTGGAGTCGGCGCGGGCCTGATTCTCACCTGGACGCGCTCCCCCACTGCGGCCGAACCCGCGGCTGCCCAGGAACTAGCGGAACTACCGGAACTGCCCGGATTGACGCCCACACCGCCGGGGGCGGTGCCTACTAGGCCTTCGAGTACTTTGCGGCGAGACGCTCGAGCGACGCGGTGATCCCGGCCGCGTTCTGATCCGCCACGCCGACAATCTCGAAGAACTTGCCGAGCTTGGACGCCCGGTTGTCAAAGCTCTCGGTGACCTCGGTCGTCTCGGCGGTGACGGGCGCGAACTCCCAGCGCCACCGGTGTCCGGCCGGGTGTTGCCACTCGACGACCTTGCTCTCCGGGGTGTCGGCGTGATCCGTGACCTTGCAGGTGATGCGGTACGGGACGCCGTACATGCGCATCTTGGTGGTGAACCGGGCTCCCGGAGACAACGTGGAAGGACCTTTGACGTTGTCCTTGACCGTTCCCGATCCGTCGACGATGCCGTGCTTACGGGGGTCGTTGACGAGGGCGAACAGCTCGGCCGCCGGGGCGTTCACGGTGACACGACGGGCGACGACGCGGGGGCCGCGGTCGACGGTGGTGACTGGAGACATGGGTGGACAAGTCCTTTCGTGAGTCGTCCGGGGCGTATTGCACGAGTATGACGGCGCTCGCCGCGAGCCGGTGTCGCTACCGGTCGTTTCCGTCCCATTTTCGTGGGCGTCAGTGCGACGACGGGTCGGGCGTACAAGCGCGCGAGTCCGCCGCCTCACCCCTGGCCTCCGGTCCGAAACGGCGCGGCGCACGACGCGCTGAGCCTAGGCTGCGGTGGACCCCGAGATCCCCTCGATCACCGAGGGGCCGTCGCATAACTGACAGAGGAAGAACCATGATCACCCTCACCGTCCTCTACGGAACTCCCGACGACGTCGAGAAGTTCGACAAGCACTACACCGAGACGCATATCCCCCTCGCCCGCGCGGTGCCGGGTCTCGATGACGCCAAGGTCACGCGCTTCCTGCCCGGTCCGGACGGGGCAGCGCCGGAATACCACCTTATGGCCCAGCTGATGTTCGCGGACGCCGACGCGATGGGCGCAGCGATGTCCACCGACGAGGGCCTGGCTCTGGTCGCTGACACCGCGAACCTCGGGATCACCCCGACCATGCTGGTGGGCACCACCGAGTAATTCGGCAGTCTCGCCGCGCGGTTGCTGATGCTGATCATCGAGCAATCCATCGCGGTGGGCCTCACCCCGCGGCGACCGAGGCCCCCCACGCCTCCAGCCAGATCGCCTTGACGAAGGTCAGCATCCGCGCCGACTCCGCCTCGGCGAGCGGCAAGGAGCGGTCCTTGTAGAAGGCCATGACGATCATGTCGGTCAGCGTCTCGATCAGGGCCCCGTGGTCATCGGACAACGGGATGATCAGCCCGGCCTCCGCATCCCGCCCCATCTGAGCCGCGAGATGACGGTTCAGGTCGGTGACCAGTGCCGTCCAGCGCGACCTCAGCTTGTCGTCGTACCCCGTCGCGAAGATCCCGGCCACCATCACCCGCCCGAGGAGGACCCACGCGGCGTAGGACGCAAACTGGCCGCAGCCGGCGACAGCCGACAGTCGCCGTGGGTACGGTGGCCTCACCATGTCCCCTACCCGTGCACCCAATACCCGTGCACCCTCGAGGCCTGCACAACCCGACCAGGCGCGCGCCTCAGCCCGCCCCCTGGCGGTGGCCGTGATCGGCGTCGGCGCGATCGGCGGCGCGGTCGCCGAGGCACTGGAGAACGGCGACGTCCCCGGTGCGCGCCTCGTCGCGGCGCTCCGCTCGAGCAGCACTTCCGGCCAGGTCACCGCGGCCCTCGAGGCGGCCGACGTGCTGGTCGAAGCCGCGAGCGTCGAGGCCGCGGAGGAACTCATCCCCCGCATCACGAGCGCCGGCAAAGACGTGATCGTCTGCTCGTGCGGGGTGTTCGCGCGGCACGAGACCAAGCACGACCTGGTCGGGTCAGGCCCCGGCCGGGTCCTCGTGCCCGCCGGGGCCGTCGGCGGACTGGATGTACTGGCCGCCGCCGCACGGGCGGGAACCGAGTCCGCGGTGCTGCGGCACTTCACCATCAAGAGCCCGGCGGCACTGGGCGTCGACGAACCGCTCGACGCTCCGCGCGAGGTCTTCCGCGGCTCGGCACGCGAGGCGGCGCTGGAGTTCCCGCGCACCTCCAACGCCTCGGTGGCGCTCGCGCTGGCGACGATCGGCCTGGACCGGGTCGAGGTGATCGTGGTGGCCGACCCGGAGGTCGAGCGCACCCGCCACGTGGTGGAGTGGGAATCCCCGATGGGCAGCTACGACATGCGGTTCGAGAATTCGGTGGACCCGGACTCCGGCGGTCGCACGTCGGCGATCACCGCGTGGTCGGTGATCGAGGTCCTGTCCGCGATCAGCGCGGGCGTCGGGCCCGGAGTGGTGGTCGTGGGCGTGGGCAGACCGGTGGAAGGCACCTCTGGATCGTCTTAGGGTCGAGGTCCTAGACGACGACTCGAGAGGTGTCCCATGACACACACAGGACCGTCCGATCCCGATCCCCGCCAGAGTCCGGATGTCGACGCCGGCGGCTCGCCGACCGGCCCACAGACCCCCGATTCCGATTCGACCTCCATGGAGTCCGACAGTGGACCGCGGAAGCTGAGTCCGACGGAGCGGCAGAGCCCCACCAAGACGAACTCCAGCAAGGGGCCGGTGGTGTGGATCGTCGTCATCGCCCTCGTCGTCCTCCTCGTGGTGGCCGGCCTCGTCGGCTACATGTTCGAAATCCTGTAGCCCATGTCCGCCGCATTCGACACCGTGATCATCGGGGCGGGGAACGCCGGGGTCTCCCTGGCCGCGCGGCTGCGCAACGACGGCCGGCATAACATCGCCCTGGTCGACCCGAACCCTGTCCACCGCTACCGGCCGATGCTCAACTACGCCGCGGCCGGAACCGCGCGGATGGATCGGTACGAGCGCTCGATGGCCCAGGTGGTCCCGGACGGCGTCCAGCTCCTCCCCCACGCGGCCACCAAGATCGACCCGGCCGGCCGCACCGTCACGCTCGGGTCCCGCACCGCGGCCGACTCCGGCCCCACGCTGAGCTACGACAACCTGGTGCTGTGCCCCGGGCTGACCCCGCGCTGGGACGCGATCCCCGGGCTGGACGAGGCCTACGTCAACGGCTGGGCGATGTCGGCACACGTGCCCGAATACGCCGGTCGCGCGTGCGCCGCGCTGGTCCGGGTGCGCGAGGGCACCGTGGTGTTCGCGGTGCCGCCCGAACCCGCCTCGTGCGGGGGCACGGTGCTCAAGGCGCTCTTCCAGGCCTGCGACCACTGGCAGCGGGAGGGGGTTCTCGACCGGATCGACGTGCATCTGGCGACCCCGTTCAGTGGCATCCTCGGCCTCGAGCCCACCGATGCCCGGTTGCGTCCGTACATCACCCGGTACGGGATCACCGTCCACGAACAGACCCACGTCTCGGCCGTGGACCATCACGCCCGCACCGTTCGGCTCGACGGATCAGACACTGCGCAGCTCAGCACTCGGGAGATCAGCAATGTGAACCTGGCCTACGTGACCCCGCTGAGTCGGGCACCCCAGTTCGTCGCCGAGTCGGGTCTGGGCGACGGCGGCGACGCCGGACTGATCGAGGTGGACCCGGTCACCCTGCGCCACACCCGCGCCGAGTCGGTGTGGGGCCTCGGCGACGCGGCGACCGTGGACACCCGCCCGTCGGGCGGCGCGCTCCGCCCCCAGGTGGCGGTGGTGGCCGACGACCTGCGCACGGGCGGGCCGGCGACCCCCTACGACGGCTACACGATCATTCCCATCGCCGTGAGCCGGGACCGGCTGATGCTGGCCGAGCACGATCGGGACGGTCGGCCGGCGCCCTCGGTGCGCGGGATCGACCTGACCAGGCCCCGGCGGATCACGCATCTGTTCGACCGGTACGTGCAGCCGGTCATCTACTTCCGGAAGCTGCTGCGCGGGCGGGTCTGACCGCGCACGGGGTCACGGCAGGCTGGGTCGCCGCAGGCTGGGTCGCCGCAGGCTGGGTCGCTGCAGGCTGGGTCAGGACCCGCGCGCCTCGTCCCGCGGGCCGACCCCGGCGCGCAGCGCGGCCTCGACCATGTCGTACAGGTGCGCCACCACGTCCTCGAATTCCGAGTTGACCACGGTGTTGCCGGCGTCCCGGCGGTCCTCGTATACGGCCAGTGCGCCGGTGAACATCTGGGTGGCCAGGTCGATGCGCTCGAAGGCCACCCGCCGCGGCAGGTGCGAGAGCGCGTCGATCAGGCGCACCACCACGTCGTCGGTGGCGGTGCGCAGATTCGCCTCCGGGACCCCGGGCGCCATGACCGGGCCGACCCGCTGCAGGAATCGCGCATAGTGGGTGGCCTCGGGCTGGGCGCGGAGGAGGTCGACGATCGGCTCGAGGAGCACCCGCACCAGCGTGGTCAGGTCCGTCCCCAGGCCGTCGTCGTCGATCACCGCCAAGCGCTTCTGCCTGTTGGCGTCGAGCGCGACCAGCCGGCGGCGCAGGACCTGCATGATGAGGCCGTTCCGGCTGCCGAAGTGGTACTGCACGGCCGAGTTGTTGCGCTGACCGGCGGCCGTGGCGACGTCGCGCATGGACACCTGGTCGATGCCGCGCTCGCCGATCAGTTTCTCCGCGACCTCGATCATCGCCGTCTTGGCGTCCTTGTTCTCGGTGGAGGACGAGGTCTTGTCGGCCGGGTCCTCGCCCATGTCCGCCATGGCACCACCTCCGTCCGGCTCAGATCTTGGCTGCACCGGGACTCCACTTCCGTCCGGCCGCCTCGCCCACCTGGTTGAAGCTCAAGACGGTGAGGAACAGCACGACCGCGGGTATCCCCACGAGGTACGGATACCGCTGGAAGTCGCTCTGTCCGGCGCTGATCATGTTCCCCCAGGTGGGCTCAGGCCGGGGGATGCTCAACCCCAGGTAGCTCAGCGATGCCTCGGCCACGATGAGCACGGCGATGAGCATGAAGCTATATGAGAAGACCGGTTGGACGATGTTCGGGGTGACCTCCCGCAGCATGATCCGCAGCTCACCGGCCCCGAGTGACCTGGCGGCGGTGACGAATTCCCGACCCGCGAAACTCATCGCATTGGCCCGGACGAGCCGAGCGTAGGCCGGCACCACCATGATCCCCAGCGCCAGCGTGACGTTGATCAGCGTCGGTTCGAGGACCGTGATGATCGCGATCAGCAGGATGAGCGAGGGGAAGGCCAGCAGGGTGTCGACCAGGATCGAGACGACCCGGTCGGTCCAGCCGCCGCGGTACCCGGCCAGCAGCCCGAGTGCGCCGCCGATCAGCGCGCCGATCAGGACCCCGCCGATGCCCACCACCAGGGAGACCCGCGCGCCGTAGAGGAGTCCGCCCAGGATGTCCAGACCCTGCCCGTCGGTGCCGAAGGGGTGAGCCGTGAACAGGTCGGGCGGCATCAGGGAGCGCGTCGTCAGCGCGAGCGAGGGATCGCGCGCCTCGCTCAGCGGCAGGAAGTCCACGACGAGGGCGCCCAGCAGGATGAGGAAGGTCCACCCCAGCGCCAGGGCGGTGGCGAGCCCGGAGAGCGTGGGCATCCGTGGGCGGCGGCGGGCGGGGCCGGGCGCGGGACCGGAACCGGGGGCGGGGGCGGGTGCCACGACAGGGTCCACGATGGGGGCCGCGGCGGCGGTTGTACGGGTCGGAGCGGTGTCAGCCACGGCGGATCCTCGGGTCGATGAGTGCGTAGGTGACGTCCACGATCATGTTGACCAGGACGTAGAAGATGGCGATCACGAGTACTCCGCCCAGGACCACGGGCAGGTTCTGGTTCTGCACGGCGTTGACGATCATGCTGCCCATCCCGGGGAGGTTGAACAGGCGCTCGACCACCACGGTCCCGCCGATGAGCCGGCCGAGGCTGATGCCCGCGAGCGTGATGATGGAGACCGTCGACGGCCGCAGCGCCTCCGAGACCAGGACATGGCCGGTGGGCATTCCCTTGGCGCGGGCCGAGAGGACGAAGTCCTGCTGCAGGGTGGAGATCATGTCGGTCCGCAGGACCCGCGTGAAGATCGCGACCTCCATGAGCGCGAGCGTGATGGCCGGCAGGGCGATGCTGCGCAGGTTCTCCCCCAGCCCGTCGGCCAGCGGCGAATAGCCCTGGCGTGGGAACTCGGGCAGGAACAGTGCTGCCAGGGCCAACACCACGCCCACCCCGAGCCCACCGAGCAGGGCCCGGCCCCACATCGCACCGGGCGCCCCGCGACCGCCGCGACGGCCGACGGGGGACAACGCGACGGCCAGCCCGATCACGACCGCGGCACCCAGGATCAGCTGCTGCGCCAGGGAGTGGTTGAACACGAAGAGGTAGATCAGCAGCAGGCCCGCCACGAAGCTGGGCACCGAGATGAACGCGAACGCCACGAGGGAGGCGACCTGGTCGAAGACCCCGCCCCGGCGGTAGGCCGACCACACGGCGACGGGCACGGCTATCGCCAGGGAAAGGATGATCGACAGGAAGGCGAGCTGCATGGTCACGGGTAGCGCGTTGCCGATCATCTCGGTCACCGGCTGGTTGGGCTGGATGAGCGAGCGACCGAGATCGCCGGACGCCAGTCCACCGGCCCAGTCCCCGAACCGGGTTGTCACGGGGTCGTCCAGCCCCATCTCCTCCCGGGCCGACTGGTACTGCTCGGCGGTGGCTCCCGGACCGACAGCCGAGGCCGCGGAATCTCCTGGCACCGCCTCCATCAGGAAGAACGCGCCGGTGGCGGCGAGTAGGACGACGACGACCGCGTGCAGAGCGCGTTCGCCAATGAACCTGAGCACGTGGGGGACCCTTCGGTTGAGGCACCGCATGAGGCGGTTTCTTAATTGCCTTGACGAAAGACACACTATGCCGTGATACTCGTCACAGCAACACGTTTTAAGTACACGACTTAGACGTCGGACCGAGACACCCACACCAGGAGGCAGTCATCGCCGCCGCACCGCCCCGCGGGCCCGAAACCACGGCCGACACCGACCTGCTGCTCAAGGTCCGCGACCTCCGCACACACATCGACACGCCGGCGGGTCGGATCACCCCGGTCGACGGGGTCGACATCTCGCTACGCCGCGGCGAGACCATCGGCATCGTCGGGGAATCCGGGTCCGGCAAGTCGATGCTCGTGCGCTCGATCATGGGGATCGCCCCGACCGCCGCGACGGTGGATCCCACCTCGACCGTCGACTTCGCCGGCCGGGACGTGCTCGCCCTGACCCAGCGTGAGGCGCAGAAGTTCTGGGGCCGCGAGATCGCCATGGTCTTCCAGGACCCGCTCACCTCGCTCAATCCCATCCGGACCATCGGTCGGCAGATCATCGACCCCCTGCGGCACCACCTCGGCCTGAGCCGGCGGGACGCCACCGACCGCGCGGTGGAGATGCTCGAACGCGTCCGGATCCCGTCCCCCCGGGCCCGGTTGACCGAGTACCCCCACCAGCTCTCGGGCGGGATGCGCCAGCGTGTCGGAATAGCGATCGCGCTGTCCTGCTCGCCCAAACTGCTGATCGCCGACGAGCCCACCACCGCACTCGATGTGACGGTGCAACACGAGATCCTGGATCTGCTGCACGGGCTGCAGGCCGACGGCGACATGGCGATGATCCTGGTCAGCCACGACCTCGCCGTGGTCTCACAGCACACGGACCGGATCGGGGTCATGTACGCCGGCCGCTTCCTGGAGGTGGGCCAGACGCGCGCCCTGCTGGATGAACCCGCACACCCGTACACCGGCGCGTTGCTGGACTCGATCCCCCGGCCCGACCTGCCGCCGCACACCCGGCTGACCGTCATCGAGGGCCGTCCGCCGGACCTGCGGGCGATGCCCCCGGGGTGTCGGTTCGCCCCCCGCTGTCCCCGGGTGGCCGACGACTGCCTCGCCCTGGACCCCCCGCTCGAGGACGTCGCCGGCTACGCCGCCCCCGAGCCCGGTGCCGACTCCCGCCCGGCCGCGGTCCACCGGGTCGCGTGCCTCCACCCGACCGTCCCCGCCCGCCCCCGATCGAGCAGTGAGGCATCATGACCGGCACCCCCTCGGACGTCGCCGATGCGCCGATCCCTGCGTCCACCGGCCGGCCCGCCGACGCCAAGCTCGTCGTCGACAACGTCACCGTCGAGTACCAGACCCGCAAGGGCACGGTGCACGCCGTCACGGACGTCTCGCTCGACGTCCCCCGCGGCACCACCCTCGCCCTGGTGGGCGAGTCGGGGTGCGGCAAGTCCAGCCTCGGCCGGGCGCTACTGCAGCTCCCCCGCCCCACCTCTGGGCGCGTGGTCGTGGACGGCACCGACCTGAGCGGGCTCTCCGGTTCGGCGCTCAAGCGGGCCCGCAAGTCCATCCAGATGGTGTTCCAGGACCCCATCTCCTCGCTCAACCCGCGCCGGAAGGTCCGGGACATCGTGGCGGAAGGGCTGCAGATCCAGGGCACGGGCGGCGACAAGGCCGAGATGCGGCGCCGGGTCGACGCCACGATGGAGGCCGTGGGCCTGGACCCCGCGTCCGCCGGTGACCGGCGTCCGTCGGAGTTCTCCGGCGGGCAGTGCCAGCGGATCGCCCTGGCCCGCGCGCTGGTCCTCGAGCCGGAGGTGCTGGTGTGCGACGAGCCGGTGTCCGCGCTCGACGTCTCGGTCCAGGCGCAGATCCTCAACCTGCTCGAGGACATGAAGGAGCGCTTCCACCTGACCATGGTGTTCATCTCCCACGACCTGTCGGTGGTGCACAACATCGCCGACCGCGTGGCGGTGATGTACCTGGGAACGGTGTGCGAGGTCGCCGACACCGCCGCGCTCTACCGGGCGCCCGCGCACCCGTACACGATGCTGCTGATCTCGTCGGCTCCCACGCTCGGCGGCACCCTCGCGGACACACTCGGCGAGTCGCCGATCACCGCCACGAGTTCGGAGCTGCCCTCCCCGCTCGACCCTCCGACCGGTTGCAGATTCCGGACCCGGTGCCCCCGGGCCACCGAGATCTGCGCTGCTGAACGCCCCCCACTCACCGTCATCGCACCCGGCCACCAGGTCGCGTGTCACCACCCTCTCGAGGAGAACCGATGAATCGCACCACCAGCGCGCTGGCCGTACTCGCGGCCGCGACCCTGACTCTGACCGCCTGCGGCGGTGGCGGGGACGACTCCACGAGCGCGGCCGGCGGTGAGGGGCAGGCGCCCGACCAGTCCGAGCGCTGCACCGCGGACCTGGCCGGCGGGACGATCACCGTGGGCGAGTTCTCCATGCTCCCCAGTTTCGCGCCGGGCCAGGGCCAGTACGGCGTCCGGGGCGGCGCCCAGTCGGCGGCCGTCTACGACCGGCTGATGGTGTGGAACCCCGAGGCGGAGGCGTTCGAGCCCAAACTCGCCGAGTCGCTGGAGGCCAACGCCGACAACACCGTGTGGACCCTGAAGCTCCGCGAGGGCGTCACCTTCTCCAACGGCGACCCGCTCACCGCCGAGGATGTTGCATTCACGGTCGGCCTGCACAAGAACCCGGCCACCCGGTCGGTGGCGATGACCGAGGCCATGGAGATCTCCGACGCCCGCGTGGTGGACCCGCTCACCGTCGAGTTCACGCTCGCCAAGCCGTGGGCCGGTTTCCCCGTGACGCTCGCCGGCACGGTCGGGGAGGTCTTCCCCAAGAAGGCCTACGAGTCCGCCGACCCGCAGGAGTGGGCCCGCAACCCGGTCGGTGCCGGCGCCTTCACGCTCGCCAGCTACACCCCCGACCAGGAGGTCGTGCTCGAGCCGAACCCGGCCTACTACGGCGGACCGGTCTGCCCGACCCTGAAGTTCATCCGTATCCCCGGCACCCAGGGCACCTACGACGCCTTCCAGACCGACGAGGTCCAGGTCGGCTTCCTGCGCGGCGCCAAGTTCGTCACCACGGCGCAGGACGACGACGTCCGGGGCTTCGAGGAGATCATCAGCTCCGGCTCGGTGCTCAACATGAACTCCGGCAAGGCCGGGTACGACGGCGTCCTCACCGACGTCCGCGCCCGCCGGGCCGTCGCCGCCGCGATGGACCGCGACCTGTGGAACCAGCGGCTGTACGCCGGCGAGGGCCAGCCGACCTCCGCGCTGGTGGCCGAGTCGTCCCGCCTCTTCGACGGCCAGCAGGGTCCGGCGTACGACGCCGAGAAGGCCAAGGGGCTCGTCGCGGAGATCAAGGCCGACCGCCCGGACTGGGACGGCACTCTGCGCATGCTCATCTCCGACGGTCCCGAGAACATCGAGGCCGGGGTCGTGGCCAAGGCACTGCTGGATGCGGCCGGGTTCAACGTAGTGATCGAGAACGCCCCCGTCTCCCAGGTCACCGCACGCCAGTTCACCGGTGACTACGAGATCGTGATCGGCGGCCTGGCCACCACGGACGCCGATCCGGCGGCCGCCTTCGCCAGCGGAATGCTCCCGAACGGCGCGACCAACCTCTCGGGGATCAACAACCCGGAGCTGACCGCCGCGGTGAACGACCTCAAGGCCGCCGCCGACCTCGACGCCCAGAAGGCGGCGCTCACCGCCCTCCAGGAGGTGTTCAACGAGCTCCAGCCGTTCACCGTGATGGCCAACGCCGAGCAGTACGTGGCGGTCTCCGACACCGTCGGCGGACTCACGCCCACCCTGTCCTCGACCGTCCTCTACGACGGGGCCTTCCTCAAGAAGTAGCCCCCTCCGGCGGCCCTGACCCTGCCGCCCCGCACCGCCCCCGCGTGCCCCGGGCTCTCGCCCACCGGAGAGAGCCCGGGGCACGTCCTCGCCCACGTCACCGGCACGCGGCCGGCCCACCGGCACGCCGCGCGTCCACTGTCGATCAGGAGATACAGATGAACCGCACCACCGTCGCGCTGGCCACCCTGGCCACCGCTGCACTCACCCTCACCGCGTGCGGAGGCGGCGGGGACGCCGCCGAGTCCGCGTCGGGCGCCACCGCGCCGGACCAGTCCGAGCGGTGCACCGAGGACAAGGCCGGCGGCACCATCACGATGGGCGAGTACTCGATGCTCCCGTCGTTCGCGCCCGGCCAGGGTTCGTTCGGCGTGCGGGGCGCGGCCGAGTCCACCGCCGTGTACGACCGACTGATGATCTGGAACCCGGAGGCCGCGGAGTTCCAGCCCAAGCTCGCCGAGTCGCTCGAGGCCAACTCCGACAACACCGTCTGGACCCTGAAGCTCCGCGACGGCGTCATGTTCTCCAACGGCGACGAGCTGACCGCCCAGGATGTGGCGTACACGATCGACCTGCACAAGGACCCGGCCACCCGCTCCAACGCGATGACCGACGCCAAGCAGATCGAGCAGGCCCGGGTCGTGGACCCGACCACGGTGGAGTTCACGCTCGCCGAGCCGTGGGCCGGGTTCCCGATCCTGCTCGCCGGCCCGGCCGGCGAGGTCATCCCGCAGCAGGCCCACGAGGCCGCGGACCCGCAGGACTGGTCGCGCAACCCGATCGGGGCCGGCGCGTTCACCGTCGCGTCCTACACCCCGGATCAGGAGCTCGTGCTGGAGCCCAACACCGGGTACTACGGCGGCCCCGTCTGCCCGACCCTGAAGTTCATCCGCATCCCCGGCTCGCAGGGCACCTACGAGGCGTTCCAGACCGGCGAGCTGCAGCTCGGCTTCCTGCGCGGCGCCAAGACGGTCACGGCCGCCCAGGATGCCGGCGCTCGGGGCTTCGAGGTCATCACCAGCGCCGGTTCGCTCCTCAACCTCAACTCCGGCAACGCCGGCTACGACGGCGTCCTGACCGACGAGCGGGCCCGCCAGGCCGTCGCCAAGGCCATCGACCGGGACCTCGTGGACCAGCGACTGACCGGCGGCGTGGGCCAGCCGACCTCGGCCATCGTCGCCGAGTCCTCGCGCTTCTTCGACGGGCAGCAGGGCCCGCAATTCAACACGGAGGAGGCCACCGCGCTCGTCGACCAGGTCAAGGCCGACCGCCCGGACTGGGACGGGAAGATCACCCTGCTCGTGGCCGACAGCCCCGAGAACATGGAATCCGGTGTCGCCGTCAAGGCGCTGCTGGACGCGGCCGGCTTCGACGTCACCATCGAGAGCGCGCCGGTGGCGCAGGCCACCGCGCGGCAGTTCACCGGTGACTACGAGGCCGTGATCGGCGGTCTGTCGCCGTCCGACGCCGATCCCGCCTCGACCTTCGCCAGCACCATGTCCCCGGGTGGTTCGCTGAACATCACGGGCATCGACGACCCCGAGCTCACCAAAGCCGTGACCGCGTTCAAGGCCGCCCCGGACCTCGAGTCGCAGAAGGCGGCGCTGACCGAGCTGCAGGAGGTCTACAACCGCGTGGTGCCGTTCGCGGTCCTGGCCAACGCGCAGGAGTACGTGGTGGTCGACGAGTCGGTCAAGGGCGTCTCGCCCACCCTCTTCTCGACCATGATGTTCGATGGCGCGTACATCGAGCAGTAACACCCCGGCGCGCTGACGCCCCCGCACGACCAGAACCGCCCCATAGACCGCGGCCCCGGATCCTCGCTGAGAGGATCCGGGGCCGCGGTCGTGTCGGTCGGGCGCGGTGTCCGGGGCCGTCCGCGGGCCCGGTGTGTCAGGCGGGGCTACGTCCGTAGAGCTCGTATTCGGCCAGGAGAGCAGTCCGGTCGTCGCTGCTCATCGCGCGGTACTCGTGGGTCTTGGGGTCTCCCACGTAGACGGCGTCCTCGACGGTCCAGGACTCGCGGCGCAGTCCCTTCTTGTCGATCTTGCGCGTGGCGGTCACCGGGATGTCGTCCACGACGCGGACGAACCGCGGTGCCCACTTGGTGCCCAGGTCCGATTGTCCGGCGAGGAACCGGCCGAACGCGTCCGGGTCGAAGGGCGTGCCGTGGGCCATCTCGATGGACGCCATCACCTGGTCTCCCGTGCGCGGGTCGGGGACCGGGTACACGGCCACCAGACCGACGCCGGGGAAGCGGGCCAGGATCCGCTCGACCGGCGCGGCGGAAAAGTTCTCGCTGTCCACCCGCAGCCAGTCGCCACCGCGACCGGCGAAGTAGAAGAAGCCCGCCTCGTCGCGGTAGCCCAGGTCCCCCGACCGGTAGGTGGCGCCGTCGATCCGCTCCGCGGTGGCGCCGGGGTTGCGGTAGTAGCCCTCGAACATGGCGGCGCCCGTACGGTTGACGATCTCGCCGATCGCGGATTCGGGGTTGAGCAGCCGGCCGCCTGCGTCGAACTCGGCGCGCGGGCACTCGTCGCCGCCTCCGTCGAGGATGCACACGTCCATGAACTCAGGCGGGACGCCCAGTGCGTTCCGGGGTGAATCGGGCGTGAGGCTGATGACCACCGCGCCCTCGGACGAGCCGTAGCTCTCGATGGGCCGGGTGCCGAAGCGACGCTCGAACTCGTCACGGTCGTGCGGGGACGCCTCGGTGCCGAACACCAACCTCAACCGGTTCTCACGCTCCCCGGGCGACTCCGGGAGCGCCAGGATGTACGCCAGCGAGCGGCCCACGTAGTTGAAGAACGTCGCCCCGAACTCGCGGATGTCGGGCAGGAATCCGGAGGCGGAGAACTTGCGACGCATGCTGAAGGTCGCGCCGGTGAACACCGAGGGCGCCCAGCAGGACATGATCGCGTTGCCGTGGAACAACGGCATCGAGTTGTAGGTGACGTCATCGCGCGTGAACGACAGGTGGTTGATCGCGGCGAGCGAGGCCAGCCGTCCGGTGCTGCAGATGACCGCCTTGGGCGCGCCGGTGGACCCTGACGTGAACGTGAGCAGGAGCCTGGTCGAGGGATCGCGGGACTCCCCGGCCACGGTCAGCTCCTCGTCGGCGGCCGCCGTCACGGCGTCCTGCCAGCTCCGGCTGTCGATCGAGAAGACCCGGTCGGCGTCGACGCCCGTGTCGAGTCCGTCGAGGAGCCCTGCCTGCGCGGAGTCGGTGATGATGAGGTCGCAGTCCACGCCCCGGATGTCCGCAGCGAGCTCGGCGCCCCGGCGGGTGGGGTTGATGCCGATGATCGTCGCGCCGCTGAGGGCACCTGCGCCGATCAGGAAGATGTAGTCGGGCACGTTCTCGAGCAGGACGCCCACGTGGAACGGGCGACCGGCCCGCCGGTGCCGGAGCAGCACCGCGGCTCGCTTGTCGCACTCCCTCACCACTTCGTCCCAGGTGTAGGTCTGGTCCTCGAACAGCAACCCCGGCCGGGAGTCGCCGCGCCGGCGCCCCAGGACGTCGGCAAAGGTGAGGCGCTGCGCGGCCACCTCGGCCGGGAGCATCCGCTCGACCACGGAGATCCCGGCGTCGGCTGCGGCAGCGCTGGCACTGGCGCCGTCGGTCGGGGTGGACAGTGTCTCGTCGGTCGTGCTGGGCATCCGTGTAGACCTCTCGTTCTTCGGGGTGGCGGCTACTCTCGGCCACCGCACATAACAACTGTTGTGTGGCGGCTTCCTGACGCGTGATGCTAGTCGAGTTGTGCCCGACGTCACAAGCATCCGGCGTGGCCTATCGTGAACCCCGGAGCTGCTCTCCCCAATCCGTCCCCGCCCGCCCGGACAGCCCACCGACCTGACGTGAGGACGTACCGCACCATGACCCCATCCGGCATCGACGCGAATCGCCGCGAGATCGCCTCGGCCGCGTGCGAGCTGGTCGCAGCCGACGGTCTGGACAACGTCTCCATGCGCCGGATCGCCACGTCCCTCGGGTCGACCACCGGGTACATCTCGCACTACTACGCGGACAAGGAGGACCTGCTCGAGGCGGCACTGCGTGCTGCGCTCGACGAGATAACCACGCGGTCGCAGCCGCAGTCGACGAACCTCGAGGAGTGGATCGACCGGGCCGTGGGCACCCTGCCCCACGGCGACGAGTCACAGCGGTTCTGGCGCGTGCTCACCGCGTTCCAGGCCGCCAGCCTGAACAGCCCACGGCTGGCTGAGGTGCTGCGCGTCTACGTCGCCGGACAGGAGGCGGTGCTCGCGGGCCACCTCGTCGCGGTGGTGGGCGGGGACCCGCACACGCCCGGGGCTGCCGCCCTCGCCCGTTCGCTCTTCGCCCTCGTCTCCGGACTGGGCACCACCCTGACCATTACGCCGGGCGCGTTCACTCCCGAACAGCAGCGGGTCGTGGTGCGGTCCGCGGTTTTCGCGCTGGTGGACGAGTTCAACGAGCGGTAGCCCGGCCACGGGGGTCGCCCGGCCACGCGTGGACGAGGTGTCCACGCCGTGCCGGGCGACCCGCGACAGGACGACGACGACGAGGTGCGCGGCCTCAGTTCACGCGGCGCAACTTGGTGTTGACGAACTCGCCCATCCCCCAGCGGCCCAGCTCCCGGCCGTAACCGGAGGCCTTGACCCCGCCGAAGGGCAGCCCGGCGCGGGTGGTGCCGTGCTCGTTGACGTAGACCATCCCCGCCTCGATCCGGTCAGCCACCTCCGCTGCCTCCTCCGGGTCGGTGCCCCAGACGGAACCGGAGAGGCCGAAGCGGGTGTCGTTGGCGATCCGCAGCGCCTCGTCGAGGTCCGAGTACCGGTACACCATGGCGACGGGCCCGAAGACCTCCTGGTGGTAGACGTCCATCTCCGGGGTGATGTCGGTCAGGACGGTCGGTTCCATGTAGGCGCCGGGCCGGTCGACCGGGTCGCCGCCCACCCGGAGCTTGGCGCCCTGCTCGACCGCTGTCTTGACCTGTTCGACCACGCCGTCGCGGGCGTCCTCGCTGGACAGCGGGCCCATCTCGGTGGTCTCGTCGTCCGCCGGGCCGACCGTGATCCTGGAGTACAGATCGGTGAGTCCGGTGACGAAGTCGTCGTAGATCGCCTCCGGGACGAACATCCGTTTGGGCGAGTTGCAGGCCTGCCCCGCGTTGAGCAACCGCGCCCGGCCGACGGTGCCGACCAGCTCGTCCACGTTGTCGGTGTCCAGGATGATGAGCGGGTCGGAGCCGCCGAGCTCCAGCACGCTCTTCTTGAGGTTCTTGGCGGCGACCTCGGCCACCGCCGCTCCGGCGCCCTCGCTGCCGGTGAGCGAGACCCCGTGGACGCGGGGGTCGGCGATCATGGTCGCCACCTGGTCGGATGAGGCGTAGACGTTGACGTAGGCGTCCTCCGGCAGTCCGGCCTCGCGCTGGATCAGCTCCACCAGCGCCGAGCTCTTGGCGCAGATCGAGGCGTGCTTGAGGATCACCGTGTTGCCGGCCATGAGGTTGGGCGCGGCGAACCGGGCCACCTGGTAGTAGGGGTAGTTCCACGGCATCACGCCGACGAGCGGGCCGACGGCTTCGACGGTGACGGTGCTCTCCCGCGCGCCGGCGACCTCGAGCGCCTCCGGCTTCAGCAGTGCGGGGCCGTGCTCGGAGTACCAGCGGTAGATGGAGGCGGCCAGCGCGACCTCGCCCGCCGCCTCGGCGAGGGGCTTGCCCATCTCCTCGGCGATCGCGGCGGCCAGTTCGTCGCTGCGGGCCTCGAACCCGCCGGCGATCGCGGCGAGCACTGCGGATCGCTCGGCGGGCGGGGTCGCGCGCCAGTGGGCGAAGCCGTCGGTGACCCGGGCGAGAACGGCGTCGATCTCGCCGTCGTCGAGTCCCGGGTACTCGGCGACGGTCTGGCCTGTGGACGGGTTGTGGGTCTGGTACGTGCTCATGAGCGATCACATCCTGACGTGTCGGTGGCGTGTCCGCGACGGTACGCCCGGTCAGCGGGCCTCGCAGTCGGCCGTCACCGCGCCACCGTCACCACCCCGCTGTCACCCTCACCGCGCCACCGTCACCACCCGTCGAAGCCCGGGGCCACCGTCAGCCAGGGCGCCGCCGCCTCGAGCTGTCCGGACAGGCGCAGCAGCAGGTCCTCGCGCGCGTAGTCGGCGACGAGTTGCACCCCCACCGGGAGCCCGCGCCCATCGGTGCCCAGGGGCAGGGAGATCGCGGGCTGACCGGAGAGGTTGAACAGGCTGGTGGCGGCCGAGAACATCGACGACCGGGTCCACATGGATTCGGGGTCCGTCACGTCGAGGAATCCCAGCTCCGGGGTGGTGACCGGCATGGTGGGCAGCAGCAGCGCGTCGACCCCGGCAGCGGCGAACAGCTCGGCCACCCGCCAGCCGGTGCGCTGCGCCGTCTCCAGTGCCCGGGACAACCGCGGCGCGGTCAGGCTCAACGAATTCTCGAGGATCCGCCGGGTCCACGGCTCCAGGTCGTCCTCGCGGAGCTCCCGGCCGAGATGGGTGAGCCTGTCCTCGACCTTCGCCTGCAGCTGCGCGCCCATGATGTCGCCGATCGCGACCATCACCTCGATCACGTCGATCCCCAGCTCGACCTCGATCACCTCGTGCCCGAGCCCGTCCAGCAGCGAGGCGGTGCGGTCCACCGCCGCCGAGCAGTCCGGGTCGGTCGGGAACGGGCCGGGCGCCGTGCGCATCACGCCGATCCTCAAGTGCCCGGGATCGGTCCCGGCCTCGGCGAGGAACGGTCGCGCCGGGGTCGGGGCCCCGTACGCGTCGCCGGGCACGTGCCCTGCCACCACGTCGAGCAGAGCCGCGCTGTCGCGGACGGTCGCGGTCACGGCGTGGTGATAGGCGATCGGCGCCGCCAGAGCTGCCGGGTGCGGCCAGGTGGGCACCCGGCCACGGCTGGGTTTGAGGCCCACCAGTCCGCACATGGCGGCCGGGATCCGGATCGACCCGCCGCCGTCCGTGGCATGGGCGACCGGGACCATCCCCGAGGCGACCGCAGCCGCCGACCCACCGCTCGAACCTCCGGTGGAGTAGTCGGGGTTCCACGGATTGCGGCACGGCCCGTAGAGCAGCGACTCGGTGGTGGTGGTCTTGCCCATCTCGGGCACGTTGGTGGTCCCCAGCACCAGCATCCCGGCGGCCTTGTAGCGCTGGACGATCGCGCTGTCGACGGTCGCGACGACATCGGCGAACAACCGGGAGCCGTCGGTGGCGGGCTGACCGGCCACATCGGTGCCCAGGTTCTTGATGACGATCGGCACCCCGCGCAGCGGCCCGCCCGGCAGGCCTACCGCGATCTCGGCGCGGGCATCGTCGAACCGGGTCGACACCACGGCATTGAGCTGGGGATCGAGGGTCTCGATCCTGTCGATCGCCCGCTCGAGGACCTCGGTCGGGTCCGTGGCCCCGGAGCGGATGTCGGCGGCCAGCGCCAGGGCATCTCGCCGGCCCACAGCCGCGGGACGGACCGTGTCGGCTCGGTTGTGCGTGGTCGGGAGGTCGAGGTGTCGGGTCACGGTGCTGTGGGGACCTTTCGTGTGGCGCGCTGGGTGGGGAATCGCGCGGAGCGGGAGGCGTCTGGTCGGGCGGGGTCCGGTTGGCGGACATCCCCCCGCGGTTGGCGGACATCTGATGCGCTCAGGGGCCGGTTTCTCGCGAAAAATGTCCGCCAACCAGGTCAGCTGTCCGCCAACCGGGGCCAGCCCCAGCAGGACTGGCCGTCAACCGGGGCCAGCCCCAGCAGGACTGGCCGTCAACCGGCGTCAGCCCCAGCGGGACTGGCCGCCGTCCAGCGGGATGGTCGCGCCGCTGAGGTAGGAGGACTCGGCCGAGCACAGCCAGGCGACGGGGCGGCCGATGTCGGAGAGCGGGTCGCCCACGCGTCCGGCGGGGATGCCCGCGACGAACTCGGCGGCCTCCTCGGGGTTGTTGTCCATCCACCAGTCCAGCCCGGGGCTGTGGGCGTGCGGGGCCACGTTGAGCGCGCGGATGCCCTCGGCGGCCCACTCGTACGCGGCGGCCCGGGTCAGGGCGCGGATGGCCTCTTTGACGGCGGCGTAGATGCCGTAGTTGGCCGCGTCCCAGCGCACGGCGGCGGAGGTGACGAGGTTGATCACGGTGCCTCCGCCGCGCTTTGCCATCTCGGGCCGGGCCAGCTTCATGAGGCTGAAGGTCACCCGGGGCCCGCCCTCGAAGGCCTTGCGGAAGTCGTCGTCGGGGTAGTCCGACAGCGGCAGCGGCATGGCCATATTGGCGTTGTTGACCAGGATGTCGACCCCGCCCAGCCGCTCTACGGCAGTGGCGATGATCGACTCGGGCGCGCCGTCGGTGACGATGTCCACGGCCAGACACTCCGCGGTGCCGCCGGCGGAGCGGATCTCCTCGGCGACCTTCTCCAGCTTGTGCATCCGGCGACCGACCAGCAGCACCGCAGCGCCCGACTCGGCCAGCCCGAGCGAGATGCCGCGGCCGACGCCCTGCCCGCCGCCGGTGACGATGGCGACCTTGCCCGCCAGTCGGTCTTCGCGAGCGGTGCCCGGTGCGGCAGCCGCCTGCAGACCAGGGGCGTTCTGTGCCGCGGTGTTCTGTGCGGCGGTGTTCTGTGCGGCGGTGTTCTGTGCGGCGGTGTTCTGTTCGGGGGTGGCGGTCATGGGGTCCTCCGGTGGTGGGAACAGTTGAATGCAGTTGATGCGGCGGCGGTCACGCCGTGACGATGGTGAGCAGACCGGCGATCACCACGAGGGCGATCACGGCCGAGCGGAAGACGTGCGTGGGCAGTCGCTGGGCGATCGAGATCCCGAGCTGGTTGGCCACCACTCCGGCGACCGTGCACGCGGCCAGCAGGGGCAGCAGCCCGGGGACGTCGATCCCCGTGCCGGCCCACAGCATCGCCAGGGACAGCACGCTGGTGACGACGAAGTAGCCGGCGAGGTCCGCGATGAAGCTCAGCGGCGGCAGCTTGGCGCGGCTCAGCAGCAGGACGACCGGCGGCCCGTTGAGCGAGGTGGTGGTGGAGAAGTAGCCGCTGATCGCCCCGGTCGCGGCGGTGGCCCACCTCGACGGCGGCCGAGCCGTGCGCGAGGCTGGCAGCGCCATCGCCAGCCCGCAGAGCACGGTGATCGCTCCGGCGGCCGGCGCGAGGAGCTGTTCGGGAAGCAACCCGAGCGTCTGCACGCCCAGCCAGGCCCCCGGCAGGCTCGCCGCCCCCAGGACCGCGACCCGCGGCCAGTCGATGTGTCGGCGCAGCTGGTAGGTGACGCCCAGCCTCGTGACCAGGGCCACCACCAGGTTCACCACCACCGTCTCGGTCAGCCCGATCCCCGCCATGAGCATGAAGGGGGTCGCGATGAGCGAGGTCCCGAATCCGGTGGCGCCGCCGATCACCGAGGCCACGGCCACGCAGAGCACCGCGACACCGATCAACTCCATGCGCGGTCTTCACTGCCACCTCCACCGCGGGTCCGGGCCGCCCCGGCCGACCACGCCGTCACTCCGCGGTGGCGGGCGCGAGGTGGTTGTCGGTCAGCGTGAAGCTGGGTACGTCCTTGAGGTCGATCATCGCCTCGTAGGTGCGCTTGTAGCCGGTGCTCGCGATCATCCAGCGACCGTCGATCCGGGCGTAGGTGTCCTCGTAGAAGGCGCCACCGAAGATCATCGTGTCGAACGCCGGGACGATCACGCGGTCCTGCAGGTACCAGCGCCCGGTGGCAGTGTCTCCGTCCACCTCGATCTCCGGGTGGTGTGCCTGGTGCTCGGTGATCACGTCGTCGGTCATCTGCCCCTTGAGCCCGTCCACCACCTGGTCCCGGCCGGTGTAGGACAGCCGCTTGCCGTACGAGGCCGAGACGTCCGGCGCCAGCGTCTGCGCGAGCTCGTCCCACAGCCGCAGGTCCACGCAGCGCAGGTAGCGGTACTTGAGAGCCTTGATCGCGTCGATGTCGTCACGGCGGTCGGTGGTCGTCATGTTCGGCCTTTCGGGCAGGGGTGCGCGGTCGGTTCCGCATCCGCTGCTGCGACTGTAGTCAATTGTGTACAGTTTGGGAATGGAACGTGGGAACCGATCCGAGATTGACGACAACGACGAGGTCAGCGGCCCCCCGCCGACCCCGCCCGATTCCGCGACTGCCGGATCGGACGAGCCCCGGCGGGCCCGCCCGACCGCCCGGTCGGACGAGCCCCCGCTGACCCGCCCGACCGGCCGCGACGAGGTCCGGTCCGCGGTCCTGCGCGAGGCGCGGCGGTTACTGTCCGAGCGCGGCCCCCATGTCCCGCTGCGCGACATCGCCGACGCCGCGGAGGTGAACCTCGGGCTGATCCACCGGCACGTCGGCCGCAAGGACGCGCTGGTCACCACGGTGATGCAGGAGGCCGTGCGATACGGCGCCGCCAGGCTCGAGCACCAGGACGACGCGGGCGAGGCCGTCCGCGGGATGCTGCTGGCCGCCACCGAGCACCCCGAGATCAGCAGGTTGCTGGCGTGGTTGGCGCTCGACCGCGAGGCCGCGTTCCCGCCGATGGTCGACCCCGCCGAGCGCCCGGCCGCGGCGCTGCGCCGCATGACCTCTCCCCCGCCGGCCGGGGACGTCGAACTCCTCCTGTCGTTCACCGCCGTCTACGCCTGGCCGGTGCTGCGGGGCGCGCTGCTCGACGCCCTCGACATCCCCGAGGACCGGCGCGAGGGCATCGACGCGCGGCTCGCCGACCTCCTCGCCCGCGTGGTCACCGGGCAGGACCGCAGCGACGGCGGAGTCTGATCGACAGCATTCGCGAGAATTCTCCGGAATTCGATCGCAGCGTCGAGTAAACGCTGCGCGCTTAGCTCACTCGACACCCGACCGACTCAGATTTACCTCCAGCGGGAATCCTCCGGACCTCCGCCCAGGATGCCGCTCGCACAGAACGGGCGAACGGGAAGCGCTCTAGTGCGCTAACCGGCTCTCCCAGACTCCAGCGATGCTCTCCCAATACATGTCGTGATTGGGGACCCGGTCGGATACGTCGACATCCCAGACGTTCGCCACCAGCGACCCTGTCCCTGCATATCCGGCGGCAACCGAGCCCATCTCAGCGACCGTGAAGGCCTTCTTGAGCACCGCGTCCTGCTTGGAGTGGTAGTTGATCACTGGGCCGTCGACGGCCGCGCCCACTGCCTCCCAGTCAAACTTCCGGCCGATGGCCGCTCCGGCCAGGCGGACCTCCTTGATCTTCCCGGCCGCCTTCGAGGTGGAAGCCGCCTGGGCGGCCGTGGCCATGACGCGCCCTCCGAGGCTGTGCCCGACGAGGATGACCTCACCGTTGTAGCGCGCGATGACATCGGCCAGGACCGCGCCGGTCTTGTCCGCCCTCACTCGCGCGACGTGCCACGGGTTCTTGAGAACGTCCGCCACCACCAACGCCGCCGCGGCCGGGTTGAGCTTGGTCACGGCCTTCTTTGCCGCCTTCTTGGCCGCTGCTGCCACAGCGGCCTTCGCCATCGCGCCACCGCCGATCGCCCCGAACATGACGGCGACGTCGTGCAGTTCCTTGGCCCCCCAGTGCAGGAAGTAGATCGGAGAGTCCGGATAGGTGACCTCGACGAGATCGACAGCCTTCCACCACTGAATGTCCCCTTCCGTCGTGAACCCTCGAGCGATGATGACCGGCGTACCCTTTCCCTCGCGGAACAGTTCGAGATCGAATGACTTGTCGTCTCGGACATAGGCGTTCGTGACCGATGCACCGAGCGCACCGCCAAGGGCCGAGCCGACCCCGGCGATGACCATCGTCCCTCCCGCCATCCCCAGGCCCCCGGTGGCCACCGCGCCGCCTCCGAGCATCGCCAGTCCGTAGTTCGAGGCCGCGGCACCGGTGAGCGCTGTCCCGGCCCCCCACTGGGAGGCCAGCACTCCGACGGCTCCCCCCATCGCGGGAGCAGCCATCAGTGCGAGCGGAAACGCGACCCCGGCCGCGAGCACGGCCACCATCCCGAACGTCGCGCCACGGGCGAGATTCGGCTTGTCGAACTTCAGGAACTCCTTCAGGTCTTCCAGACGCTCCAGAGAGTCGCGGGCACGCTCGAAACTGGGCAGTGTGTGGTCGTGCTCGGCGCACATGTCGGGAACGTGCACCTTGGCCAGGCTGCGCACGGCCATGTTCTTGCACTGCGGCGCGACGCAGTCATCGGTTGCCGATCCACATGCTTGGCACAGGTAGGTTTCGGTGCGGAAACTCGAGCTCTTGACCTTTCGGTGCACCGACTTCTCGTAGCAGTTGGAACACCAGCCTTCGATGGTCGTCTCGCCCAGCTCATCGGTGAGAACCGCCAGACGTTCCGCGACCTTGGCATGCGCAGAGGCCTTCTTCTGCAGAGCGGTTCGCACCTCGTCGTCGGCACTCTCGTCCATCTGACGATGGAAACCACCGAACGCCCAGGCGTTGTGGACTATCGCGGGGTTGTCGACCAATTGCCGGTCACCGGTCGCAGAGGGGTTCAGGTCGCCGGGGAGACCTTGCAGTACGAGCTTGCGCCCCTTTGCGGAGCGGACCCTGACAGTGACCGAGTCGTTCTCACCCTGTTCGAACCAGACAGCTTCTCCGGGCACGATTCGACCTCATCCTGTAGCGCAGGCGATGGCTGCCCGCGGCCTCCCACGCAGCCAGTTACCGCGCGTCACATAACTGAGTACTTATACCACGCAGCGCATTTTGCTCGGCGCAAAACTCGGTCGGCATGACTCGCGAGGGTAATGCAGCGTTCTTGAGCGGTGTCACGGTGTCACCCAGCCCGTTCGCGGTCCAGCAGTCCGCCCACACAGGTCAGTCGGCGCGGGCGACCGGCTCCTCCGGTCCCTGATCCAGGCGGAACGGCGGGTATTCGTCGCGCAGCAGCAGGACGTAGGAGCCGACCCGGTTGGCCCAGCGGTTCAGACCGATGATCAGGTCGAAGAGACCGGGCAGGTAGCGACCGGTGAACAGCAGCCCGATCGCCGCGATCAGCACTAGCAGGCCGA
Organism: Rhodococcus sp. IEGM 1408; assembly: GCF_033142235.1. NCBI lineage: Bacteria > Bacillati > Actinomycetota > Actinomycetes > Mycobacteriales > Nocardiaceae > Rhodococcus > Rhodococcus sp. IEGM 1408. The sequence continues at coordinate 385,210 of NZ_JAWLRW010000004.1, forward strand.
GCAACGAGATGCTCCACTCGGGTCCGCCGCGCTCCGACGCGCTACTCATCACCGCGCCGCCGCCGGTGATGATGCCCAGGATCAGCAGATGCGGGATGGCCAGCAGCCACCACTTGACCAGCACGAGGCCGCGCGAGAGCCGCTCGGGGTAGACCACGTCGAGCTCGGCCGGGTAGCCGGCGGGCGCGAGGGAGAACGGCGGGTAGCGGTCGGTGCCCAACGCCGAGTAGGCGTAGAAGCCCACCCGCCAGTGCCACCGCAACACCCCGACGCTGAACAGGAACAGCGACCGGGGATAGCGCCCGGTGATCAGGATCGCGAAGAACGCCACGATGGTCACGACCACCAGCGCGAACCACAGCAGGCCCAGCACGATGTAGTGCGGGATGGCCAGCAGCCATTTGATCAGCCACATCCAGCGGGAGACGCCGGGGTCCAGGTGGCCGGTCAGGCGCAGCGGGTCGGGGCCGACGAGGGCGCCGGTACCGGCGGCGGAGCCGGGTCCGCGATCGAGGTCACGCCCGAGGCCGGCCGCGCCCAGCAGGATCAGCGGCAGGCCCAACACCAGGGCCACGATGCCGGCGATCAGGACTCCGGGATTCGCCAACCCGAAGAGCTCTGTGTGGGCGCCCGCCTGCACGTCGACCCACACCGGACGCGAGCCGTCGGCGTTCATCACCACGAGCACCCAGTCCCCGGACTGCAGCTCTAGGGTGATGGTCTGCTGTTCGGACCCGGTGGCCGACTGGGCCCAGAAGTCCTGCTCGGTGGGGGGCTCGGGGGTCCGGGTTCCGGGGACCTCGTCCAGCGGGTCGTCGGAATCGGAACCCATGGCCCACTGCTGCGGATCACCCACCATCATGCCGTCGTCCCACGGGTCGTCGTTGAACACCGCGTGCGGGACGTCGCGGAGGTAGCCTCCACGTCGGAGGCCTCGGCGATGCCGATGAACACGTCCTGGCCGGGGACCACGGGGGTCGCCCGCAGCTGGACGCTGAGCAGGTCATCGAGTCCGAACGCCCCGCCCGACGCGGTGCCCTCGCCCAGGTCCAGGTCCACGGTGAGGGGGGCGGTGGTGATGGCGTGTCCGACGCTCCGGACCTGCTCGGTGTCGGTGTGCGTAGCGGCCGTCGCGCTGGGAGGCCTCGGCCACCGTGAGCGCGATCCCGGCGCCGGTGAGCCCGAGGCCCAGGGCGGCCAGCAGGACGCCCGCGACGAGCATCACCCAGTTCAGCGGTCGTGTGCGCCCGGGCCGCTCAGCGGCGGTCGAGCTGGCGGAAAGGGTGGTCGGATCGGCCTGGTCGGCGCCCATGACAGTCACAGTCCTCGGGGAGAAGGTATGCGGAACGCTGCAGCCGGCACCCCGCCGTTCGGAGATGACCTTACTCTTATCGCCCCTGCTGGCCTAGGTTGCCGTCGCGGTCAATCCCGGCGCGCCCAGTCTCGTGGCGCCCAATCCCGTCGCAGGCAGCGAGACGAACCCCCGGGTGAACGGCGACAGCGCGCGCACGGCGGCGCCGGAGTCCACGCCCACCTCGGGATGAGCGGCGTAGAGCTCCTCGACCGCGATCCGCGCCTGCAACCGCGCGAAGTGCGAGCCGATGCAGAAGTGCGGGCCGCGGGCGAACGCCAGGTGCCCCGGGATCTCCCGGCGGATGTCGAGCTGCTCGGCCGTCGGCCCGAACTCCCGCTCGTCGCGGTTGGCCGAGCCGTAGAGCATCATCACCTTCTCCCCCGCCGGGATGGTGACGCCGGCGACGGTCACCTCGCGCGTGGTCGTCCGGGCCAGCGCCTGCACGCTCGACTCGAAGCGCAGACATTCCGTGAGCGCTCCGGGGATGAGGCCGGGGTCGGCGACGATCAACTCGCGCTGCCGCGGGTGCGCGTCGAGCAGCGCGACGGTGTGGGAGATGAGATTGCCGGTGGTGTCGTTGCCGCCGGCGACGATGACAAAGCAGAAGCCGAGGATGTCCCAGTCGGTGAGGGTCTCGCCGTCGATCTGCGCCTGCGTCAACGCGGAGATGAGGTCCTCGCCCGGGGCCGCGCGCCGCTCGGTGATGAGCACGCCGAAGTACTCGAACATCTCGGCCACCGCGGCGACGGCGCCGCCCTCCAGACCCGCCGGGCGAAACCCCTCCTCCTGGAGCGTGGTGAGCGCACTGACCCACGGCCCGAGCCGGTGCCTGTCCACGGCCGGGATGTCGAACAGGTGGGCCAGCAGATGCGTGGGGATCTGCGAACTGAAGTCCCTGTGCAGGTCGACCACCTCGTCGTCGTCGTACCGCTGCGCCAACTCCGTCAGGCGCCCCCGGACGAACCCGCGGATCAGGGGCTCGGTCTCCGCCACCCGCCGGGGCGAGAACGCCCTGGCCAGCAGCCGCCGCTTACCGGAGTGCTCGGGCGGATCCATCATGACGATGGTCGGCGCCAGTCCCAGTTTCTCGATCTCGTCGGAAAAGAAGGTCAGGCCGCTGGCCGAGGAGAACACCTCGGGCGCGCAGACGGCGGCGTCCACGTCGGCGTAGCGGGACAGCGCCCAGAATTCCGGGTGCGCGGCCGTGCCGTCGCCGCGGTGGAAGTGCACGGGATCGGTCTCGCGCAGGACCCGGTAGCCGGGGTACGGGTCGGCCAGGTGGGCGGTGTCGAAGGGGTCGAAGGCGGGACCGGTGACGGGCATGGCTCCATTTAACGCCCGCTGTTAACAAATGGGAAGGCCTTGGGCCGAGCCGACCACCGCCCCGCCTCTCTAAACTCGACTCGTGCCCCGCCCCGCCTCCACGCCGCGCCCCGACTCCACCCGCGCCACGCCCACCGAGCGCCCCGCGCAGGCCCGTTCGGCCGTCACCCGCGAAGCCCTGTTCCAGGCGGGCCTCAAACGGTTCGCCGCGGACGGCTGGCGGACGGCGCGGATCCGCGACATCGTCGGCGACGCCGGCCAGGGCAACGACTCGGCCGTCAACTACCACTTCGGCGGCCGCGGCGGGCTGCTCGAGGACGTCCTGCGCCGCGGAGTACTCCGCATGGAGGACGAGCGTCGGGCCGACCTCCGACGGTGGTCGCCGTCCCCACCCGACCTGGACGAGATCGTGCGGGCGGTGGTGTCACCGTTGGCGGACCTGTTGAACGACGACGAGGGCCGCTGGACCCTCCGGGTGATCGCGCAGGTGGGACCCCTCGCGGAGATCGGCGGGGCGGTCACCACCGGCCCGGTGGCCGACACCGCGCTACAGATCCAGCTGGGGATTCTGGACTCCACCGTGACCGCCCGATGCGGCCAGGAGTGGGCCCGGCACCGGGTGCGGCAGATGATCGTCATGCTCACCGCCGAGCTCGCGGCGCGGGCGTGCGCCCCAACCGACAAGGGCCCGGCGCACGAGGCCTACGTGGCCGACCTGGTGGACTGGCTCGCGATCGGACTCGGCCGGCCCGCGCCGCGCTGACGGGCGGTGCGAGGTGGGCCACCCCGCGCCCGCGCCCGCGCCGACGGACGGTGCGAGGGCCCGGGAGCGGCCGCCACCCGGACGTCACAAGATGGGTTGCCCGCCCGTCACCGCCACCCGGGATCCGGACACGTACGACGCCTCGTCGGAGGCCAGCATCACGTAGACGGGCGCCAGCTCGGCAGGCTGTCCGGCGCGGCCGATCGGGGCGCCGGCGCCAAAGTCCTCGACCTGCTCGCCGGGCATGGTCGACGGGATCAGCGGCGTCCAGATGGGGCCGGGCGCGACGCTGTTGGCCCGGATCCCCCTGGGCGCGAGCATCTGCGCCAGCGAGCCGATCATGTTGGCCATCCCGGCCTTGGTCACGTTGTAGGCCAGCAGGGCGGGCGGCGGCATGTCGGAGTTGACCGAGGATGAGGCGATGATCGACGAGCCCGGGCCCATGTGCGGCACGGCCGCCTTGACCAGGTGGAACATCGCCGACAGATTGGTGGCCAGCGTGTAGTCCCACTCGTCGTCCGGGATGTCGCTGACGGACTCGCGGCTCATCTGGAACGCCGCGTTGGACACCAGGACGTCGATCCCGCCGAGCCCGTCCACGGTCTGCTGCACGGCGGCCCGGCAGTGCGCGGGCTCGCTCAGGTCGCCCGGGATCAGCACCGCGGTACGGCCGGCCTCGCGCACCCAGCGGGCGGTCTCCTCGGCGTCGGCGTGTTCGCTCAGGTACGAGATCGCCACGTCCGCACCCTCGCGGGCGTAGGCGATCGCCACCGCGCGACCGATCCCGCTGTCCGCGCCGGTGACCAGCGCTCTCTTACCCGCCAGACGACCAGAACCGCGGTAGGACTTCTCACCGTGATCGGGCGCAGGATCGAGTGCGCCGGTCGCACCAGGCCACTGTTGCTGTTGCTCGGGGATCTCCATGTGCGGGCCTCCTGCGTCGACGAGTGCCCGCCACGCTAGACCCGTGGCGCGGGGTTTCAACCGATCCGGGTCTCAACCGATCCGGGCCTCCACCGCTCCGGCGCACGGGGGTCAGCTCACGTCACGGCTCGAGCCCGAACTGTTCGGCCAGCAGCGCGTGCGAGTGCCGCCGGGCCACGGGATCGGCGATGAGGTCCTGGACCATCAACTCGTCGGCGCCGCTCTCGGCCATCATCTGTTCCAGCGTCGCCCGGACCTGGTCCGGCCCGCCGGCGACGAACCGGGGCCAGCGGCCGTCGACGATTCCGGTGGGCTCGTCCCGCTGATCGGCGGTCATCTCCCGGGCAGCCGCCTCCGGGGCGGGCACCGTGACCTGACCGGCCGCGCGACCGGCCCGCGCCAGGCCGGCATAGAAGCCCTTGGGCGAGTTGGCCAGGTGCAGGCCCTCGGCCTGGGTGTCGCCCACCGTCACGTTGACGGCCAGGATCGCACGCGGGGCCTTGAGGCCCACGCCGCGCGGGCGGAACGTCTGCCGGTAGGTCCGGAGCGCGGGCGCCGCACCGGGCGGGTTGATGAAGCCGGCGAAGGTGTAGCCGATCCCCAACGCCGCGGCCAGGCCGGAGCCGGCGGGACTCGACCCCAGCATCCAGGTCTGCGGCACGCCCGACCCCTCCCCGCCCAGCCGGTGCCCGGCGAACGGATGCCCCTCGGGAAAGGTCTGGTACAGCCAGTCCAGGGTCTCCATGATCTGCTGCTGATGGCTCACCTGCGCCGGCTCCGTGCGGTTCTGTTGGAGCGCCAGGTCGATCACCGGACCGGCGGTGGCGCGCCCCATCCCCAGATCGATCCGCCCGGGCGCCATGGCCTCGAGCTGGCTGAACATCTCGGCCACCTTGAACGGGCTGTAGTGGTTCATCAACACCGCGCCCGAGCCGAGCCGGATCCGCGAGGTCTCCCTCGACGCCGCCGCGATCAGCAGTTCCGGATGGTGAGAGGCGCCCGACCGGCTCAGGTGGTGCTCGGCAAACCATATGCGGTGGAACCCGGCGGCGTCGGCATGCCGGGCGGTTTCCAGCGAGTCGGCGAGCGCCTCGGACTCCGTGGTCCCGGGAGCGACCGTGCCCAGATCGACGATCGACAGCTTCACGGGCGACTCCCTCTACAGCGGTGGATACCTGAGGACACCGTACGTCTCGAGGGACCCGGTCACGCGCCTCCCGACCCGCGCGATGGCCGGGCACATGCTGGGCATGATCCAGAGATGATCGCGAGCTGGCCGGCGATGATGCGCCAACAGGTGGTCTCCGCACGATCGACGCGCTGACCGCGCTACAGGTCGAGGAGAACGCCACACTGAGCACCGACGAACTCATCGGGCAGGTCCGCCGGTTGGGCCCCGAAGGCCGTGAGGAACCGTCGACGTGCACCGGGCGTGATGAGAATTCAGACCATGCCCGACAACGACGAGTACTGGACCCTGGGGTATCTGTTCGACGTGATCCTCACCCGGGACCCGTTCATGCACCGTATCGACATCGCTTCTGCCACGGGAGTCCCGATGACGGCGACCGCCGCGCACGAGGGCGTGATCGTCGACGACGTGGTGGCCGAGTGGGCCGGTCGCCACGGGCAGGCCTACGAGCTCGAGCTCACCGGCCCGGCCGGTGGACACTGGCAGCGCGGAGGAGCCGGGGCCGGGACGACTGACCGGGAGTACCTCACCATGGAGGCGTTCGAGTTCTGTAGGGCTCTTAGCGGGAGGGCGCCGACGGCGGGCCTGTTGCGGACCCAGGTGCCGTTCTGAGCGGGCTCCCTGCCGCGCTCCGGTACCCCGCCGGCCGGCTGGGGACGAACCGGTGGCGTCCCCCGCTGCTGCTCCTAGCCTGGGAGGTGCCCGTGGACCCCGACCACAGACCGCTCGACCACCGACTGGGAGCCCCACGGCGAGACAAGGGAGGAACCATGAGCACCATCGCGATGATCACGTCCCATCCCCACCCGACCGCCGGCCTGGACCCGGAACTGCTCGCGGAGGCGATCGACGCCGCGGCGGCCTGCGCCACCATCTGCACCGCCTGTGCGGACGCGTGCCTGGCCGAGGAGTCGGTCGCCGACCTGCGCGACTGCATCCGCACCGACCTCGACTGCGCGGACATCTGCGCCGCCACCGCCTCGGTGTTGAGTCGCCGGACCGGGACCGTCTCCAGCACGCTCAAGTCACTGCTCACCGCATGCCGCGCCGCGTGCGCGACCTGCGCCGAGGACTGCGCCGAGCATGCCGACATGCACGAGCACTGCCGGATCTGCGCCGAGGCCTGCCGCCGCTGCGAGAAGGCCTGTGCGGAGTTGCTCAGCGCGATCGGCTGACGGCTCCGACGACAGGTCCGGCCGGCGGAGGAGCTGCCCGTTGTCCGCCGCCACCACACAGGGGAAGGACGTTTCGTTGACCAGCAGCAAGCTCCTCGTGGCCACCATCGCCGCCGCGGCTCTGACACTGACGGCCTGCGGTGACGACGGCGACGACCCCTTGGCCGCCGGCCCCGCGTCGCCCGGGGTGACCGCCGGCCAGACCAGCTCCCCCGTCCCCGGCGGCGCCACCGATGCCGAGCCCTCCGCCGCGGACGTGGAGTTCTCCAGGATGATGATCCCCCACCACCGGCAGGCGATCGCGATGAGCGACATCCTCCTGGCCAAGGAGGGCATCTCCGAGGAGATGCGGACGCTGGCCGAGGACGTCACGCGCGAACAGGGCCCGGAGATCGAGCAGATGCGCCGGTGGCTCCAGGAGTGGGGCGAGCCGGCCGGGCCGATGGGAGCGCCCGGAATGGCGGGCGAGCCGGAGCACATGGGTGGCCACGTGGGCGGCCAGGGTGGCGACGAGGGCGGGATGCCGATGATGGAGGGCATGCTCTCGCCGCAGGAGATCCGGGAGTTGCAGGAAGCCGAGGGCACCGACGCCTCCCGGCTGTTCCTGGAGCAGATGATCGCCCATCACGAGGGCGCGATCGACATGGCGCAGGAAGAGGTGTCCGACGGAACCTACCCGCCGACCGTCGAGCTGGCCCGGTCGATGATCGAGACCCAGCAGCTCGAGATCGACGCGATGCGTGAGATGCTCGCCGCATTGTGAGCGCCTCCAGAACCCTGCCCCGTCCGGGCGCGCGTCCAGGCATGCTGCTCGCGGCCGCCGCCGTCGCGCTGGCCGGCTGCGCGGCGCCTCAACCCACGCCTGAGCCCACACCCCAACCGGCCCCCGAACCCGCCGCCTCGGTCCTCGAGCAACATCAGTTGACCGGTCTGGACGCCCGCCAGGTGATCGACCGGCTGGACGCGACGCCGGTCGTCGAGCGCCCCGACGACCTGCTGGCCTCGGTCCAGCCCGATCAACTCGTGCTGACCGACCCCACCGAAGCCGGCGCGGGTGCCGGTGCCGGTGCCGAGACGCTGCCCATGCCGGACGACGAGTTCTACCTCTCCGTGGCCCCGTACCGTGCCTTCACCCACGACTGCTTCTTCCACAGCCTCACCACGTGCCTCGGCGAGCTGGGCCGGGAACCCGTGCAGGTCACCGTGACCGACGACGCCACCGGCCGGACCGTCCTCGACGAGCGCCGGACGACCTTCGACAACGGCTTCGTGGGCCTGTGGCTCCCGCGCGACCTCACCGGCACGCTGACGATCGAGCACGACGGCCGCGCGGCGAGCTCCCCCATCTCGACCGGCGGCGACGACCTGACCTGCCTGACCACCATGGAGCTCGCGTAGGTCGACGACGACGAGGCTGGCGTAGGGGCAAACCCCGAGACGGCGATCGGTCGCGCGGTCGGGGTACCTGGATCTTTCCCGGATCTCTCTCCTCACCGCTGCGAGCAGGCGAATTCCATGGCTACCGTGGGCAGCACGACACGTTCGGTCGCCGATTTCGGTGCTCCCGTCTGACCCAGTGAAGAGAGCCACCATGAACGAGCAGTATCCATCCCGGCAGCACGACCCCTGGGACGCCGACCGGGATCACCTCCCGGCGGTCACGGACCATGAGGCTCCCACCGAGTGGTTTCCCGCCGCACAGTTCCCGACCGAGCAGTTCCCGACCGAACAGTTCCCCACCGCGCGGTTTCCGGACCCACCGTCGGCCCGGCCTGCCGAACCGCTCGCGCACGAGGGCGGTCTGGCCTACGGGAACCTGCCCGCCGGTCCGTACCGCGCGCCGGAGGAGTTCGTCCCCCAGCACCTGGCCACCTCGCCGTTCGCCGTCGGGCCCTTCTTCGCCGGGAACTACCCGCAGCCCTTCATGCCCCAGCACTACGTGCCGCAGCCGTTCGTGCCCCAGCCCTTCATGCCGTACCCGCACCAGATGCAGCAGACGGTGTTCGTCACCACCGGCGGCGGGAGGCGGGTCAACCATGCGCTGCACCTGATCCTGACCGTGCTGTCGTTCGGTCTGTGGCTGCCGGTCTGGGTGATCCTCGCAATCGCCAACTCCTGAGGGTTCGCGCCATCACGGGTGGGCGTCGCCGTCGGGGTGGGCCGGCAGGTAGATGAGGGTGAGGATGGCCGCGACAGCGGTGACCGCGCCGGCGACGATGCAGCCGATCTCGAAGCCCTGAACAAACCCTTCGCGGGCCAGGTGGAGCACCTGTTCGCCCGCAACCCGCGCGACTTCTCCCATTTCGGCCGCCTGGCGGGCCGCCTCCTCCGCACCGCCGATGGATTCGCGAGCCGGCTCGAGCAGCGCGTCGGGCACCGGTGGGTGACCGAGGTGGTCGCGGTACATCGACAGCGAGACGGAGCCGATCACCGCTACCCCGAGCGTTCCGCCCAGTTCACGGGTCGCGTCGTTGACCGCTGAGCCCATGCCCGCCTTCTCCGGGGGGACGACTCCCATGATCGCCTCGGTGGCCGGGGCGCTGGTGAGCCCGAGCCCGCCGCCCAACAGGACCATCTGCCCGACGATCACCAGGTAGTCGGTGTCCTGGCCGATGGTCGAGGCCCAGAAGAAGGCGGTGCTCAGCGAGGCCAACCCCAGGGCCACCACGGCTTTCGAGCCGAAGAACATGGCCAGCCGCGGGCCGATGAGCGAGAAGGCCGCCAGCGACACAGCCACGGGCAGGATCCGCAGGCCGGTGTCCAGGGGTCCGTACTCGCGAACGGACTGGAAGTACTGGGTCACGAGGAAGATGAACCCAAACAGGGCGAAGAAGGCGCTGGTGACCGCTCCGCTGGCGGCGGTGAACCGCAGGTTGGTGAACAGGAGCACGTCGAGCATGGGGTGCTCGACCCGGCGTTCGTGCATCACAAAGGCGAACAGCACCACCGCGGCGACCGTGAATCCGATGAGCGTGGTCGGCGACGACCATCCGCGATCGGGGGCTTCGATGATGGAGTACACCAGCAGGCCCAGGGCCGTGGTCGACAGCACGAGCCCGGGGACGTCGATCGGGGGCGTCGACGGGTCGCGCGAGTCCGGGACCAGGACCAGTGTCAAGAGCAAGGCGAGCACCGCGGCCGCGCCGTTGAAGAGCAGGATGGAACCCCACCAGAAGTTCTCCACCAGTGCTCCGCCCACCACCGGGCCGGCGGCCACGGACAACCCCGTGGCCGCACCCCAGATGCCGATGGCCCGCACCCGTTCGGCGCGGTCGACAAAGACGTTGGCCAGGATCGACAGCGTGACCGGATAGACCACCGCCGCGGCGATGCCTGCAACCGCTCGCCACAGGATCAGCTCACCGGGCGAGTCGCTCCACGCGCCGATCATCGAGGCCGCGCCGAATAGTGCCAAGCCCAGGACCAACGCGGGCCGACGCCCGAACCTGTCGCTGAGGGAACCCGCCGCCAGCACCAGGGCTGCAAAGGCGAGGTTGAACGCGTCGACGATCCACAGGAGGTCGCCGGTGGTCGCGTCCAGCTCCCGCACCAAGGTGGGGAGCGCGATGTTGATCACGGTGGTCGACACGTTGACGACGAAGACCGCCAGACACAACGTGAGAAGGACCAACGAGCTGTTGGCGTGGCGTGGGCCGCGAACGGCAGCCGTCGGAACAGTCAAGACCATAACGAAGTTCTACCACGGCTCTCCGGCGATGATCACCGCTCGGCATGATGACCGTTCGGTTCGGCGGGGCCCGGCTCTGCCACCATGGGCGATGTGGACAAAGACGAACGGACTACGGCGGGCTCGACCACCCGACCGATCCGAGATCGGGTGCTTGACGCGGCAACCGAGGTCCTGCGCGTTCATGGCCCGTCGGAGATCAAGGCGAGGGTGATCGCCGACGCCGTGGGCGGGTCCACGATCGCGATCTACCACCACTTCGGTGGCGTACCGGAGCTGGTCGACGCAGTGGTGGCCCGCGGGTTCACCGACCTGCTGTCGAGGTTCGAGTCGACCGGGACGCTAGCCGGGGACCCGGCGGCCGAGTTGTTCGCCATGGCGTTGATGACCCGCGACCTGGCCCACTCCAATGCTCACCTGTACGACCTGATGTTCGGACTGTCCACGCGCGGCACCTACCGGACGCTCGCGGCAGGTCACGCCTCTCCCAGTGCTCGATTCAAGGCCTGCTACGCCCTGTTCATCGGGGCGTGTCAACGACTGATCGACACCGGGCGGGTAGGCCTGACCGACGCAGATTCGGTCGCCGGCGAGCTGTGGAGCGCGGTCCACGGTTTTGTCACGCTCGAGGCTGCGGGGCACTTCTCCGAACACTCCGCTCCCCTGGAGTCCATCCTGCGGCCACTGGCGGAGCGCATCCTGATCGGCATGGGCGACGACCCCCAGCGCGTCGAACACTCAGCGCACGCCGCCCTCGACTGGGCACGGCAACGCGCCGCGAGCCAGGGCGCCCGCACCTGAGCGGTAGGTCCAGGCGCGCACCCTGCGACCCGAACCGGTGTGAACATGTCGCAGGTAAGAGATACGTTAGGCATCGAGTCGAATCCGGTCCCGAAGCCCGGAGGAGACGGACGGTCGCGCCCGCGGGCACCAGTGCTCATCCAGGCCACTGGAGATGGCTTCACCCGGCTTCACCGAGGAGACACCCCATGAACGACGAGTTCTCGCCCAACCCGTACGACCTCGAGTCCGGCGGCCAGCCCTACACGGACCAGTTCGCGGACCGGGCCGGACCCACGCAGCAGTTCTCCGGCCAGCAGTACCCCGCACGGCAGTTCCCCGGTCAGCAGTACCCCGGTCAGCAGTACCCCGGTCAGCAGTACCACCGTCCCCCTGAGCCGCTGGCACACGAGGGCGGCCTGGCGTATGGCAACCCGCCCGCCGCGCCGTACGGCCACCCGGATCAGTTCGTCCCCCAGCACCTCGCGGCGCCGCACCCGTACGCGCCCGGCATGTACGCGCCCGGGCCGCCGTACCAGCAGCAGTTCTTGCCACACCAGATGCCACAGCAGCAGATGCATCAGACCGTGTTCGTCAACGGCGGTGGCGGCAGCAAAGGCGTCAACCACCTCCTGCACCTGATCCTGACCCTCCTGACCGCCGGGCTGTGGCTCCCGGTCTGGATCATCATCGCGATGGCCAAGTCCTAGTCCCGGCCGCTCAGAGTCGCGGGCACACTGTGACGCGAAGGCAGACTCCCCGCCCGCACCGCCTTTATAGCGAGTGGTCGACCACTGGCTTTCCATCCGCGCCCAGCATCGGGGTCAATCCCCCGCCGTACCCGCTCGCGCGCCACAGGTAGCAGACGCCGGTCTGGGTGTCCTTGAGGATCTCCACGGTGCTGTTGAACCCGAGTCGCTCTGAGTGGATCTTCTTGAAACCCTTTTCCCGATCAGCCATGTGCTGATGCTGCCACCGGCCAGCTATTCGACGAACCGCAGCATCCCCTTGCCGGCCTCGGCCAACGCCCGCTCGGGGGACCGGAGCTCGAACGTGGCCGGCAGCGCGCGGGCGGAACCGGATGACACCGTCGCGGTCTGTGGCTGCGCTTGGTGACCCCGCCTGAGCTGCAGCACCAGACCCACAGCGATGGCCAGCACGATCACCGCCGTCGCGGCCGGCAGCGCCCAACCGGTCTGCGCTTGCAGCGCTGCGCCGACAGACAGCTCGGCCGACCCCACGAGTCCACTCAACCGTGACCCCAGAGTGAGAAGCCCGTAGGCCACTGCGGCGAGTCCGACGGCTGTGGCCAGGGTCAGCATGCCGGCGACCTTGATAGTCAGGCGAGTACGGCTTCCGGGGAGAGAACGCATGGGGTTCTCCTTTCAGCATTTGCCAAGTATTCGGAGACGCCGCGGCCCCGGATGGCTCGCCCCTTCCACGCATTCGCAAATCCGCTACCCTTCCGCCCACTTCGCCAGTCCCTCAGCGTCAGCGAACCCGGACGCGAAGAGGCGGATTATGCACCCCATCGAGTGCTGCAACCGCCGGGGGTGTCGTGGTGGGGCCGCAGCGTGATGTTGACGCGCGAACACCTAGCCAGAAAGCGTGTGCGGGCCTATGGTCATCGGCGTCCGCAAGGCTCACAGGACGCGCTCGTCAGGATTTGGAAGAGGAGAAAGATGTCCAGCTGTACCTCGTCGCCCGAGATGATGGGCCGGCGCACGCAGTTCTCAATCCTCGAGCTGGGGGTCGGTGCGTCACTCGCGGCCGTCGTCGCACTCGGGGCCGCCCTGTTCGCCGTGACGCAGGACCCGGCCGATTCACCGGCCGCCACTCGGATCACCCCGCCCCCGGCAGTGGTCTCGGTTCCCTAGACCCGGCCCTCCGGACTCGGCCGCCGCCCCAGCCGACTCACGCAGGCGCCTCCCTCAGCCACCTCCCTCAGCCGCCGCCGCCCGCACCCAGGTCGGCCGACTTCCTCCCGAGGTACCTCCGCTCGGGCAGCGACGTGGCTTCCGCGGCCGCCCGGCGGTAGAGCTCCGCGGCGACCGCCCGCTCCCCGGCCAGCTCGTGGAGATACGCCTGCGCTGCGGTGCGCCGGGGCAGCGACTCGGCCACGTCAGCCAGGGCGGCCAACCCCGCGTGTGGCCCGTCGGCATGCCCCACCGCCACGGCCCGGCCGAGACGGGCCACCGGGTTGTCGCTCAGCGCGAGCAGCTCGTCGTACCACTCGACCAGCTGCACCCAATCGGTCTCGGCGGTGGACGGAGCGTCGGCGTGCAGGGCGGCGATCGCGGCCTGGGCCTGGTACTCCCCCAGTTCATCGCGGGCCAGCGCCGCCTGCAGGATCGCGACGCCCTCTGCGATAGCGCGGGGGTCCCACCGGGTGCGGTCCTGTTCGGCCAGGGGGATCAGCTCGCCGTCGTCGTCCCTCCTGGCCGCCCGGCGCGCGTGGTGCAGCAGCATCAGCGCGAGCAGCCCCCGCACCTCGGGATGGTCGATGGCCGCCGACAGTTGCCGGGTCAGCCGCAGGGCCTCCACCGCCACGTCCACCTCGCCGGTGTAGCCCTCGTTGAACACCAGGTACAGCACCCGCAACACGGTCGCGACGTCGCCGGGCCGGTCCAGGCGCTCGCCGGCGATCGTGCGCTTGGCGCGGCTGATGCGCTGCGCCATGGTGGCCTCGGGCACCAGGAACGCCCGCGCGATCTGCCGGGTGGTCAGCCCGCCCACCGCGCGCAGCGTCAGCGCCACCGCAGACGGGATGGGCAGCGACGGGTGGGCGCACAGGAAGTAGAGCCACAGGGTGTCGTCGACCGCCGCCCCCGCCGGGTCGGCGCCGGGGACCGTTGAAAAGGGCGACGACGAGGCCAGCACCTGCTCGCCCGCGAGCAGTTCCTCGCGCCGCCGGCGGGCGGCCTCCGAGCGGGCGGCGTCCAGGAACTTGCGCCACGCCACCGCGATCAGCCAGCCGCGGGGGTTGCGCGGCTGGTCGCGGGGCCACACGCGCAGCGCCTCGAGCAGGGCGTCCTGGACGGCGTCCTCGGCCGCCGCGAAGTCGGCTCCGCGGCGGACCAGGACCCCGATCACCTGCGGGGCCAGCGCCCGCAGGTCCGGCCCGGACATCGCAGCGTCAGCCCTCGATCTCCGTCGGCGCCGTGAGCAGGGGCCTGAGTTCGAGCCACTCGCGGATCGGTTCGCCGCCCGGGCCGGGGGCGGCGGACAGTTCCCCGGCCAGCTCGACGGCCCGGTCGTAACCGGCCACGTCAATGATCATCCAGCCGGCGATGAGGTCCTTGGTCTCCGCGAACGGCCCGTCGGTCAGGGGCGGGCGGCCCTCGCCGTCGTAACGCACCCACGTTCCGGACTCCGACAGTGCGTGGCTGTCCACGTACTCCCCGCTCTCCCGCAGGCGGTTCGCGAAGTCTTCCATGTACTGGAAGTGTGCGGACGCGTCCTCGGATGCCCACTCGCCCAGCGGCGGGTAGGCCGGTGCCTCCGGAGCGGAACCGCGATAGTGCTTGAGCAACAGGTACTTGGCCATGGCCATCCTCCTCAAACTGTGCGACTCAGTGTGGTCGCTGCACCAGGAGGACGGAACCGGTCGCGGGTTCTCGACACAGGGCGGGAAGATTTTTGACGACGAGGTGTGCTTGTATCGGCCGTCTCACCAAACTCGGAGTTGGTGCACGCCGAGATTGAGCGATCCTCAGCTATGAACCGGGCTCGTATTGCCACACCGGCACGTCTGAATCGATCCGCCTCCAGTCGCAGTAGGCGGACTGGCCGTTCGACGGATCGATCGCGGTCGCACCGACCTGTTGGCAGTGCTTCCCGGCCAGGGAGTTGGCAACCTCAGTCTGGGCACCCATCCTCAAGTCGGGCGTCCACGGCACATTCGTGGTGTACGGAGCCCAGAGGCGCGCACCTGTCCGGTCCAAATAGGTGCACCACAGCTTCGTCCCGTCCTGCGCATAGGCCCACTGATTTGCGGCCGGACAAAAGCTAAAGGGGACGACCCAGTTCGACGCGACAAACCTGGGTGCGGGCGGTGGCGGCGGAACCGCGTCCTGCCAGAACGCCGGGAAGGGCAACGCAGGGAGCTGACCTGCGCTCGACCCCATCGGCACCGGCACAGCGATCGGTTCAATGGGCGGCAGCGTCACCGATCCTCCCGGCAAGGGCTGCGACTGAGCAAGAGGTGCCGCGGTGACGCTGAGCGCGAGAACACCTAAGGCGCCGGCGAGTAGCTTGCGAATTCGAGACATGGGATCTCCAGTTGTGGGGTTGTCGTTACCGGGATCTAAGCAGCCCGGTCAGACATGTGAGGTCGAAATCCGTCCGCCTCCGTAGTCGGGTCGTTCCGGGGCACCCCGATAGTGCTGGGCACGGGTGGCGTGACCAGGGCGACCACGCGACCTCTCTCTGCGACGCGGCGCCCGGGAGCCTTAAGGTGACGGTGTGTTCCGACGCCTCGCCTCCCGCCTCTTCTGGTTCTTCAGCCGCTGGACGCTGTCCACCCAGCCGGGTCCCGATCGACCGACGGTGCTCCTGGGCGCCCCGCACACCTCCAACTGGGATTTCGTGCTCATGCTCGGCATCACCTGGCGGCTGGGCCTCGACGTACGGTGGCTGGGCAAGGCCAGCCTCTTTGCCGGCTGGCGGGGGCCGGTGATGCGCGCGCTGGGCGGGGTTCCCGTCGATCGCGCGAACCCGGCGCGTGTCGTCGAGGACATGGTCGAGCAGGTACACGCGGGCCATACGGTCGGTCTGGTCGTCACCCCGGACGGCACCCGCGGCGGCAACGCGCACTGGAAGTCGGGCTTCTACCGGATCGCCCGCGAGACGGGGATGCCCGTGACCCTGGGCTACGTCGACCGCACCACGATGACCACCGGGCTGGGCCCGACTATCGACCTGACCGGCGACGTGGCCGCGGACATGGACCGCATCCGAGCCTTCTACGCGGACAAGGCCGGGTTCCATCCTGATAAGCGGGTGGAACCGCGCCTGGTGGTGGAGGCGTCGGACTCGGGGCGCGAGTAACCCTCCCCCCGGGGAGACGAGCCGCCGATGAGTGGCGATTCGCCTATGGCCACCGCCTCTGACAACCGGACCGAGCGCGCCCAGGTCTCGAGCGCCGGGCCGTCGGGGTGGCCGGATCGGCCCTTCACATCGCCCTGCGATCGCGGAATACTCGCGGAACCACCGTGTCACCACCCGCAGGAGAACCCCATGTCATTCCAGGCGTACCTCGACACCGTCGAGACCAAGACCGGCCTCACGCCGCGCCAGCTCGTCGACCTGGCCGCCGAACGGGGCTTCGGCCCCGGGACCAAGGCCGGTCCGATCCTCGAATGGTTGAAGTCCGACTACGACCTCGGTCGCGGCCACGGCATGGCGCTGGTCCACGTCATCACCAAGGGCCCGGAGATCGGTTCCAAGCATGTCGGCACGACCGGCTCGCACGCCGACGCGACCGACACCCTCTGGCTGGACGGCGCTGCTACCAACCCGAACCGCGCGTAAGAGTCGACGACGACGAGGCGGGCTGACGCGTCCTCGCCGGCAACCGATCGGTCGGCGCATCGATCACCGAAACCCCGCAAAACCGGCCCTAATCGGACGTCTGACTAACCCGACCACGCTGGTGAAACCAGAACTGGGCTTTTCCGGCACTTCCAATCGTTAGTTCAGGTAAGTGTTATCTGGTTCTGCCGGAGCCAGTGCCACGTCGCGTGGGCAACCGAGGCAGGCATTCATCGGTCACGGAAGCGTGCTGGCAAGGGAGACACATGGGCAGCTTCAGGCGGTTTGGCAATTCGTTCCGGAAATCCGGATCCGGTTCAACGCCCGGACACGACTGGTCCCAGCCAGCCGCCTACCCGACCCCCCTGAGCCCGCCGACCTCGCCGATCACGGCCACTCCGCAAACTGAACCGATCTTCTCGCGCGACCGCATGATCGCCGCATCCATCGGCGCAGTCGCCGCGGCGAGCATCTGCCTCCTCCTGGGGATTGGCCTGTTCGGCGACTCCGGCGAGCCGACTCCGCAGCCGACCGCCGTTCAGACCGCTCCAGATCCCGCGTTCCGCGATGTGGCCCCGCAGCCAGCTCCGCTCGCGGAGTTACAGGTAGACGAGCCTATGGACGAGCCGGCCCCGCCGATCGAACTCTCGCCCGCCCCGATCGGCGAACCGGTGCTGGAGGCGTCGGTCGATCCTGCACCGGCACCGTTCGCCGAACCTGCGCCCGCCCCACCGGTCGAACCCGCACCGGCCCCGATCGCCGAACCCGCACCGGCCCCACAGCCGGTGCAGGAATACGTTCCCCCCGTGGAGAATGTCTCGTACGCGAACTGTACTGAGGTCAAAGAGGCTGGCGCGGCGCCGATATACAAGGGCAGTCCGGGGTACGCCACAAAGTTGGATCGCGATGGCGACGGGATCGCCTGCGACAAGTGACGCCCTGACCAGTCACTTTGTGCGGCTCACCTAGTCAACTGGCACCGCGCCCGTCACACCGAAATGGGTCTGGGCTATTGTTCATTCTCGCGGGCGCGGTGAGCAACAGTGAGCCGGGACGCGATGCGGATGTGGCGCAGCTGGTAGCGCATCACCTTGCCAAGGTGAGGGTCGCGAGTTCGAATCTCGTCATCCGCTCAGATGTGATGTCTCGGATCATCGTTCGTCGATGATCCGGGACATCTTTCGTTTGTGGGGGTTAGCCGGACACGGACGCCGGTCCTCAGCGGTCGGGGCTGGCCGCGTACGCAGTGGCGAGCTGCCGAAGGCTGGCGTGATCCCCGCCCAGCAACTCCGCGGGCGCGCGACGACCGGGCAAGGAGCTCGACGGCGACGTCCACCAGGTCGTGGCCGACTCCGGGTAGTGCGCGGCATCGAGTAGCCGGTTGACGGCACAGACGATGTTGCTCGGGTCGCGCGGATCAAAGTAGTCGAGTTGGAACCGCGGGTAGACCCATCTCCGGTCCCCGCGGAGAACGATCAGGCGGCCATCGCGCGCGAACCGCCGCAGAGCATCGGCCGTGGTGGACCCGGTCAGCACGCCACGCCGTTCGAGGATCTGCCCCGCTTCTGCCGAGCAGGCGTGCGGTACCTGCAACACGGGGCCGTGGGCACCGGCGGCGACCACCGCGCGGCGGGCGGGACCAGCCGGACCCCGCAGTAGATCCCCGGCCGGTGCCTGGGCGGCCCTCTTCAGGGCCCCGTCTATCTGTTCGGCGACTCTCGCGAAGGCGCTGCGACGATGTAGCTCCCGCTGGACGACGTCGGAGAACTGCAGGTTGAACCGCCCCAGGTTTCCCGCCGCATCCTTTTCGAGTCGAGGAGGATGGCTGCATGCCGAAGAAGATCGATCCCG
>NZ_JAWLRW010000050.1:0-534 GCF_033142235.1 Rhodococcus sp. IEGM 1408
GAGGAACCCCGAACGCTCGTAGATCCACTCGGACGTCGAGTCGATCATCACGCAGATCTCCTCGTTGATCACGAAGTCCGTCGCCTGCGCCCACGCCTGGTTGATCATCCCGACCTTCTCCATGTACGGGGGCGGCTGGCCGTTGTCCCGCATGTAGCGTTGCAGCACTTGCTGTTCCATGACGATCTTCATGTTGTCGATCCGCTCCGCGATCCGCTCGCTCTCGGTCTCGAGGAACGCCTGCTGATCGGTCGGGCTCAGCTCCTGCGGCAGCCCCTGGTGCTCCAAGTAGAGCTTCATTATCTCCTGCGTTATCGGGTCGATCATGGGTGTCACTGTCCTCTGTCTCGGCGAACAAATCGAGTTGGAAATCGTCGGAATCTTTAGCCACGGTGTGCGCTCCTGAAGTCGGGCGAGACGTCTGTGCGACCCGCACTGCCCGGGACCGGGCAGGGATCGTTAACGTCGTCGTCGGCCGGAGGCGCAATCCCCGGCCACATCGGACCTGGTGGGTCTAGCCGGACCCACCAGGTC
>NZ_JAWLRW010000051.1:0-533 GCF_033142235.1 Rhodococcus sp. IEGM 1408
GGTGTGCGCCGACGGCCCGGGCGTGCTTCTGGCGCGAGTAAGACGGGTCGTCGACGACATCAACCGAAATCAGTCGTAGTAGTAAAAAACGCGACTGGTCATGGTGTCAGCGTCGTCGTGGAACGCGCCGAAAGCTTCCTTAAGAAGCTCGTAGGCAGGTGCCAACTGTGTCTGCTCGATCTTCGTTACCGATGAGACAGTCCATCCGACGATCCCGTCGTGTCCCTCAATTGGCTTGCCGAACAGATCGACCAGGGCTTCGCGGCGGTACCCGTTCTCCACCAGATCGTCCTCGGTGTACCAATCGCTCCTGGGGTCATGAACGTATTCGTCCTGGGCCCTCTGTAGTTCGGTCACGAGCCAGTCGTCGCCAGTCGGTGGTGTCGTGGGTTCGGGCACTGCAGATTCCTTTCGGGTCGCGTCGCGAGTACCACTCCTTGTCCCAGTAGGTTATTCGATGCATGTCCACCTACCTCAATGGATGCTGCATTCACGTCGAATGCGGCAGTTGTCCGTTTGTCGTAAGCTCGCCC
>NZ_JAWLRW010000052.1:0-529 GCF_033142235.1 Rhodococcus sp. IEGM 1408
CACCACCGCCCCTCGTCCCGACGCTACTCGGGGGAGCGGCCGGTCGGAGGGTAAATCCAGTTGTTCGGGTAGGCCGTCGAGTGCGTGCTGCCAGTACTGAATCTGCTTGCTGGCGACGGATTTCGGGTCCGATTCGGAACCGAGCATGTCGAGTTGCCACAGCGTGTAGTCGACGTACTGAACCGGCAGCGGCGTCCACTGCGGTGCCGATCCACTGCGTCGCGCGAGATATGCCGTCATCACGTCCCGAGACAGCGGAGCCATCGACAGCCCGTCGGCCGAGATGTGGTGTGCCACGAAGGCCAATACGTACTCCGGCATCGGACCGGCGGGGTCGGTGACCTCGAACAGCCGAACGCGGAACGGAATTTCGACCGTCACGTCGAATCCACGGCTGAAGAATTCGGTGACGTCGGCCAAGGCGCTGTCACGGGTGACGGAAACCGCGGCCGTGTCGACCTGCGCATCGGCCTCGTCGAGCACCTGCTGATAGCCGCTGCCGTCGATGTCGGGATAGATGGTGCGCAAC
>NZ_JAWLRW010000053.1:0-528 GCF_033142235.1 Rhodococcus sp. IEGM 1408
GGGCGGGACCGTCGAGTGGGTCGTCAGTGGCCGAAGTGTGGCGTGGTCCTGGCCGCCGCCAGCACTCTTGTGCAGTTGTGCATCCCCGGCTCGGGCAGTGGCATTCGGACCTTTCGGCGTCGGCACGTCCTCACCGGCAGCGTAGTCGCGGCACCGGATAGCAATCGGCTTTCGCGCTTGCTGTGGGAGATACTGAACTTCATGGCCGATGACCGCACTTTCGTTCCTGATTCCGACCACGGGCAGGCAGGGTGGGTGACTCTGCCGAGCGGGCAACGCGCCTACCGCTACGTTGGCTCCGACGACCTGATCTACGACGCCGGAACCGCACCCGGCACCGCCGCGTCGAACTAGGCATGGACCCGATCGAGCGCGCCGCCATCATCGACGAGGGCTACGACCCCGACGACCCTGCCGTCTTCGTCCAGTAGGAGCTTCTCTGCTCCGTTCACCATTCGAAGCTCGGCGTTCTCCTTTCCGTCCAGTGCCAGGACCAGGCGGGCCACCCAGTCACGTCCTCCCTCGAGC
>NZ_JAWLRW010000054.1:0-526 GCF_033142235.1 Rhodococcus sp. IEGM 1408
GACGGAACCCGCGACGATGCCCTGATGTCCAACATGCGAGGGGGAGGAGTCGATTTCGCGCCGGATGTCGGTGCATTGCGTGCTGCTCCCACCACTGTTGTGATCGGAGTAGGTGAAGAATCCGGCGGCCCAGAGGACGGTCACATCGCTGCTCGCGCAGCGTATTCGACTGCAGCGCTCCTAGGATCGGAGCCGATTGTCTTTCCCGGCGGCCACTCGGGATTCCTCGGCGGCGAATTCGGTCAGACCGGTAAGCCGACAGAATTTGCCGAGAGTCTGCGAAAAGTATTGAGCTGAAGAAGATTCCGTCTTACAGAACCAGGAGCAATCATGGGCCTCATCACGTTGGAGTTGTTCGCCACCCTCGACCTCGTCGCACAATCACCAGGAAGCCCCGAGGAAGATCCCGAGAACTTCCCCTTCGGTGGTTGGCAGGCTCCTCTGCTCGACGAGGTCTCCGGAGCACAGGTCGACGCCGCATACGAGGGCACGGATGCGCTCCTGCTCGGCCGACGCACCTACGACA
>NZ_JAWLRW010000055.1:0-255 GCF_033142235.1 Rhodococcus sp. IEGM 1408
GCCGTAATCAGCGCCGAGCGATACTCCCGCAGCGTGCCAATGGCCTCAGTCGCCTTCGCTATCAAAGCATCCAGATTGCGGCACTTATTCTCGATAAAGACGACGATCTGCCGTTGCTCATCGACGGGCGGAATTTCAAAGACGAACTGGCCAAGATCCTCAGCAGACATATTCGGCTGCGCGGATCCGGAATTTAGGATGGAGCGCTGGCCCTCCTCCTGGGCGGAATTCAGCAACCAATAAGCGAAGTTGCTG
>NZ_JAWLRW010000055.1:265-523 GCF_033142235.1 Rhodococcus sp. IEGM 1408
TGTCTATTTCGGGCGGCTTCCGATTTCGTAGCGCAACGAGTGAGGATGCAAGAGCTCCGCCTGAGGAAAGATCATAAACGCAATTTTTACCGAGAGAGCCACGGAGGCAATATAGAATGTCGCCGGCCTGGAGCTTCGCTCCTCCCATCGTCGCGTACTTCTCAGCGGTGATGTAGTTCATCGAGGAGAAGTCAACGCGTCCGTCCTTCAGGTGGCCGGCGTTGATGAATGGCACTCCTTCATCGACGAGTTCGTTGC
>NZ_JAWLRW010000056.1:0-522 GCF_033142235.1 Rhodococcus sp. IEGM 1408
GCCCAAGTATTTCCCCGAGCCGCTGCGAGCGCCGTATGCCGCCGCGATCACCACGCATCCTCTCCGGCGGCAGCTGGTGGCCACGACGCTGGCCAACGAGGCCATCGACTGCGGCGGCATCACGTTCCCCTACCGATTGACCGAGGATTCGGGTGCGGCAGGCACCGATGCCATTCGCGCGTTCGCTGCCGCCACCGAGATATTCGGACTCGACGAGGTGTGGAACTCGATCAGGGCAGCGGACGTGCCGACTGCGGTCTCGGCCGAACTGTTGCTCGAGTCGCGCCGCATGCTCGACCGCGTCTCGCGCTGGCTGCTCGCCAACCGTCCGCAGCCGCTGGCCGTCGGCGCCGAGATCAGCCGGTACGCCGGTCAGGTGCGGGCACTGCAACCGTCGGTGTCCACATGGATCTCCGGGCATCAAGCCAGCGATCTGGACTCGCGATCGGCTGCGGCGATCGAAGGCGGCGCGCCGGCCGAGCTGGCGCGCCGGATCTACGGCTTGCTCGATGTGTACTGCCT
>NZ_JAWLRW010000057.1:0-520 GCF_033142235.1 Rhodococcus sp. IEGM 1408
CTCTGCGGCCGGAGTGGTGTCCAGCTCGTCGAAGGTCTTGGGCACCCTCACCGTCATCAGCGGGAGGGCGGCGATGCCGTTGAGGTCGGCGAGGTCCTTCCACCGGAACGTCGGACTACGCTTGACGAACGCGAATGCGTTGAGCGGCGGAGTGTCGGGCAACCCTTTGAAGCCGTCGATCCGGCCGTCGCCGTCGATCAGCGGGTAGTCGTCGACCGGACGCAACCGAGACAACCCTGGATCGGTGCGGCGCAACAGGTTTCGCAGGTTGTAGTACTGCCGGAAGAACGCATGGAAGCCGCGGCTCATGGTCGCGGGCGATCCGTCCTCCAGCGTCGTGTCCCACCCGCCGACGCGGCCGCCGAGGTAGCTCTCACGCTCGACCAGGTGCACCTTCACACCACGCTCGGCCAGCGCTGTCGCGGCGCTCAGGCCTGCGATACCGCCGCCGACCACCACCACGTGCGGGACGTCAGCCAGCTGACCGGCATCCGAATATCCCTGCGCGGCAGCATGGGTG
>NZ_JAWLRW010000058.1:0-519 GCF_033142235.1 Rhodococcus sp. IEGM 1408
GAGCAGCACCCGTTGCGGGTCGAAGCTCGTGCGGTTGACCCAGTCGAACGGATCGAGACCAGCCGCGACGGATCCGGCGATCCACCGCAGCAGCGTGCTCTTGCCTGCGCCTTCGTCCGCCGTGAGGATCAGGCGGATGCCCTTAGGGAGACGACCAGGGATGACCCACTCGTACTCGACAGCGTCATCGAGGATCAGCAACTCCGACGCGCTGAGCGGGACCACGTCGGGGACCTCTGAGCGCGCAGCGTGCGACACCTCTTCTGCGTAAATCTGCTTCGCCGTGTCCTTGGCGCGCATCTCACGTAGGAGCCGTTCGACCAGAGCGTCCGTCTCAGGCGCAGCGTGGTCACGACCCCAATCGAGCATCCACTGCTGCGTGTAGTCGCCCGTCGAGGCGACGTGCCGTTGAGCGCTCGCCACGGTCGTGCGAACCTCCCGATCCGTCAACGGGGTAGAGCCTGGACTGTTGCGCGCAGCCTGCAGCATAAGGAGCAGCACCGCGTCGAACTGGTCGGG
>NZ_JAWLRW010000059.1:0-511 GCF_033142235.1 Rhodococcus sp. IEGM 1408
ATGATCACCCGTATCGCACGCGAGTTCTCGGGCACCTCGGTGTTCGCGGGAGTCGGCGAGCGCACCCGTGAAGGCACCGACCTTCACCTCGAGATGGAAGAGATGGGCGTCCTCCAGGACACCGCCCTCGTCTTCGGCCAGATGGACGAGCCGCCCGGCACGCGTATGCGCGTGGCGTTGTCGGCACTGACCATGGCGGAGTACTTCCGCGATGTTCAGGGACAGGACGTTCTTCTGTTCATCGACAACATCTTCCGCTTCACGCAGGCAGGTTCGGAGGTGTCGACCCTTCTCGGTCGTATGCCGTCGGCCGTCGGTTACCAGCCCACGCTGGCGGACGAGATGGGTGAGCTCCAGGAGCGCATCACCTCGACCCGTGGACGCTCGATCACCTCGCTGCAGGCGATCTACGTTCCCGCCGACGACTACACCGACCCGGCTCCGGCCACGACGTTCGCGCACCTCGATGCGACGACCGAGCTCTCGCGTCCGATTTCGCAGATGGGTATCT